>NZ_JBMRGI010000008.1:0-224744 GCF_049384345.1 Stenotrophomonas sp. CASM110
AGGCGGGGCGCTGTGGGCTTGCGGGGTGTGAGCCGCATGGATGCGGCGACCAAGCCCCCAGGGACGGGTTTACGGCGGCCCCGCAAGCCCACAGCGCCCCGCCTCCCCTCAGGAAGCCAGCTTTTGACGTTGACGTTGCTTCTGCGGGTGCAGGGCGCAGCCCTGCCGAACAACATCCCTCAGTAACGAGGCCGGCCTTCTTCCAGCACCTGGCGCAGGAACGGCACGGTGATCCGCCGCTTCGCCGCCAGCGATTCGCGGTCCAGCCAGTCCAGCAGGGTGATCAATCCACCCAGCTCACGGCCGGTGTGCGACAGCAGCCACTCGATGGCCGCTTCGTCGATGGCCAGGCCGCGTCGCAGTGCACGCTCGCGCAGCACGGCCGCCCGCCCTTCCTCATCCAGCGGCTGCAGCAGTACGCGCACGCACTGACCCAGCCGCGAGCGCAGGTCCGGCAGCACTAGGCCCAGTTCGCTCGGCGCCTTCTGTGCCGTGTACAGCACGGTCACGCCCGCAGCGCGCGCACGGTTGTGGAAATCGAACAGCGCGATCTCATCCTCGCGGTTGCCGGCAACCTCGTCCAGGCCGTCCAGCGCCACCAGTTCGCGCGCTTCCAGCCCATCAAGCGCCGCACGGACACGGCCGGCGGCGCTGGCCAGCGGCACGTACGTCGGCAACCGTCCGGCCTGCTCGGCGCTGGAGCACATCGCCAGCGCCTGGTGGGTCTTGCCGGTTCCCGCCGCACCTTCCAGGTAGACCCAGTCGTGGCTGGCGCCAACCGCGATCGCGCGCAGCTGCGCCAGCGCGCCATCCGGCGCGCCGATGAAGGTCTCCAGGCGCTGGTCCCGCGGGTAATGCAGGGCCAGCGGCAGTTGCGGCACACCCATCACTTCAGGTCGGGGCCCTTGTCGTCCGGAACGATGATATGGGGCGCGTCGACCACGCCATCAAGCACGATCGCCGGCTTCTCGCCCACGTACAGTTCGCTCTGCCGATAGCGCTGGTGGGCATAGCGCAGCAGCACGTTGGTCACCGCCGCTACCGGCAGCGCCAGCAGCATGCCGAGGAAGCCGAACAGCTGGCCGCCGGCCATCACCGCGAAGATCACCGCCACCGGGTGCAGGCCGATCTTGTCGCCGACGATGCGCGGGGTCAGCACGTAGCTTTCCAGCAGCTGGCCCACGGTGAACACCACGCCGACCAGGATCAGCAGCTTCAGGTCGAAGCCCTGCGCCTGCACCAGCGCGGCGATCACCGCCATCAGCACGCCGGTGGTCGCGCCCAGGTACGGGATGAAGCTGATCAGGCCGGCAATCAGGCCGATCAGCAGGCCCAGCTTGAGGCCGACCAGCGACAGGCCACCGGCGTAGATCACGCCCAGCGCCAGCATCACCAGGAACTGGCCACGGATGAACGCACCCAGCACCTCGTTGGATTCACGCGCCAGCGCGCTGATGGTGCCGATCTGGTTGCGCGGAATCACCGAGGCCACCCGCTCGACCAGCTTGTCCCAGTCGCGCAGGAAGTAGAACGCCAGGATCGGCAGCAGCAGGATGTTGACCACCCAGGTCACCATCGCAAAGCCCGAACGCGAGACGTAGCCCATGAACGTGGTGGCGAAGCCGCCGGCCTGCTGCCAATGGCTGCGCACCCATTCGATCAGGCGGTCCGGATCCAGCCACTGCATCACTTCCAGGCCGGTCTTGTGCTCGAACCAGGGGATGCCGGTCTGCATCAGCCACGCCTGCGCCTGCGGCGCGGCCGCGATCAGGGTGGTGATCTGGCGCTCGATCATCGGCACCAGCACCAGCAGCAGTGCCACGATCACCAGCACCATCGCTGCGAACACCAGCACCACGCCGGTCATGCGCGAGCGGCCGGTGGCCTCGATGCGGTCCACCAGGGGGTCACCCAGCCAGGCCAGCGCCAGTGCCAGCACGAACGGGGTCAGGATCGGCGCCAGCAGCCACACCACCCAGCCGATCAGGCCGGCGAACAGGATGTACTTCAGCCGGCGCAGGAACTGCGCGATTTCAGCTTCCGGGCTCAGGATCATCGCAGGCGGTACTCGTTGCTGACCGGCGCGGCCACCGGGGCACCGGTGGTGTCATCGATCGGGGTCGGCAGGGCCGGCAGCGGCGCGCTTGGCACCAGCACGCCGTTGTCGCCAAGCATGCGGTTGAAGCCGGCCAGGCCGGTGGTCATCTCCACGCTCAGCTCCAGTTGGCCGGCCGAGGCGTGCAGCGGGGTGACGTTGCGCACCACCGGCACCTCGCGCAGGCCAGCGGCCAGCCGCAGGTAGTCATCGGCGCTGTTGATGCCGGTCACCACCAGGCGGTAGGTGCCGGCCTGGCCGACGGCAACGCCGGCCTTGGCATAGCGCTTGACCAGCGCATCGGCGGCACCGTCGGCACCGGCGGCCATCGCGCGCATGGCGTTGGCGTCCTTGCTGGTCCACTTGTTCAGTTCGCGGCCGTTGTCGACGAACACCCAGTCCGCCTGCCAGCCACCGTTGGCGCGGTAAAGCTTGCCGATCAGCTGCATCGGCGGCGAGTAGCGCGAGGAGGCACGGGCCACGGCGGCGCTGTCCTGGCGCCAGATGGCACCGGCCAGGGCCTGTTCGGCAGCACCGCCGCTGGGCAGGCCCAGCTTGTAACCCCGCTCGATGGCGCGGTTCAGCAGCGGGCGGGCGGCATTGGCCTGCTGCACGCTGACCAGGCGCGGGCCACTGCCGTCGTCGACGGCCAGCCACAGCACCGGCTTCGGTCGCGGCTGCGGCCACAGCGGCAGGCCCAGCGCCGAGACCAGCGAATCGACGTCATCCTCGCGGAAGCGGGCCACCAGCAGGGTCCGGAAGCTCGGTGCGCCGCTGGCACCCACGCTCTGGTCCTGCTTGTAGTCGTAGCTGGCCACGTAGTCCTTGGCATTGCGCAGCGCCTGCACCACGCCGGGGCGTGACATCACGTTGCGGTCGCCGGACAGCTTGCCCAGCACCACGCTCAGGGCACGGGCCAGGGCACCGTTGCGATCGGCCTCGGCCTGGCTGTTGACGGGCACTTCGGCCTCGTAGGCCCCCGAAGCGGTGGCGACATCTCCCTCGGTGCGCAGGCCGCTCTGGGCCATCGTGGCCACCGGCAGGCTCAGTGCAAGGAGCAGGGTCAGAATCAGGCTGCGGCGCATCAGGACATCCATTGGCTCGACGAATCCGGGGGAATTGTTGCCCGAATACGGCCTTTGCGCCAATGCGGCCTGTTAAAATCGCTCATTCAACCCCTGCCAGCGCCGACGCCCGTGACCAACACCCCGTCTTCCGCCCCTTCCCCCCTCACCTACCGTGACGCGGGTGTCGACATCGACGCCGGCAACGCGCTGGTCGAGCGGATCAAGCCCCTGGTCAAGCGCAGCTTCCGCCCGGAAGTGATGGGCGGCCTGGGCGGCTTCGGCGCCCTGTTCGACCTGTCCAACAAGTACCGCGAGCCGGTGCTGGTGTCGGGTACCGATGGTGTGGGCACCAAGCTGAAGCTGGCCCACCAGCTGAACCGCCACGATACGATCGGCATCGACCTGGTCGCCATGTGCGTGAACGACGTGCTGGTGCAGGGTGCCGAGCCGCTGTTCTTCCTGGACTACTTCGCCACCGGCAAGCTGGACATCGACACCGCCGCAGCGGTCGTGGGCGGCATCGCCAACGGCTGCACCGAGGCCGGCTGCGCGCTGATCGGCGGCGAAACCGCTGAGATGCCCGACATGTATGCCCCGGGCGAGTACGACCTGGCCGGCTTCACGGTCGCCGCGGTCGAGAAGAGCGAGCTGAAGGACGGCGCCAGCGTGGCCGCCGGCGACGTGCTGATCGGCATCGCCTCGTCCGGCCCGCACTCCAACGGCTACTCGCTGGTGCGCCGCATCTACGACCGCGCCGGCCGCCCGGCCGACCTGGAGCTGGAGGGCGGCGTGAAGCTGGTCGACGCGCTGATGGCACCGACCCGCCTGTACGTGAAGCCGATCCTGGCACTGCTGAAGTCGCACGGCGAGGCCATCCACGGCATGGCCCACATCACCGGTGGCGGCCTGACCGAGAACATCATCCGCGTGGTGCCCGACGGCCTCGGCCTGGACATCCGGGCATCGTCCTGGACCCTGCCGCCGGTGTTCCAGTGGCTGCAGAAGGAAGGCGCCGTGGCCGACAGCGAGATGTGGCGCACCTTCAACTGCGGCATCGGCTTCGTGCTGATCGTGGCAGCCGACCAGGTCGCCGCCGTGTCCGAGGCGGTCAAGGCGCAGGGCCTGGACCACTGGACCATCGGCCAGGTGGTCACTGCTGAAGGCGCCGAGCGCGTCCACATCGGCTGAACCCGGCCCCGAGGAGCCCGCATGGACGCAATGCCCCCGCTGCCCCCTACCCCCGTGCCGCCGCCAACGACGGCGGTACCGGCGTTCAGCCCCCAGGACGCCGACCACCTGCGCATGCTGTCAATCGCGCACTACGTGGTCGGCGGCCTGATCGCGCTGTTCTCGCTGATCTTCATCGTCCACATCGTGCTCGGCGTCACCGCGCTCACCGGCAACCTGCCGATGAACTCCGGCGGCCAGCCCTCGTCGCCGGCCGAACAGCGCGTGTTCGGCTGGATGTTCGTCGTGATCGGCTGTGTCATCGTGTTCGGTGGCGTCACCCTGGGCGCGTTCGTGGCCTACGCCGGCCGTTGCCTGGCCCGCCGCCGCCGCTACCTGCTGTGCCTGATCGTGGCCGGGCTGGCCTGTCTGTTCACGCCGATCGGTACCGTGCTGGGAGTACTCAGCCTGATCACGCTGCTGCGTCCGCAGGTCAAGGCCGCGTTCGACACAGCGGGCACGGCGGCATGACGAGCCCGGGCGCACCGCCGCCGCTGCCGCAGCAGACCCTGGCGCACCTTCAGCTGGGCAGCCACCTGCAGACGCTGAAGGTGCTGTTCTACGCGCTGGCGGTTTTCCACTGGATGGCCGCGCTGGCCTTCCTCGGTTTCATCGGCCTGGTTGCCAGCTCGCGCGGGCTGGACGATGGCGCGGTACTGGCCACCGTGTACGGCGTCGTTTCAGCGCTGGCTGCCGCGCTGGGCTTCGTGCAGCTGCACACCGCGCGCCTGCTGTCGCGCCGCACCGGGCTGGCCTGGTGCCAGCGCGCGGCCTGGCTGGCGGTGCTGGCCGGCCCGCTGGGCATGGCCCTGACCGCCTATGCCTGGGTGTTCCTGTCCAAGCCTGACATGGCCGCCCTGTTCGACCGCGGCGACCATCTCCGCGTCTGAACTTGCCGGCAGACGCCCCGCCCTTTCCTGATCGACTTCCCATGTCCGCGCCTGCCCTCCCCACGACCGCTTCGCCCAGCGCCTTCCGTTTCTCGCGCCCCAAGAAGCTGGCCTTCGCTGCCGTGCTGGCGGTATTCGCGGTCAGCTGGATCCAGCCGCTGTGGCCCACCGAGCAGGCGCTGCACAGCACGCTGACCGTGATCGGCCTGGGCGCCCTGCTGTGGGTCGACCGCCGGGGTGGCTGGCTGGGCAACGGTGCCTTCATCGCGATCTGCGGCTTCATCGCGCTGCACTGTGTGGCCGCCCGCTGGCTGTACTCGAACGTTCCCTACGACGCGTGGACGCAGGCGCTGATCGGCTGGTCGCCGAATGCGGCGTTCGGCTGGCAGCGCAATCATTTCGACCGCCTCATCCACTTCCTGTTCGGCGTCTGTTTCACGCCGGCACTGCTGCAGCTGGCACGTCACGCCTGGCCGGCGCTGCGCCGCGGCCAGGCCTTCGCCCTGGCGGTGATGACGGTGATGTGCGCCAGCCTGGTCTACGAGTGGTTCGAATGGGCCATCGCGCTCGCCCTGTCGCCGGACGCCGCCGAGGCCTACAACGGGCAGCAGGGCGACATGTGGGACGCCCATGCCGACATGCTGATGGCCACCGTGGGCAGCCTGCTGACCTGGCCGCTGATCCGCCGGAGTACCCCGCAATGACCGCGCCCACCCGCATTGCCGTGCTTGCCTCCGGCCGCGGCAGCAACCTGCAGGCCATCCTCGATGCCATCGCTGCGGGATGCCTGCGCGCCGAGGTCGTCGGCGTATTTTCCGACCGCCCGGCCGCCGCCGCGCTGCAGCGGGTCAGCGCCAACCTGCGCTGGGCGCATGCGCCGAAGGAATTCCAGGACCGCGCCGCCTACGAGCAGGCACTGGGCGACGCACTGGCCGCGGTCGCACCGGACTGGATCGTCTGCGCCGGCTACATGCGCATACTCGGCGCCGCCTTCGTGCAGCGCTTCAATGGCCGCCTGGTCAACATCCACCCGTCGCTGCTGCCGCTGCACAAGGGGCTGGACACGCATGCGCGGGCACTGGATGCAGGCGATGCCGAGCACGGTGCCAGCGTGCACCTGGTCGTACCCGAGCTGGACGCCGGCGCCGTGCTGGCCCAGGTGCGGGTACCGGTGCTGCCCGGCGATGACGCCGACACGCTGGCCGCGCGTGTGCTGGCGGTGGAGCATCCCCTGCTGATCGCCACGCTGCAGCTGCTGTGCGCCGGCCGCCTGACTGAACGGGAGGGCCAGCCGCAACTGGACGGTCACCCCCTGTTTAGCCCGCTGGCCCTAGATTCCGCCGGGAACCTGAACCGGTAACGCCCACGCACACGCCCCGCTGACTGCGGGGCTGGCATCCTGCCCACCTCCTGCGGCTCCTCTCTTCCATGAAGACCACGACCCTGCTGTCCACTTCGCTGCTGCTGTCGCTTGTCGTGCTCCCCGGCGTGGGTTGGGGCCAGGCGCAGGCGCCTGCCTCGCCGGCTCCGGCGCCGGTGCCAGCGGTGCAACCGCCGGCCGAAGCGGCGGCCCCGGCCCTGCCGGCCTTGGCGTGGGAACCGCCGCCGCTGCAGCCGTTCAGCGCCACCTACCAGGCCTTCTACAAAGGCAAGGAGGCCGGCGACGCCAGCATGCAGGTCACCCATACCGGCGGCAACCAGTGGCGGGTCGACATGCAGGTGGTCGGCCGCCGCGGCTTTGCCAGCGTGCTGGGCCTGAACATCGAGCAGAGCACGGTGTTCGAGGAGCGCGCCGGCGCCTATGCACCGCTGAGCCAGAGCACGGTGCGCAAGGGCCTGTTCCTGGGCAAGAAGGCGGTCGGCACGTACAACTGGCAGGCCGGTACCGCGCAGTGGACCGGCGACGTCGAGAAGAAGCGTGCGCAGCCGATTCCGCTGCAGCCGGGCGACCAGAGCGCCCTGCTGATCAACCTGGCGATCATGCGGGATGCCCGTCCGGGTGCCACCATGCACTACCGCTACGTGGACATGGGCAAGGTCCGCCAGCACGACTACCAGGCCGCGCCGCAGACCGAGAACGTCGAGGTCGGCGACCTGTCCTACAACGCGCTGCGGGTCTACCGGACCAACGGCGGCAACAACGAAACCATCCTCTGGATCGCCAACGGTGTCCCCACCCCGGTGCGCATCCTGCAACGCGAAGACGGCGAAGACCGCGTCGATCTGCGCCTGATCGAATACCAAGGAGTCTGAGCATGAGCACCCTGACCCGCCCCCTCACCTGGATCGCTGCAGCCGCGCTGTCGGTGGCCAGCCTGCCGGCCATGGCCCTGCAGCCGTTCAAGGCCGATTACCTGGCCAGCTACATGGGCATGCAGGCCAATGGCAGCATGACGCTGAGCAGCGAGGGTGCCAACAAGTGGCGCTACACGCTGCAGGTGAAGAACCAGCTGGCCGACCTGAGCCAGAGCACCGTGTTCGAAGAAGTGCGCGGCCAGCTGCGCCCGCTCAGCAGCCAGGACCGTTCGGCGCTGCTGGTGAAGAAGCGCAACGTGCAGGCCAACTACAACTGGACCAGCAACCAGGCCACCTGGACCGGCGACATCAAGCCGGACCGCGCTGGACCTATCGCACTGAAATCCGGTGACATGGACGCGCTGCTGATCAACTTGGCGATCGCCCGTGACCTCGCCGCCGGCAAGCCGCTGACCTATCGCATGGTCGACGAAGGCCGCATCAAGAACATGACCTACCGCGTGATCGGCAAGGAGTCGATCACCGTGGGCGGCAAGAGCTACGAAGCGACCAAGGTCTCGCGTGCCGACGGCAACAAGGAGCTGATCGCCTGGATCGTGCCGGAGTTCCCGGTGCCGGCGCGCATGCTGCAGCGGGAGAACGACCGCGATGCCCTGGACCTGACCATCAAGGCGATGAACTGAGTGCCGGGGTCGGATCCCATTCCCTCGGGGATGGGCTCCGACCCCAGGCCCCGCGAAAAGAAAACGCCCGCTTTCGCGGGCGTTTTTCTTACTTCTTTTCTTCGGCCGCCGCCGGCTTGAACTCGGTACGGCAGTCCACGCGGATCTGCTCGCCGGTGCTGCGCCAGACGAAGGTGCGGCAATGGCGGTTGCCGTCCTGGCTGTCATTCACCGCAACCGCATAGAACGACTCGATGATCTCGTCGCGCGAGACCGTGCCATCGCCATTCCAGTCCATGTCCTTCTGCTCGATGCCCTGGGTGATGGCGATGTTGGCGTACCAGGCGTAGCCCAGCCACGCCAGCACGATCAGCACCAGCGCCAGCAGCGCCTTGCGACGCGGGCTGAACTTGCCGCGCAGGATCATGGCACGCGCCGGATGGTGGCACCGAGCGAAGACAGCTTCTCTTCGATGTTCTCGTAGCCACGGTCAAGGTGGTAGATGCGGTCGATGGTGGTCTCGCCGCTGGCCATCAGGCCGGCCAGGATCAGCGAGGCCGAGGCACGCAGGTCGGTGGCCATCACCGGTGCGCCACTCAGGTGCTCGCTGCCCCGCACGATGGCGGTGTGGCCTTCGACCTGGATGTCCGCGCCCAGGCGCAGCAACTCGTTGACGTGCATGAAACGGTTTTCGAAGATCGTTTCGTTGATCACGCCGACGCCGTCGGCCACGCAGTTGAGCGCCATGAACTGCGCCTGCATGTCGGTCGGGAACGCCGGGTACGGTGCGGTGGTCAGGTTGACCGCCTTCGGCCGCTTGCCCTGCATGTCCAGGGTGATGGTGTCGTCGGTGGTCTCGATCTTCGCACCGGCTTCGACCAGCTTGGACAGCACCGCGTCCATGGTGTTCGGGCGCGCACGGTTGACCGTGACCTTGCCGCCGGTCATCGCCGCAGCCACCAGGAAGGTGCCGGTCTCGATGCGGTCGGGCAGCACTTCATGGCGGCCGCCGGACAGGCGCTCGACGCCTTCGATGACCAGGCGGGCAGTGCCCAGGCCTTCGATCTTCGCGCCCAGCGCGATCAGGCAATGCGCCAGATCGGTCACTTCCGGTTCCATCGCACAGTTGTCGAGGATGGTGGTGCCTTCGGCCAGCACCGCGCCCATCAGCACGTTCTCGGTGCCGGTAACGCTGACCATGTCGAAGGTGAAATGGCCGCCCTTCAGGCGCTTGGCCGTGGCCTTGATGAAGCCGTTCTCGACCACGATCTCGGCGCCCAGCGCCTGCAGGCCCTTGATGTGCTGGTCGACCGGACGCGAGCCGATCGCGCAGCCGCCGGGCAGCGACACTTCCGCCGCGCCGAAGCGGGCCAGCAGCGGGCCCAGCACCAGGATCGAGGCGCGCATGGTCTTGACCAGCTCGTACGGGGCGACATGCTGGTTGACCGGACGCGGGTCGACCACGATCGCACTGCCGCGCGACAGCGTGCCCTGGTCGATGGTGACCTTGGCACCCAGTTCACCCAGCAGCTTCACCGTGGTGACCACATCGTGCAGGTGCGGCACGTTGGTGATCTCCACCGGCGCATCGGCCAGCAGGGTCGCGCAGAGAATGGGGAGGACGGCGTTCTTGGCGCCGGAGATGCTCACTTCACCGTGCAGCGCAGCGCCGCCGGTCACAACGATCTTGGCCATGTATTCGGGATCTTCTGCGGTTCAGCCGGCTTCGGCCGGGGTCACGGTTTTCAGCGCCAGCGCGTGGATCGCGCCGCCCATCAGGTCGCCCAGGGTGGCATAGACCATCCGGTGGCGGGCCAGCGGCATCTTGCCGGCAAAGGCCTCGCAGACCACGGTCGCTTCGAAATGCACGCCATCGTCGCCCTGCACGTCGGCGCGGGCGCCGGGCAGGCCGGTTTCGATCAGGTTGCGGATGGTGTCGGCGTCCAACGGGCTTTCCTAATAAAATGTGCCTCCATTCTACTTCCGCTGCGTGGCGTCCGCATGGCCGAATCCCTGTTGCCCCCCCGTTCCGTCGACCCTGCCGGCCTGGTCGCCAGCGGCCGCCGCGTCTTCGAGATCGAGCGGCAGGCGCTGGATGCCGTGGCCGACCGCCTCGGCGAGGCCTTCCAGCAGGCTTGCCAGGCGATCCTGGCCAGCCGCGGCCGGGTGGTCGCCACCGGCATGGGCAAGTCCGGGCACATCGCCCGCAAGATCGCCGCTACGCTGGCCTCCACCGGCACTCCCGCGTTCTACGTGCATCCGGGCGAAGCCGGCCATGGTGACCTGGGCATGATCACCGAGGCCGACGTGGTGCTGGCCCTGTCCTATTCGGGCGAATCGGACGAAGTGCTGATGCTGCTGCCGGTGCTCAAGCGCCAGGGCAACGTGCTGATTTCCATGACCGGCCGCCCGCAGTCCAGCCTGGCCACCGCCGCCGATATCCACCTGGACGTCAGCGTGCCGGCCGAGGCCTGCCCGCTGGCGCTGGCGCCGACCTCCAGCACCACCGCCTCGCTGGCGATGGGCGATGCGCTGGCCGTGGCCCTGCTCGACGCACGCGGCTTCACCGCCGACGATTTCGCCCGCTCGCACCCGGCCGGCAGCCTCGGCCGCCGCCTGCTGCTGCATATCACCGACGTCATGCACACCGGGGAGGACCTGCCCAGCGTGGGGGCCGACGCCAGCCTCAGCGAGGCGCTGGTCGAAATGAGCCGCAAGCGGCTGGGCATGACCGCCGTGGTCGATGCCGACGGTGTGCTGATCGGCCTGTTCACCGACGGTGACCTGCGCCGGGCGCTGGACAGCGCGCTGGACGTGCGCACCGCGAAGATCGCCGATGTGATGACCCGCAACCCACGTACCATCGGCGCCGACCAGCTGGCGGTGGAGGCTGCCCGGCTGATGGAGACCCACAAGATCACGGGCCTGATCGTGGTTGACGACCAGGGCCGGGCGGTCGGTGCCCTGAACATTCATGACCTGTTGCGGGCCCGGGTGGTTTAACCGACAGTCCGTAGACCCCATTCAGTCTGTACCGTCCCAACCCGAATCCACCGAGCCTGCCACCCTGATGCCCTGGTCCCCCCTGCCCGCCTTCCCCGCCCACCTGCATGCCGCCGCGGCCCGCGTCCGCCTGGCCTGCTTCGACGTGGACGGCACCCTCACCGACGGTCGGCTGTACTACGACAAGGACGGCAACGAGAGCAAGGCGTACTTCGTGCAGGATGGCCTGGGCCTGAAACTGCTGCAGCAGCACGGCATCCACCCCGTGCTGATCACCGCGCGCAACAGCCAGTCCGCGCTCAGGCGCGGCGCCGACCTCGGCATCGATACCCAGATCGCCGTGGGCGACAAGCTGGCCAGCGTGCAGGCGCTGTGTGCGCAGCACGGCATCGGCCTGGAGCAGGTGGCCTTCATGGGCGACGACCTGCCTGACCTGGCACCGCTGGGCGCGGTCGGCCTGGCGGTGGCGCCGGCCAACGCCCACCCGTGGATCGCCGAGCGCGTGCATTGGCAGACCCGCGCCGATGGCGGACGTGGTGCAGCCCGTGAGCTGTGTGACATCCTGCTGGCCGCGCAGGGACATGTGGACGCGGTCCTGGCGAGGTTCGGCGCATGAACCTGCCGAGCCTGAACTGGCGCACCCTGCTCGGCATCGGCCTGCTGCTGGCGGCCCTGCTCAGCAGCTGGGCGGCCCTGCGCAACCGCGACAAGGGTCCGGCCACTGCCGGCCAGGATGTCGGCGTGGACTACGTCCTGCACGACTTCCAGGTCGTCGCCCTGGATGAGCACGGCAAGGAATCGACCACCCTGCGCGCACCGTTGCTGGAGCGCCAGCGTGGCGACCAGACCATCAACATCGCCACGCCGCTGTTCGAGATGCCGGACAAGGATGGCAAGCACTGGACCCTGCGTGCCGAGACGGGCTGGCTCAGCGCCAAGGGCGACCAGATGAAGCTGCGCGGCAATGTCGCCGGCGACAGCCCGGCCGATCCGGGCGTGGTGCCGACCACCTTCCGCACCGACCACCTGGACGTGTTCCCGAAGGAGAACCGTGCCCGCACCGATGCGCTGGTCACCATGACCCGCCCCGGCATTGAACAGTCCGGCGTTGGCTTCGAGGTGGATTCGAAGAACAACACGTATCATTTCCTCAGCCAGTCCAAGGGCCGTTACACGCCCCGACGCTGATTCCGCCGCCCTCCTGCGACGTCCCCGGACAGGCGCAAGGCAGGCAGCCCACCCATCCGCCCCCGGTTTCCCGGGCGGCCCCACCGGTAGAACGGACCCCGATGAAGATTCCCTTTGCAGCCGTACTCGCGCTCGGTCTCCTTGTTCCCAGCGCTGCCTTTGCCAAGTCCACCGACCGCAACGAGAACATGAACATCGACTCCGGCGCGCAGTCGGGCGTGCTCACCGGCGATGGCAAGACCGTGCTCTCGCAGGGCGTGACCGTCACCCAGGGCTCGCTGGACATCCGCTCGTCCGAAGCCGAGATCTACCTGAAGGACGGCGAGGCCGTGCGTGCGGTGTTCACCGGCAAGCAGGCCACGATGAAGCAGCAGCTCGACGATGGCACTTGGATGGACGCGGTGGCTGATCGCATCGACTACGACATCAAGACCGAGATCATCACCCTGACCGGCAACTACAAGGTCACCAGCGCGCGCGGCACCAATGCCGGCCAGCGCATGGTCTACAACACCCGTAGCGGCGAAATGAATTCCGGTGGCGATGGCAGCCGCGTGCGCACCGTCATTCCGCCGAAGAACAAGAACGCGGCGGCACAGCCGGCGGCCACGCCCAAGGCGGCGGCGCCGGCCAGCACGTCGGCCAAGCCGGCCGGGAGCAAGAAGTAATGCTCGTCGCCAAGGGCCTGCGCAAGCGCTACAAGCAGCGCGAAGTCGTGAAGGACTTCGGGCTGACCCTCGACGCCGGTGAAGTGGTGGGCCTGCTCGGCCCCAACGGTGCCGGCAAGACCACCTGCTTCTACATGATCGTCGGCCTGGTCGCCGCCGATGCCGGCAGCATCGTGCTCGACGGCAAGGACATCACCAGCGATCCGATGTACACCCGTGCCAAGCAGGGCGTGGGCTACCTGCCGCAGGAGCCGTCGGTGTTCCGCAAGCTGACGGTGGCCGACAACCTCCGCCTGGTACTGGAGCTTCGCGAAGACCTGGATTCGGCCGGCCGCGAACGCGAATTGAACAGCCTGCTCGACGAATTGCAGCTGGGCCATGTGGCCGACCAGCTCGGCGCCAGCCTGTCCGGTGGCGAACGTCGTCGCTGCGAGATCGCCCGCGCACTGGCCGCGCAGCCGCGCCTGATCCTGCTCGACGAACCGTTTGCCGGTGTCGACCCGATCTCGGTGGGTGAAATCCAGCGCATCGTCACCCATCTCAAGCAGCGTGGCATCGGCGTGCTGATCACCGACCACAACGTGCGCGAGACCTTGGGAATCTGCGACCGCGCGTATATCCTCGCCGAGGGCACCGTGCTGGCCCAGGGCTCGCCGGAGGCGATCCTGGACAACGCCGACGTACGTCGCGTCTACCTTGGGGATTCCTTCAAGCTGTGACCGCAGGCGCCGGGTCCCTTTCCTTCCGTTCGGCACAGGCATGAAGACTCGGCTGCAGACATCGTTGGGACAACAGCTGGTGCTCACGCCCCAGCTGCAGCAGGCGATCAAGCTGCTGCAGATGTCCACGACCGAGCTGGAGCTTGAAATCGCCCAGGCCGTGGAGAGCAATCCGCTGCTGGACTGGGCCGACAGCAACGACAGCAGTGCCGCCAATGAGGCCAGCGACAGCACCGATGCCGACGCGCCCGCCGAACGCACCGACAACGGCGACGACTGGGCGCCGGCCGAACTCGACTGGAGTGCCGCCGGCAGTGGTGGCAGCTTCGACGATGACGATGACACCGGCAGTGCCGCCGAGCGCGTGGCGGAAACCGAAACGCTGGCCGACCACCTGCTGTGGCAGCTGCACCTGTCGCATCTTTCCACGCATGACCGCAGCATCGGCGCTGCACTGATCGATGCGCTGGACGACGATGGTTACCTGCGCGAACCGCTGGCCACCATCGCCGAAACCCTGCTGCCGGCGGTCCATGCCGGTGAGGATGAAATCCTCGCGGTGCTGCATCGCATCCAGCGTTTCGACCCGGTCGGCGTTGCCGCGCGCACGCTCGGCGAGTGCCTGCAGCTGCAGCTGGACGTGTTGCCTGCCGACACGCCGGGGCTGGCGCTGGCGCGACAGATTGCCGCAGGCCCGCTGGAACGGCTGCCGCGCAGTGGCGTCTCCGGGCTGGCGCATGAACTGAAACAGCCGCTGGACGAGGTCGAGACGGCGGTCGCGCTGCTGCGCTCGCTGGACCCGCGTCCGGGCACGCAGATCGCCCCGCTGTCGCAGGACACCTATGTGGTGCCCGACGTGGTGGTGTGGCGGCAGAACGGCATCTGGCGCGCAGCGCTGGCGGCCCATGCCGGGCCGAAGGTGGTGATCCACCGTGGCTACGAACAGCTGATCCGCCGCTGTGGCGAGGCCGACGCCGGCTACCTGCGCGGCCAGCTGCAGGAGGCGCGCTGGCTGCTGAAGGGCCTGCAGCAGCGCGGTGAAACCCTGCTGCGGGTGGTGCGCAGCCTGATCCTGCAACAGGCCGGCTTCCTCGAATTCGGCGAGCAGGCGCTGCGCCCGCTGACCCTGCGCGAGATCGCCGCCGAGCTGGGCCTGCACGAATCCACGGTGTCGCGCGCGATCGCCCGCAAGCACGTGCGCACGCCGCGCGGCACCCTGCCGCTGCGCGCCTTCTTCGCCTCGGGCATCGATACCGAAGGCGGTGGCGAGGCGTCCAGCACGGCCATCCAGGCGATGATCCGCCGCCTGATCGACGACGAGAACCCGCGCAAGCCGCTTTCTGACGCCAAGCTGGCTGACCTGCTCAAATCGTCGGGAATTCCAGTAGCGCGACGCACCGTGGCGAAGTATCGTGAAGCCATGAACATTTCCGCCTCGCACGAAAGGGTCAGAATCGCTTGACGCGCCGCCGCGCCCGGCGGAGAGGTTCATTGGCACATCCGAACACAGGAGAAACCCGATGCGCATCGAAACGTTTGGCAAAGACGTCGAAGTCACCCCGGCCCTGCAGTCCTATGTAGAGGAGAAGCTGGCCCGGATCGGAAAACACTTCGACCAGCACTGCGAAGCGCGGGTGACCCTCAAGCTGCAGAAGACCGAACACCACGTCGACGCCAGCCTCAACATTCCGGGGCAGACCCTGCACGCCGAGGCGGGCGGCCAGACCATGTATGCCGCGATCGACCTGCTTGCGGACAAGCTTGACCGCCTGGTCATCAAGCACAAGGAGAAAAAACAGCAGCACGCACCGCTGCCGGTGGGCGACAATGGTGGCTGATCGCCACCGTTCCCCGCAGACATGCCCCTGACTGACCTCCTGGCGGCCGTGCAGACCCAGCTCTGCACGGCCACCGACCGTGACAGCGTCCTGCAGGCCGCCGCCGGGTTGCTGGCCTGCCGCCAGGCCAACGCCGAACAGATCTATCTGAACCTGTGCCAGCGCGAAGCCCTGGGCAGCACCGCGATCGGCCACGGCATCGCCATCCCCCACGGCCGCGCGCCGACCCTGGACCGCCCCCGTGGCGCCCTGCTGCGACTGGCGACCCCGGTCGATTTCGGCGGCGACGAACCGGTGGACCTGGTGTTCGCGATGGCCGTCCCCGCCCACTACACCCACCAGCACCTGATGCTGCTGTCCGAGCTGGCCGAGCTGTTTTCCGCACCGGACATCCGCCAGGCCCTGCGCGAAGCCGGCGATGCCCGGGCGCTGCGCGAGGCGCTGGACATGACCCCACCTGCGAGTGCCGCATGAATACCAGCATCACCGCCCGTGAACTGTTCGAACAGCAGCGCGAGCGGCTGGGGCTGCGCTGGGCCGCTGGCAAATCCGGTGAGAAACGCGAGCTGGAGGCCGGCAACACGGTCTCGCGGCGTCCGTCGCTGGCCGGCTACCTCAATGCGATCTATCCCAACAAGGTGCAGATCCTGGGCACCGAGGAACTGTCCTGGCTGGACGCGCTGGAACCCCGCCAGCGTTGGGAGACCATCGAGAAGATCATGCAGTCGCATCCGCTGGCGCTGGTGCTGACCCGCAACCAGGCGTGCCCGGAAGACCTGCGCGCGGCCGCCGATGAATCCGGCACACCGCTGTGGCTGTCGCCCAAGCGCGGCCACGAACTGCTCAACCACCTGTCCTACCACCTGGCGCGCACGCTGGCGCCGCGGGTGATCCTGCATGGCGTGTTCATGGAGATCTATTCCATCGGCGTGCTGATCACCGGTGAGGCCGGGTCGGGCAAGAGCGAGCTGGCGCTGGAGCTGCTAAGCCGCGGCCATCGCCTGGTAGCCGACGATGCGCCCGAATTCACCCAGATCGCCCCGGACGTGCTCGACGGCACCTGCCCCGAACTGCTGCAGGACCTGCTGGAAGTGCGCGGCCTGGGCGTGCTGAATGTGCGCGAGATGTTCGGCGACACGGCTGTAAAGAAGAACAAGTACCTTCGGCTGATCGTCCACCTGACCAAGCCGATGACCGAACCCACCCCGCATGGCTACGAGCGCCTGACCGGCGACTCGGGCACCCGCCATGTGCTGGACCTCGACGTTCCGCTGATCACCCTGCCGGTGATGCCCGGCCGCAACCTGGCCGTGCTGACCGAAGCCGCCACCCGCCTGCACATCCTGCGCACCAAGGGCATTGATCCGGCAGCGATGTTCATCGCCCGCCACAGCAATCTGCTGGAACGGCGAACACCCTGATTCCCCTGCCCCTCGGAGAGCCTGTTCATGAGCACCGCCACCCCCTCCGCCCCGACCCTGATCATCGTCAGCGGCCTGTCCGGCTCGGGTAAATCCGTCGCCCTGAAGACCTTCGAGGATCAGGACTACTACTGCTCGGACAACCTGCCGATCCACCTGCTGCCGGACTTCGTGCGCAGCCTGCTGGCCAACCACGATGGTAGCGCGCCGCGCCGGCTGGCGGTGGGCATCGACGTGCGCGGCCAGGCCGACCTGAGCCAGCTGGGCGACTGGCGGCAGCTGGCCACCGACGCCGGCGTGGAAGTGAAGGTGCTGTTCTTCGAGGCCAGCGACGAAACGGTGCTCAAGCGCTATGCCGACACCCGCCGCCGCCATCCGCTGAGCCAGCTGGGCCTGTCATTGCCCGAGGCGATCGCCCGCGAGCGCGAGCTGACCGCGCCATTGCGCCGCGAGGCCGATGCGGTGATCGATACCAGCAACCTCAACGTGCACCAACTGCGGCGGCGGATCATCACCGAGTTCGCGATGGACCATGCCACCGGCCTGTCGCTGCTGTTCGAATCATTCGCCTACAAGCGCGGTGTACCCGCCGAGGCAGACTTCGTGTTCGATGCGCGGGTGCTGCCCAATCCACACTGGGACCCGGACCTGCGTGCGCTCAGCGGCCGCGAACCGGGTGTGCGCGACTACCTGGAAGCGCAACCGGACGTGCAGCGCTACCTGGCCCAGCTGATGGATTTCCTCGATACCTGGCTGCCGAAACTGGGTGATGGCACCCGCAGCTACGTGACCGTGGCGTTCGGCTGCACCGGCGGCAAGCACCGCTCGGTGTTCCTGGCCGAGCGCATGGCCCGGCATGCCCGCGAGATGGGCTGGCAGGACGTGGCGACGTACCACCGCGAACAGGATTGAGGGGGGCCGGCCGGGCTGCGCCCGGCACCCGTCGGTAGTGCCGGCCGCTGGCCGGCAACAGCAACAGCAAAAGCGGCATTCCGTGGGATGGCGGGGCGGTGTGGGTAGGCAGGACACGCCGTGAACCCCCCTCCGGGGTCCGGCCCAGCCGCTGGCGGCTGGGCGTTCGGGCGCTTGCGAAGCAGTGCTTCGCAAGCAAAGCGCCCTCACCCATGGGGGCTCGATGGCGCCAACGGTCCTGCCTACCCACACCGCCCCGCCTCTGACAGATTCCGTGCGCTGTTGGTAGGTGTCGACCTTGGTCGACACGATGGATCCACACCATGCCTGGATGAATCGCTGCCAGGCATCGAAAAACGCATGGGGTCGGATCCCTTTTCCAGGGGAAAAGGGCTCTGACCCCGATAACGCTGAATACGGGACACAGTGCCCCTCATCTGCTGCTATCGCCGATTCACCTTGACCTGTTAACGTGCAGTAATGACCTGTGGCATTCTCCTCGTAACACATCCCGGGGTCGGGACCGCCCTGCTTGACGTGGCGACCCGGCTCCTGCGGCAATTGCCGCTGAAAACCGAAGCTTTCGAAGTACCGTTCGACGCAGACATGGACGCCCTGCTCCCGCTCGCCTCGGCCGCCCTGCGGCGGGTCGACAGTGGTGAGGGCGTGCTGATCCTGACCGACCTGTACGGCGCCAGCCCCGCCAACCTTGCAGGGCAGCTGGCCCGGCTGGGGACCCCGGTTCGCCGGGTGTCGGCACTGAGCCTGCCGATGTTGCTGCGGGTGATGAATTATCCGGAACAGGGACTGGATCAACTGCCCGCCACAGCCGCGGCGGGTACCCGTAATGGAGCGATAGTCGACGATGCTTGAACGAGAACTCACCGTCAGCAACCGCCTGGGCCTGCATGCCCGGGCCACCGCCAAGCTGGTGCAGACCCTGGCGCCGTTCCGCTGCAACGTGACCATGGCCGCCAAGGGCCGTGAGATCAACGCCAAGAGCATCATGGGCGTGATGCTGCTGGCCGCCGGCCAGGGCACTCCGGTCACCGTGCGCATCAACGGCGAAGATGAAGCCGCCGCGATGGAGGCGGTGGTCGGCCTGTTCGAACGCCGCTTCGACGAGGACAGCTGAGCGTGCCACGCGCACGCGCCGGCCAGCTCCCTTCCGGCCAACGGCCGGTACAGCTGTTGGCCGGCCATGGCGCGGCGCGCGGAACGGCGATGGGCCGGGCGCGCGTGCGGCTGCCGCATGCACTGGAAGTGGCCGAGCAACGCGTGGCCGCCCATCAGGTCGAGGCCGAACTGGCCCGCCTGCACCGTGCGCTGGATGCCGCGCGTACGGAAATGCACGAACTGCGTCAGCGCCTGCATGGCGCACTGAACCAGGAAGTGGGCGAGTTCCTCGACCTGCACGCGTTGCTGCTGGACGACCCCGAGCTGCTGTATGGCCTGGACGAACTGATCCGCAGCGGCCCGTACAGTGCCGGCTACGCGCTGCGCCTGCAGCGTGACCGCCTGGCCAAGGTCTTCGATGGCATGGACGATGCCTACCTGAAGAGCCGCATGGACGATCTCGACCATGTGATCGGCCGCATCCACGCCTTCCTGCAACCCGAACGCCCGCCGGTGATGAAGGGCCTGGCCGGCGAGATCCTGGTCTGCGACAACATCGCCCCATCCGAACTGGCGCAGCTGCAGGCGCAGGGCGTGGTCGGCATCGTCACCGCCGCCGGCAGCGCGCTGTCGCACAGCGCGATCCTGGCGCGCAGCCTGCACCTGCCCCTGATCGTCAATGTGCCGCAACTGCTCAGCCGCGTCGCCGACGGCGACGTGCTGATCATCGACGGTGCCGACGGCAGCATCACCGTCAACCCGCTGGCCGACAACCTGCGTGACTACCGCGCACGCCTGAAGGAACACGCGCGCGAGCAGCGCGAGCTTGGCCGCCTGCGCAGCAAGCCCAGCCGTACCCGCGACCAGGTCGACATTGCCCTCCTGGCCAATGCCGAATCGCTGGAGGACGTCACCCAGGCGCATGCGCTGGGCGCGCAGGGGCTGGGCCTGTACCGCACCGAATTCCTGTTCCTGCAGCGCAACGAGCTGCCGGACGAAGAAGAACAGTTCCAGACCTACCGTGATGCCGCACTGGGCATGAGCGGCCGGCCGGTGACCATCCGCACGCTCGACCTGGGTGCGGACAAGGCCGATCGTACCGGTCTGACCCTGAGCAACGAAGAGAACCCGGCACTGGGCCTGCGCGGCGTGCGCCTGTCGCTGGCACGGCCCAAGGTGGCCGACACCCAGCTGCGCGCGATCCTGCGCGCCTCGGCCTACGGCAAGCTGCGCGTGCTGGTGCCGATGGTCAGCACCCGCGAGGAACTGCTGGCGGTGCGCCGGCGCATGCTCAAGCTGAGCGAACAGCTGCGCAGCGAAGGCCATATGGTGTCCGAGCACGTGCCGCTGGGCGCGATGATCGAAGTCCCGGCGGCGGCATTGGCGCTGGAGAGTTTCATCGATCTGGTCGATTTCCTGTCGATCGGCACCAACGACCTGGTGCAGTACCTGCTGGCCGCCGACCGCAACAACGAGGCGCTGGGTGAGTTGTATTCACCGTTGCACCCGGCGGTGCTGCGGCTGTTGCAGATGGTGATCGAGACCGGCGCACGCCACCGCATTCCGGTGGCGGTCTGCGGCGAGATGGCCGGTGATGCGCGGATGACCCCGTTGCTGCTGGCGCTGGGCCTGAGCGAGTTCAGCCTGCATCCCGGTACGTTGCTGGAGGTGCGCCGTGCCATCCGCGAAGCCGATCTGGGTGCGCTGCGCGCCCGTGCCCCGAAGCTGCTGGCCGCGCGCGACCGCCGCGCCATCGAACGCTGGCTGGCGCTGGTGGCCGATACGCCCTGACACCACCCGCTCGCCGGGCATGCACGCCTGGGGTCAGATCCCTTTTCCGCGGGAAAAGGGATCTGGCCCCGTCTCGTTGAAGGCCAAGAGGTTGCCGGCCAGCGGCCGGCACTACCGCCACCCGGCGGCTATGCGCTGAAACATCCCCTTGCGATAATGACGCGCTGAACACCCCTGTTGCCGCATCCTTGCCGGGATCGCGGCTTTTCTTATCCCGCGGGAGCTGCGATGGCTGAAGCTGTACGCCACGACAAGACTGCGCGCCAACTGCGGATGTTGTCCGATGCACTGGACAGCGGCCGGCTGGGCCCGGTACGTCGGCTGGTCAACACCCTGGCCCCGGCCGAGATCGGCAACCTGCTTGAATCGCTGCCGCCGGGCAAGCGCGAGGTGGTGTGGGGCCTGGTTGATCCGGAAGATGACGGCGAGGTGCTGGTCCACGTCGGCGAAGACGTGCGCGAGAGCCTGCTCGCGGACATGGACCCGGACGAGATCATCGCCGCGGTCGAAGACCTGGACATCGACGACCTGGCCGACCTGGTCGAAGACCTGCCCGATACGGTCATCGACGAGGTCCTCAAGTCGATGGACCGCGAGAACCGCGAGCGCCTGGAGCAGGTGCTGTCCTATCCCGAGGACAGCGCCGGCCGCCTGATGAACCCGGACGTGGTGACCGTGCGCGCCGACGTCAATGTCGACGTGGTGCTGCGCTACCTGCGCCTGCGCGGCGAACTGCCGGACCATACCGATCACCTGTTCGTGGTCAGCCGGCGCCATCAGTACCTCGGCCGGGTGTCGCTGGCGGCACTGGTGACCCACGAGGACACCACCCCGATCAACCGCCTGATCGACGACGAGCAGCCGGCCATTGACGTCGGCGAGAGCGACCAGGAGGTCGCCCGCCAGTTCTCCGACCATGACTGGATCTCCGCGCCGGTGGTGGACGACAACAACATCCTGATCGGCCGCATCACCATCGATGACGTGGTCGACATCATCCGTGGCCAGGCCGAGCACCAGGCACTGGGCGCCGCCGGCCTGGACGAGGACGAAGACCTGTTCAGCCCGGTCTGGCGCGCCATGCGCCGACGCTTGATGTGGCTGTCGGTGAACCTGTGCACCGCCTTCCTGGCCTCCAGCGTGGTCGGCCACTTCGAAGGCACCATCGACAAGCTGGTGGCGCTGGCCGTGCTGATGCCGATCGTGGCGGGCCTGGGCGGCAATGCCGGTACCCAGGTGCTGGCGCTGATGGTGCGCGGCCTGGCACTGGGCCAGGTGGGCGCGTCCAACGCACGCACGCTGCTGTGGAAGGAGGTGCGGGTCGCCTTGTTGAACGGCGTGATGCTGGGTTCCGTGCTGGGGCTGATCGTGCTGGCCTGGTTCCACTCGCCCGGGCTGTCGGCAGTGATCGCCATCGCGCTGACCTGCAACCTGCTGTTCGCCGCACTGGCCGGCGTGCTGGTGCCACTGACCCTGAAACGCTTCGGCTTCGACCCGGCGCTGGCCAGCGGCATCTTCCTGACCGCCGTGACCGACTCGATGGGCTTCTTCACCTTCCTCGGCCTGGCCACGCTGGTGCTGCTGCACTGAACCCTGCAGGGTCCGATCCCCGCCGCGCGGAGTTCCGACCCACGCCAAAACCCAGGGTCGGATCTCCCGCTGCGCGGGGCTCTGACCCGTTTCCAACTGGACACCCATGGCCACCACGATCGAAAACTATTTCCAGCCCGGCTGGCGCGACCAGCAGCACACCTGCCCGGCCTGCGAATGGAAGGGCAGCTCGCGTGCCATGGAGATGGAGCTGGACGAGGACGCCACCGAGTACGCCTGCCCGGTCTGCGAGAACCCGCTGCTGGTGGTGCTGCATCCGGACATCGCGCAGGTGCAGGCGGCCGCCGCCGAGGGCAATGCCGAAGCGCAGGAGCAGCTGGACATCATTGCCAGTTTCCCGCGACCGGAGTGACGCGCCGCACGATGCCGCGTTGACCTGCGGCGGGCTAGGATGCAGCTGACCCTGCCGCCCCGGGAAATCCCATGGTCCGATCGATGTCGCGCTGGCTGCCGCTGCTGGCCTTTCTGATGATGAGCGGTTGCACTTCGCTGCCGGACAGCGCGCGCGGCCGCTTCGAGGGCCGCGCAGTGAAGGTGGACGGCGAGACCGCCTACTACCAGGTGTTCATTCCGGCCGGCGTTCAGGCCACCGCTCCCACCAGACTCCCGGTCATCCTGTTCCTGCACGGCTCCGGCGAGCGTGGCGGCGACGGTGTCAAGCAGACCCATGCGGGGCTGGGGCCGCACCTGCGCAGGCACGCGGCCGACTTCCCCGCATTGGCCGTATTCCCCCAGGTGCCGGGCCACCAGGAATGGAGCGGGCGCAACAACCGCGTTGCGCTGGCCGCCCTGGACGCCACCATCGCCGAGTTCGGTGCCGATCGCTCACGGCAGTACCTGACCGGGATGTCGATGGGCGGCTATGGGAGCTGGAACATCGCGCTGGATGACCCCGGGCGCTTCGCCGCGATCGTGCCCGTGTGCGGCGCGGTGCTGGCGCCACGCGCGGTGCGCCCGACCCTGTTCGTCGAGCAGGTCGCCCAGGAAACCGATCCGTATGCGGCCATCGCCCAGCGCCTGAGAGGCACGCCGATCTGGATCTTCCACGGTGCGCTGGATGATGTAGTGCCACCGGACGACGATCGCAGACTGCACGCCGCATTCCGGAGCGCCGCTGCACGCGACGTGCGCTACACCGAGTACCCGGAAGGCAACCACAACGCCTGGGACGCCACCTATGCCGACCCGGCGATGTGGGCATGGCTGTTCGCGCAGAAGCGCTGAGCCGCAGCTTCAGTAGTTGCCAACCTTGGTTGGCATTGACTGCCCTGGTAGTTGCCAACCTTGGTTGGCACTGACTGCTCTGGTAGTTGCCAACCTTGGTTGGCACTGGCCTACCTGAAACCAACCCATTCCCCGATGTTCACTGGAAGCAGGCCCGTCCATGCTTGCTCCATGCAGAACACACGTCTCCTGCTCGGTCGTCGCTCCAGCATCGGCCTCAGCTATATCCTCACCGCCGTCGTCCATGACCGCGCGCCGCTCTTCACCAACGCCGCAGCGGCCGCCTTGGCAGTCCGCGAATTCCAGCGACTGGATCAGGAAGGCTTCACCCGCTCGATTGCGTACGTGGTCATGCCCGACCACATCCACTGGCTGGTCGAACTACGTGCGGGAACGCTGGAAACCGTCATGAAGCGTTTCAAGTCGCGCACAGCCCAGCAGGCAAACCGGTTGCTGGGGCGAGTCGGGCGCTTCTGGCAGGCCTGCTATCACGATCATGCGATCCGCTCTGACGAATCGTTGCACCGGCGTGCGATGTACCTGATGGGAAATCCGATCAGGGCCGGACTGGCGACGCGGCTTGGGCAATATCCCCATGCATGGTGCGAATGGGAGCTTGGGGCTTCGTGTGATCCGCTCGACAACTTGGGCGCGGATGGATAGTGCCAACCAAGGTTGGCATCTACCAGAGCGGTGCGCGGACAAGCCGCGCGGCAAGTGTGTCAACCAAGGTTGACACCTACCAGAGCGGGTGGTCAGCCCAGCAGGGTTTCCAGCACGGCCATGCGCACGGCGACGCCGTTGGCGACCTGGCGCAGCACCCACGACTGCGGGCCGTCGGCCACGTCGTCGGTCACTTCCACGCCGCGGTTGATCGGGCCCGGGTGCAGCACCGCGGCATCCTTGCCGGCGCGCGCCAGGCGCTCGCGGGTCAGGCCGTACTGGGCGTGGTACTGCTCCAGCGACGGCACCAGGCCTTCTTCCATTCGCTCGCGCTGCAGGCGCAGCATCATCAGCGCGTCGACGCCTTCCAGCATCGCGTCGAAATCATCGCCGACCACGCAGCCCTTCAGGGTCTCATCGTCCGGCAGCAGCGACTGCGGGCCGCACACGCGGATCTCACCCACGCCCAGCGTGCGCAGCGCATGCAGGTCGGTGCGGGCCACGCGCGAGTGCTTCACGTCGCCGACGATCACCACTTTCATCTTCGAGAAATCCGGGCCCTTGGCCTGGCGCAGGGTCAGCATGTCCAGCAGGCCCTGGGTCGGGTGCGCGCTGCGGCCGTCACCGGCGTTGATCAGTGCGGTGCCCTCGCCCGCCGCTTCTGCCAGTGCGGCTACCGCGCCATCCTCCGGGTGGCGCACCACGAAGCCGCGCACGCCCATCGCTTCCAGGTTGCGCAGCGTATCGCAGGCGGTTTCGCCCTTGCGGGTGGACGAGGTCGAGGCATCGAAGTTGAGCACATCGGCGCCCAGGCGCTGCGCGGCCAGCTGGAATGAGCTGCGGGTGCGCGTGGACGGCTCGAAGAACAGCGTGCACACCGCCGAACCGGCCAGCACGTGGCGCTTGTTGCCGACGCGGCCGACTGCGGCATCGCGGATCTGACCTGCCCGGTCAAGCAGCTGCAGCAGGGTCCCGCGCGGCAGGCCCTCCAGGGTCAGCAGGTGGCGCAGGCGTCCGGAGGCATCGATTTGCTGGGCGGTCATGGCGGTGTCGGGCAGTCAGGGAATGGGGGTGGCGTCGTCGGGGGACGACAGCCAGCGGTCGATGATCACCGCCGCGGCCACGGCATCGAGCGCGGCCGCATCACGGCGGCGCTTGCGCCCTTCGGCGCGCTCGACGGCGAAGCGGCGGGCGGCCTCGACCGAGCTGGAACGCTCGTCGATCATCACCACCGGCAGCTTGAAACGTTCCCGCAGCTGGCGGGCGAAGCCCTGCGCGCGCTTGCGGTTGGGTTGGTCCTGGCCGTCCAGGGTCAGCGGGTCGCCGACCACCAGGCCGTCGGGCTTCCATTCCTTGAGCAGGCGTTCGATCGCGGTCCAGTCCGGGCCATTGCCGTGCACATCGACCACCGCCACCGCGCGCGCATGCGCAGCGAAGGCACTGCCGATGGCCACGCCGATCCGCCGCGAGCCGACGTCGAAACCCAGAACGGTGCCGTCACGGCGGATCGCCGGGACAGCAGGAGCCGGTACGGGCGTGGCCGGCTCAGACATGGCCGCTGTAGTCGGTCAGCCGGAACAGGTCCACGCCGATGCGCGAGGCCGCACCCTGCCAGCGCTGCTCCAGTGGCAGCTGGAACACCAGCTCGGCATCGGCCGGCACGGTCAGCCAGCTGTTCTCGGACAGCTCGCTTTCCAGCTGCCCTGCGCCCCAACCGGCACAGCCGAGGGTGACCACGGCATTGGCCGGGCCTTCGCCACGCGCCATCGCTTCAAGGATGTCGCGCGAAGTGGTCAGGTACAGGCCGTCACCCACGATCAGGCTGGAATCCCACGCCCGCGCGTCGTCATGGATGACGAAGCCGCGCTCGGGATGCACCGGGCCGCCGTTGAGCACCATGCGCGCCTGCAGGTCGCCGTCACCGGTGGCGATGTCCATCTGTGCAAGCACTTCACCCAGCGTGTACTCGGAAGGCTGGTTGACCAGCACGCCCATCGCCCCGTTCTCGTCGTGCTGGCAGATCAGCGCGACGCTGCGGGCAAAGGTCGCGTCGAGCAGCGACGGCAGCGCGACGAGGAGGTGATCGGCGAGGGAGGTCGGCGTTACAGGCATGGTCCCATTCTACCTGCTGGGGGCGGGATGGTCGCGCAATGGCGGCGAACCGCGATGGGCTAGGATGGTGCTTTGCCATGGAAGGTCATCGATGCAGTCTTCATCGCCCCTGACCCTGCCGGCACGCAGCGCCATCGTCCTGATTGCCCTGCTGCAGGGTCTGATGCTGTATGCCGCGCAGGAACTGTCCGATGCGTGGCCGTTCCGCGATATCGGCTGGCGCTACTGCTGGTACGCCTGGGTGCTGGCCATTCCCAGCGCGGTGGCGCTGAGCCTGGTCGAGCTGGGCCAGCGCCGCCTGTGGCTGCAGGCCGTGCTCGGCTCGGCGGTGGTGCTGGCGCTGGCCGCCTGGATCGGCTGGAACCTCACTGGCGAGACCGCGCTGGAGTCGAGCGCGCTGCAGTTTCCACTGACCCTGGGCATGGCCGTGGCGGTGTTCGTGGTGCTGCCCTGGTGGCAGTTCCAGCTGCAGCACGGGCACTGGCGCGCCAGCTACCCCGGGCTGTTCGAGCGCGCCTGGCAGAACGGTTTGACCCTCGCCCTGGCGGCACTGTTCACCGGGCTGACCTGGCTGCTGCTGTGGCTGTGGGCGGCGCTGTTCCAGCTGCTGGAGGTCACCGTCTTCCGCGACCTGTTCCGCCAGGATGCCTTCATTGCGCTGGCTACCGGCAGCCTGGCCGGGTTCGGCGTGCTGATCGGGCGCACCCAGCACCGCGCGATCCAGATCACCCGCCAGGTGCTGTTCGCGATCTGCCGCGGACTGCTGCCGCTGCTCTCGTTCATCGCCGTATTGTTCGTGCTGAGCCTGCCGCTTACCGGGCTGGAACCGCTGTGGAAGACCCGCTCGGCCGCCAGCCTGCTGCTGGTGCTGTCGCTGTTGCTGGTGACGTTCACCAATGCGGTCTACCAGCAGGGGGACGACACCGCGCCCTACCCCGTCGTGCTGCGCCGTCTGGTTGAAGCCAGCCTGCTGGCGCTGCCGGTCTACGCCGCACTGGCGCTGTACGCACTGGGGCTGCGCGTGGTGCAGTACGGCTGGACCGTGGACCGGTTCTGGGCGGTACTCGTCGCAGTGGCCGTGGCCGGCTATGCCGTGGGCTACGCGCTGGCGGTGCTGCGCCGGCAGCGCCGCTGGTTGCAGATGCTGGAGCCGGTCAACCGCTGGATGTGCTGGGCGGTGCTGGCACTGGCATTGCTGGGCAACTCGCCGCTGCTGGACCCGGTGCGGCTGACCCTGTCCAGCCAGCTGGCGCGCCTGCGTGCCGACCCGCCCGCGATCACCAGCAGTGACGTCAACGTGCTGCGCTTCGATCTTGGCCACCGCGGCGTGCGGGCGCTGCGCGAACTGCAGCGTGATCCAGCCATCACCGCCGATGCCAACGCGCCACAGGTGATCGCTGCCGCGCTGGCACGTACCTCGCGCTGGGATGACGGCCAGCGCCTCGACAAGGGGCCGCAGGACGTCGTCGCCCTGCAGCGCGCGTTGAAGCTGGCCAAGGGATCCAGCTCGCCACCGGACGACTGGTGGCAGGCACTGGCCACGCGCGCGATCGATGGCGAATCCTGCGCCCAGAGCGAGCGCGACTGCCTGATCGTGCATCGCGATCTGGATGGCGACGGGAACACCGACGTGCTGCTGTGCGAGCTGTACACCATCCGTGGGCCGGACTGCGTGCTGTACGCACGTGGCAGGGATACCCACTGGCGCCGGGCCGGTTCGCTGTTCGGCACCGCCAGCGGCCAGGCCGAGGCGATCAACCAGGCGCTGCGTGATGGCAAACTCACTCTTGAACCGCCGCGCTGGCCGATGCTGTCCATTGGTGGGCGCCCCGCAGTGGCCATCGATCCCGAACCCGAATCCAGCGAGTCTTCCCCATGAGCGGCTACTGCCTCATCGCCCCGGGCCATCCGGTGCACGACTACTACCACGCCAACGAGTACGGCTTCCCGCAGCGTGACGAGGGCGAACTGTTCGAGCGGCTGGTGCTGGAAATCAACCAGGCCGGGCTGAGCTGGGAGACGATCCTGAAAAAGCGCGAGGGCTTCCGCGCGGCCTATGACGGCTTCGATGTCGACCGCGTGGCGGCCTATGCCGAGCAGGACATCGAGCGCCTGCTATCGGACGCGGGCATCATCCGCAACCGGCTGAAGGTACTGGCCGCCATCCACAACGCGCAGGTGATCCAGCGGCTGCGGGCCAGTCATGGCAGCTTCGCGGCGTGGCTGGATGCGCATCATCCGCGCAGCAAGGCCGACTGGGTGAAGCTGTTCAAGAAGACCTTCCGCTTCACCGGTGGCGAGATCACCGGCGAGTTCCTGATGAGCCTGGGCTACCTGCCCGGCGCGCACGCCGAGGATTGCCCGGTGCATGCGCGGCTGCTGAAGCTGTCGCCGCCGTGGTTGCAGGCCGCCGTCCGCTGAGGGATCTCCGCGCGTGGATGCCGGTAGTGCCGGCCGCTGGCCGGCAACCCCGTTGAACGGTCACACGCCCATGTAACGGCCGGGGCGGTGGTTGAACATCAGCACCAGGCTGAGCACCACCGCGCCGATGGCCGAGTACAGCACCTTCGATGGCGACAGCACGAAGAACGCGGCCACCATCAGGCAGGCGTCGTAGGACATCTGCACCTTGCCGGCGCTCCAGCCTCGGGTGCGCTGCAGGTACACCGCCAGGATGCCGATGCCGCCAAGGCTGGCGCGGTGTCGGATGAAGAACAGGATGCCGAGGCCGGACAAGGCACCACCGACGATCGCCGAATACAGCGGGTTGATGTGCGAGAAGTCGATCCAGCGCGGCAGCAGGTCGGTCAGCACGCCACAGGCGGTGACCGCAGCGAAGGTCTTCAGGGTGAATTCCCAGCCCATGCGCCGCAGCGCCACCCAATAGAACGGCAGGTTGACCAGCACGAACACCAGGCCGAAGTTCCAGCCCATCGCGTAGTGCAGCAGGAAGGCCATGCCCGCCATGCCGCCGATCATCAGCCCGCCCTTGGCGAAGATGGCCAGGCCCAGCGAGGCCACCATCGTGGCCAGCACCATGCCCTGCACGTCCTCGGCGATCGAGTGACGCAGCGCTTTTTCGTCGGCGGTGGTGCCAGCACTGTCGGGCGGCGGGGTCAGCGGACCGGCGGTGACCAGGTGGCCGTCAGCGTCGTCGCACGGCGCGGGGCCATGGGAAGGAAGGGACATGCGGTGGGGGAACAGCAGGTGGGGAGCGGTATTAGACACGATCTGCATGACAGTTGCAGATGAAATCGTTCAGCTGAATGCGCCTCGCACTGCCCCGGGCTCGGCGCTGCTCAGCCCTTGCCGGCCAGATGGTGAGCCACCAGTGCGTTGGCATGGCCATGGCCCAAGCCATGTTCACTCTTCAGGAAGCTGACCAGTTCCATGTGTTTCAGGCCCTTCTTCCCGGCCAGCAACCCGAACCAGTGCGCCACCGGCTGCCCGTAGGTCTTCTCGATGGAGGGGAAATACGAGGCCGGGCCTTTCGGCTTGGTGTCAGTGCTCATGTGCAGCTCCCGTTGAAGTCATTCATTCGACGAACCACAGACGCAGAAATCGACACACCCAAACGTCCGACCCCGCCTCGCCCGACAGGCCGCAGCCAACTGTCGAAGGCGGGGTGGGTCCGGTTGAGGGGGTGTGAGCGGCATGGATGCCGCGACCAAGCCCCCGTGGATGGGTTTACGGCGTCCCCCTCAATCGGGCCCACCCCGCCATCTCACGGATAGCCAGTTTTTGAAGTTGACGTGGCCGTTGACGTTGCTTCGGCAGGTGCCGGGCGCAGCCCGGCCGTATCATTCCAGCATGCCCCGCGAAAACCTCAACGACCTGCAGGCCTTCGTCCACGTTGCCCGCGAGGGCAGCTTCACCCGGGCCGCCGCCCAGCTGGGCGTGTCCCAGTCCGCGCTCAGCCATGCCATGCGCGGCCTGGAACAGCGCCTGGGCGTGCGCCTGCTGACCCGTACCACCCGCAGCGTATCGACCACCGAAGCCGGTGCCCGCCTGCTCGACACCCTGGGCCCACGCCTGGCCGAGATCGAGGACGGGCTGGCCGCACTGGCCGAGTACCGCGAACGCCCGGCCGGCACCATCCGCATCAACGCCACCGGCCATGCCGCCGAGTACATCGCCTGGCCGCGGCTGGCGCCGTTGTTGCAGCGTTATCCGGACCTGAAGGTGGAACTGACCACCGACTACGGCCTGGCCGACATCGTCGCCGAGCGCTACGACATCGGCATCCGCCTCGGCGAGCGCCTGGCGCGCGACATGGTCGCGGTGCCGATCAGCCCGCCGCTGCGCATGCGCGTGGTCGGTGCACCCAGCTACTTCCGCCAGCACGTGGTGCCGCAGCATCCGGACGACCTGGCCAAGCACAACTGCGTGACCCTGCGCCTGCCTACGCATGGGGGACTGATGCCGTGGGATTTCGGCCAGGATGGCAACGAACTGAGTGTGCGCGTTGGCGGGCAATGGACGTTCAACACCATGGGCATGACCCGCGCCGCTGCGCTGGCCGGCAGCGGACTGGCCTGGCTGCCGGAAGACCAGGTGCAGCCGATGCTGGACGATGGCCGCCTGCAGTCGGTGCTGGACGACTGGTGCCCGCACTTCGATGGCTACTACGCGTACTACCCGTCGCGCCGCCACGTCACCGTGGCGATGCGCACGGTGCTTGATGCGCTGCGCGGGCCGCTGGGGTGAGGGGCAAGGCGTGCGGACCAACGGTCCGCACCCACCACCAACGGTCCGCACCCAGCTGGTGATCAGCCCTTGGCCTGGGCGGCACGCTGCGCGTTGTAGCGCTCGCCGACGATCGACACTTCGTCCAGCGCCTGTGCGATGCGTTGCAGCTCCTCCGGTGCCAGCTGCAGGTCGGCCGCGCCCAGGTTTTCTTCCAGGCGATGGATCTTGGTGGTGCCTGGGATCGGCACGATCCACGGCGCCTGTGCCAGCAGCCAGGCCAGCGCCACCTGCGCCGGCGTCGCGCCCCGTGCTGCGGCAATCGTACTGATGCGATCCACCAGCGCCTGGTTGGCGCGGCGCGCCTCCACTTCGAAACGCGGAACGCTGTTGCGGAAATCGTTGGCATCGAAGGTGGTGTCGGCATTGATCGTGCCGGTGAGGAAGCCGCGGCCAAGCGGGCTGAATGGCACGAAGCCGATGCCCAGCTCCTGCAGCGTCGGCAACAACTCGCGCTCCGGTTCGCGCCACCATAGCGAGTACTCACTCTGCACGGCGGCAACCGGCTGCACCGCATGCGCGCGGCGCACGGTGGCAGCGCTCGCCTCGGACAGCCCGAAGTGGCCGACCTTGCCTTCGGCGATCAGGTCGCGCACGGTGCCAGCCACATCCTCGATCGGCACGTTCGGGTCGACGCGGTGCTGGTAGAACAGGTCGATATGGTCGGTGCGCAGGCGCTTGAGGCTGGCTTCGGCGACGGCACGGATATTCTCGGGGCGGCTGTCCAGGCCGTCATCGGTGCGCGCGCCCTTGAATCCGAACTTGGTGGCAATCACCAGCCTGTCGCGGTAGGGCGCCAGCGCCCGGCCGAGCAGGTCTTCGTTGGTGTACGGACCATACACCTCGGCGGTGTCGAAGAAGGTCACGCCGCGCTCGACGGCGGCCTGCAGCAGGGCGATGCCCTGGCCCTGCTCCACCGGCTGACCGTAGGCATGGGTCAGGCCCATGCAGCCCAGGCCGAGGGCGGAAACCTTCAGGCCACTGCGGCCCAGTTCGCGTGTCTGCATCGTCGTGCTCCAGAGGGGGAGTGATGACGATACGCCTGTCGTGGCGCTGGATTGAGCCAGCCCGGCCGCAGTCGGTCATGACCGGAATTCATCAATCCAGCCACGACCGATGCCGGCCAGGTCAACGGATCTCGGAGATCTCCACGCCGTCCAGCCCCTGCGACAGGGTACGTGCGTCGCCGCCCTGGCTGAGCTTGATGCGCAGGCGCACCTCGTTCTGCGAATCGGCGTAGCGCAGCGCGTCCTCGTAGCTGATCTCGCCGGCCTGGTACAGCTCGAACAGGCTCTGGTCGAAGGTCTTCATGCCCAGCTGGACCGAGTCCTTCATCACTTCCTTCAGCTTGTGGATCTCGCCGTCGCGGATGTAGTCCTGCACCAGCGGCGTGCCCAGCAGGATCTCCATCGCCACCTTGCGCGAGCGGCCATCGGGCGATGGCACCAGCTGTTGCGCGACCACGCCCTTGAGATTCAGCGACAGGTCCATCAGCAGCTGGTTGCGGCGGTCTTCCGGGAAGAAGTTGACGATGCGGTCCATCGCCTGGTTGGCGTTGTTCGCATGCAGGGTGCACAGCACCAGGTGGCCGGTTTCGGCGAACGCGATGGCGTGATCCATGCCTTCGCGGGTACGCACCTCGCCGATCATGATCACGTCCGGCGCCTGGCGCAGGGTGTTCTTCAGCGCGGCTTCCCAGCTGTCGGTATCGATGCCGACTTCGCGCTGGGTGATGATGCAGCCCTCGTGCTTGTGCACGAACTCGATCGGGTCTTCGATGGTGATGATGTGGCCGGTCGAGTTCTGGTTGCGGTAACCGATCATCGCTGCCAGCGAGGTCGATTTACCGGTACCGGTGGCGCCGACGAACAGGATGATGCCGCGCTTGGTCATCGCCAGCGTCTTGATGATCGGCGGCAGGCTCAGCTCTTCCACGGTCGGAATGCGCGTCTCGATGCGACGCAGCACCATGCCGACCTGGTTGCGCTGGTAGAAGCAGCTGACGCGGAAGCGGCCGACGCCGGACAGGCCGATGGCGAAGTTGCATTCGTGCGTCTTCTCGAATTCCTCGCGCTGCGCCGGGGTCATCACGTTGAGGACCAGGTCGCGGCTCTGCTGCGGCGTGAGCGGGGTCTGGGTGATCGGCGAGATCTTGCCGTTGACCTTCATCGCCGGCGGCATGCCGGCCGTGATGAACAGGTCCGAGGCGCGCTGGTGCGCCATCAGCTTGAGGAACGAAGTGAAATCGATGGTGGTCGCGGTGGTGTTCACGGCGGGCTCCCAAGAGGGCATGTACCAGGAAACGGTCGGTGGAGGAAACGGCACGGGGACGGCGCCGCACTGGTGCACGCCGCCCGTGGTTGTCCCGCCTTACTCGAACAGGCGCTTGTCCTTGGCGTACTCGCGGGCCTGGTTGCGGGTGATCAGGCTGCGCTTGACCAGGTCCTGCAGGTGCTGGTCCAGGGTCATCATGCCGTACTGCTGGCCGGTCTGGATGGCCGAGTACATCTGCGCCACCTTGTCTTCGCGGATCAGGTTGCGGATGGCCGGGGTGCCGACCATGATTTCCCACGCTGCGGTACGACCGCCGCCAACCTTCTTCAGCAGCGCCTGCGAGATCACCGCACGCAGCGACTCGGACAGCATCGAACGCACCATCGGCTTTTCGCCCGCCGGGAACACGTCGATGATACGGTCGATGGTCTTGGCCGCCGAACTGGTGTGCAGGGTGCCGAACACCAGGTGGCCGGTTTCCGCGGCGGTCAGTGCCAGGCGGATGGTTTCCAGGTCGCGGAGTTCGCCCACCAGGATGATATCCGGGTCCTCACGCAGTGCCGAGCGCAGTGCTTCGTTGAAGCCATGCGTGTCACGGTGCACTTCGCGCTGGTTGATCAGGCACTTCTGCGAGGTGTGCACGAATTCGATCGGATCCTCGACGGTGAGGATGTGGCCGTATTCGTTCTTGTTGATGTAGTCGATCATCGCCGCCAGCGTGGTCGACTTGCCCGAGCCGGTCGGGCCGGTCACCAGGATCAGGCCCTGCGGTTGCTGGATCACCTCGCGGAACAGCGGCGGGCAGGCCAGGTCTTCGAGGGTGAGCACCTCGGACGGAATGGTACGGAACACCGCACCGGCGCCGCGGTTCTGGTTGAACGCGTTCACACGGAAGCGCGCCAGCGACGGGATCTCGAAGGAGAAGTCCACTTCGAGGAATTCCTCGTAATCGCGGCGCTGCTTGTCGGACATGATGTCGTACACCAGCGCGTGGACCTGCTTGTGGTCCAGGGCCGGGATGTTGATCCGGCGAACGTCGCCGTCCACGCGGATCATCGGCGGCAGGCCTGCGGACAGGTGCAGGTCGGACGCTTTGTTCTTTACGGAAAACGCCAGCAGTTCGGCGATATCCATGAGCGGCTACTCCCCAATAACGGCTTCGACTGGAAGGATCTTTCCCCGGGCGGCAGTATAGCCTCCTGATTCAACGGAACGCGTTACGTGGCCACTCCCCTGCCCCAGATCCTGAGCAACCTGCATGCCGCCGCCGAGGCGGCCGGCCGGCCCGATCCGCGCCTGCTGGCCGTTTCCAAGACCCAACCGGCCGAGGCCGTGGCCGCGCTGGCCGCGCAGGGCCAGCAGGCCTTCGGCGAGAACTATGTGCAGGAAGCGCTGGCCAAGATGCAGGCGCTGCAGCACCTGGCGCTGGAGTGGCACCTGATCGGCCACCTGCAGTCGAACAAGGCCGAGGCCGTGGCCACCCACTTCGATTGGGTGCAGAGCGTGGACCGGCCCAAGCTGGTGACGGCGCTGGCGCGCCATCGCCCGGCAGCGCGTGGTCCGCTGAATGTGCTGATCCAGGTCAACATCGACGATGAATCCAGCAAGCACGGCTGTGCGCCGGAGGATGTCGAGGTGCTGGCCGCTGCGATTGCCGCCGAGCCCACCCTGCGCCTGCGTGGCCTGATGGCGATTCCCGCGCCATGGCCCGAGGCGGAACGCCGTCGGGATGCGTTCGTGCGCATGCGCACACTTTTCCAGTCGCTGGCCGCCCAGCACGCGCAGGTCGACACGCTGTCGATGGGCATGAGCAGCGACTACGCCGACGCCATCGCCGAGGGCGCCACTTTGGTGCGCATCGGCACCGCCCTGTTCGGCGCGCGTCCTCGCCCGGCCTGATCTTGCAAGGAGAGTTTCATGACAGCTGATTCCATCACCTTCATCGGCGGCGGCAACATGGCGCGCAGCCTGATCGCTGGCCTGATCCGCCAGGGCGTGCCCGCCGCACACATCCACGTGGCCGAACCGGTTGCAGCACTGCGCGAGTCGCTGGCCACCGATTTCAGCGTGCAGGTGCACGACAACGCCGCCGATGCCGCCGCACAGGGCCGCACCTGGCTGCTGGCGGTGAAGCCACAGGTGCTGCGCGAGGTCTGCCAGTCGCTGCAGGCACTGGCCCAGGCAAGCCGGCCACTGGTGGTGTCGATTGCCGCCGGCATCACCAGCGCGCAGCTGGAACGCTGGCTGGGCGGCAACCTGCCGGTGGTGCGTGCAATGCCCAACACGCCGGCCCTGCTCGGCGCCGGCGTGACCGGCCTGTATGCCACGCCGTCGGTGGATGCACAGCAGCGCTCGCAGGCCGAACAGGTATTGGCCAGTGCCGGCCGTACCGTGTGGATCGAGCGCGAGGCGCTGATGGATTCGGTCACTGCCGTGTCCGGCAGCGGGCCGGCCTACGTGTTCCTGCTGGCCGAAGCGATGGAAGCGGCGGGCATTGCCCAGGGCCTGCCGGCCGACGCCGCGCGCACGCTGGTGGTGCAGACCCTGCTGGGCGCTTCGCGCATGCTGGATGAAGCCGGCGAAAGCCCGGCCGAGCTTCGCCGCCGTGTGACCTCGCCGAACGGCACCACCCAGGCCGCGATCGAGAGCTTCCAGGCCGGTGGTTTCGAAGTGCTGGTGGACAACGCGCTGCGTGCTGCGCAGGTGCGCGGGCAGGAATTGTCTGCGGCGAATGATTGATCCCGATGTGTGCCGACCAACGGTCGGCACCTACCATCATCCACGCATGGCGTGGATGCTCATTGCCCAAATGTGGCCATGACGAAATCCACGAAGCACTGCAGCCGCGGGCGCGGCCGTCGATCCGGCAGGTAGATCAGATGCATCGGTCGCGGTTCGGGCAGGTAGTCGCGCAGCAGCGGCTTCAGGCGCCCTGCTGCGATCTCCCCCGCCAACAGCGCGGTGGGCTGCAACACCAACCCGGCCCCGGCCACGGCGGCTTCGCGCAGCGCGAACCCGTCGTTGCAGGTCAGCCGCGCCTCCCAATCCACCTGTTCACCGTTGGCCAACTGCCAGCCATGGCCACCACGCCAGGCAAGATGGCTCAGGCAATCATGCCCCTGCAGGTCCGCCGGCGTGCGTGGCGTGCCGCGCCTGCGCAGGTAAGACGGCGCCGCGCACAGGCTCATCGCATACGGCGGCAGCGGCCGCGCCACCACCTCCTGCGATGGCAACGGCCCGACCCGGATCGCCACGTCGAAGCCGTCCTCGATCAGGTCCACACGGCGGTTGCTCAGATCCAGTTCGATGTTCAACTGCGGCTGCGCGCGCAGCAGGCCGGCCAGCTGCGGCGCCAGCACGCAGCTGCCCCAGGTGGTCGGCGCACTGACCCGCAGCAGGCCACGCGGCTGTACCTGCAGACCGGCCACATCGGCCTCGGCCTGCTGCACCTGCTCCAGCACTTGCCGGCATCCGGCCAGATAGGCGCTGCCGGCTTCGGTCAGGCGCTGGCGGCGGGTGTTCCGTTGCAGCAGCGCGGTACCCAGATGCGCCTCCAGCTGCTGGATGTACTTGCCCACCATCACCGCCGAGACCTGCAGCTGTTCGGCGGCGCCGGCGAAGCTGCCACGCTCGGCCACGGCAACGAAGGCCTGCATGCATCGAAGGGTATCCATTACTAATCCTTAGTTAGGAATCTGCGAATCATACGCCGCTTACCTAACCCCATTGTGAGGGCGCAGACTGCGCTCACTCCCTTACGCAAGGAACGGCCATGAAGATCCTCCTCGTTGGTGCCAGCGGCACCCTCGGCCAGGCAGTCGCCCGCCAGCTCGGCCAACAGCATCAGATTCTCGCCGCCGGCCGCAGCAGCGGCGAACTGCGCGTGGACCTGACCGATGACGCCAGCGTCGCCGAACTGTTCGCACGTACCGGCCCGGTCGATGCGGTGATTTCCACCGCCGGCAAGCTGCACTTCGGCCCGCTGCAGCAGATGACGCCGGCGCAGTTCAACCTCGGCCTGCAGGACAAACTGCTGGGCCAGGTGAGGCTGGCACTGGCCGCGCAGCATCATCTCAACAGCGGCGGCTCGATCACCCTGACCAGCGGCATCGTCAGCGCACAACCGATCCGCGACGGCGTCAACGCCACCTCGGTGAATGCCGCACTGGAAGGCTTCGTGCGCGCAGCCGCACTGGAGCTGCTGCCGCGCGGCCTGCGCATCAACGTGGTCAGCCCGAACGTACTGATCGAATCGATGGCCGCCTACGGCCCCTACTTCCCGGGCTTCGAGGCGGTAAGCGCACAGCGCGCGGCACTGGCCTTCCAGCGCGCGGTGGAAGGCATCCAGAGCGGCGAGACGATCACGGTCTGGTAAGAAAAAGGGGACGGAGGGGATTAAGTCGCAAGTGCACAAACGACATAATCCCCTCCGTCCCCTTTTTGTCGCTCACTCCCAGCGCATCGGGCCGTCGCCGCGTTCGCCGAGGACGTCGCCGGGATTGGCCAGGCGGCAATGCTGCAGCGACAGGCAGCCACAACCGATGCAGCCGGTCAGTTCGTCGCGCAGCAGCTGCAGCATGTGGATGCGCTCTTCCAGCTCGGTGCGCCAGCGCGCGGACAGCCTGGCCCAATCCGCTTTGGTCGGTGCGCGGCCGTCAGGCAGGCTTTCGAAGGCACGGCCGACTGCTTCCAGCGGCATGCCCACCCGCTGCGCCACGCGGATCACCGCCAACCGGCGCAGCACGTCCCGGCTGTAACGCCGTTGGTTGCCCGAGGTGCGCAGGCTGCTGATCAGCCCCTTGCGCTCGTAGAAATGCAGTGCGGAAACGGCCACGCCACTGCGCTGGGAGACCTCGCCAACGCTGAGTTCCTGGGATGCCATTGCTTGACCTCAACTACAGTTGAGGTGGCATGCTGCTACCTTCGCCGCCCGTTGACAAGCGCGGCCTGCACCTGACCCGTATGACCCCGACCCTCTCTCCCGCCGACACCCACCTGCCGGCTGACAGCTCGATCCTGTCCGCGCGCTACCGCGCCACGACCATCGGCATGGTTGCGCTGGTCGCGCTGCACGCCTTCGAAGCACTGGCCGTCGCGGCCGCGATGCCCACCGTGGCCGAAGCACTCGATGGCCTGCGCCTGTACGCGCTGGCCTTTGGCGGCACCCTGGCCACCAGTGTGATCGGCATGACCCTGGCCGGGCGCTGGGCCGATCGCCACGGCCCCGCGCGGCCACTCTGGTACGGCCTGGGCTGCTTCGTGCTGGGCCTGCTGCTGGCCGGCTTTGCGACGCGCATGGGCATGCTGGTGGCCGGGCGCCTGATGCAGGGCCTGGGCGCGGGCGCGATTTCGGTCTCGCTCTACGTGATGGTCGGCCGCAGCTACCCCGAGCACCTGCGACCGAAGGTGTTCGCGGCGTTCTCCGCAGGCTGGGTGGTGCCCTCGATGGTCGGCCCGGCGTTGAGTGGCCTGATGGTGCAGCACCTGGGCTGGCGCTGGGTATTCCTGGCAGTGCCACTGCTGGCGATACCGGCCGCACTGCTGCTGCGCCCGGCACTGGCGCGCATGCAACCTCCCGTTGCGGTCTGCAACGATGGCGAACGCAGCAACGTGGTGCGCTGGGCCTCTGGCGCCTCACTGGCCGCACTACTGCTCTACGTCGGCGGCCAGCAACAGGGCATGGCCGCCCTGCTCTGCATCGGCGTGGCGATGCTGGCGCTGCTGTTCTGCGTGCATCGGCTGCTGCCGGCCGGAACCCTGATCCTGCGCCGCGGCCTGCCCAGCGTGATCGCGTTGCGCGGCATTGCTGCAGCGGCGTTCTTCGCCTGCGAGGCCTATCTGCCCCTGCTGCTGCAGCGCGAACGCGGGCTCTCGCCCAGCTGGGCAGGCGCCGTGCTCAGCCTCGGTGCGCTGGGCTGGTTCGCCGGTTCATGGCTGCAGGGCCACCAGCAGCGTGGCTGGTCACGCCAGCAGCTGCCGCGCGTTGGCACGGTGATGATGACGTTCGGCATCGCCGCAACGCTGTCGGTGCTGTTCAACCCGATGCCGCTGCCGGTCGCGCTGGTCGGCTGGGCCGTGACCGGCTTCGGCATGGGCATGATCTACGCCAGCCTGTCGGTGCTGACCCTGTCGCTGTCAGCACCGCATGAGCAGGGTGCCAATACCTCGGCGCTGCAGCTGAGCGAGGCGTTGTCGGTGACCACCGCGCTGGCGGTGTCCGGCGCGTTGTTCGCCATGTTCGTGGAAAGCGCGCCGCACACCGGCTACCTGCTGTGCCTGGCCATCACCTTCGGTCTGGCGGTGCTGGCCGCAGTGATCGCGCGGCGGGTGTAGCGCCGCCGGATTCCGGTAGTGCCGGCCGCTGGCCGGCAACCTCCGCGCACGCGGGAATCCCATGATGGCGACGGCCAGAGGCCGGCATTACCGTGTACCGGCTCCCACATCATCGATATCCCGATGCAGGATGCGGCGCACTTCCAGTACGGCCTGCGGGGTCTCCTGCACGCTGTGGCCGGAAATGATCACCTTCTCCGACAGCGCGCCCGGCAGATGCGCGCTCCAGTACGGCACCAGCCCGTCATCGGACTTCTCCACCGGCAGCTCCGGCTTGCGCTGGGCGATGATCGAGTGGTACTTCAGGCCCGCTTCGATCGGCAGCTGTGCGGCGGCCTTCACGAACGGATCGCTGGCCTTGAGGTTGTCGATGCTGTTGGGAATCTTCGGCTTGGCGGTGCCGTCGACCTGCTGCTCGGCCTGTGCCAGTGCCATGAACACGTCCTCGAACTTGCCGAGAATGGTCAGCGGCAGGCGTACCAGGCGCCCGATCAGCCGCCCGACCTTGTTGCCTGCGATATCCGTGCCCTGGTGCGGCGCGGCGATGAAGATCGCGCGTTCCACGTTCGGCTGCGCCTTGAAATGCAGCAGTGGCCCCAGCTTGGCCTGCACCCGCTTCAGCCGCTCGCCCTTCAGGTCATAGTTGGCCAGCAGGTCATCCCACAGCACATCACCCGAGTCGCTCACCAACAGCCGCGCGAGCACGCCGCCCATGCTGTGGCCGATATAGACCATGTCCTTCGATGCGCGTGTGCTGCCGTTGGGGTCGAAGTGCTTGAGCGTGTCATTGAACGCGTTGGCGATCTCGTAGCGGTTCAGCGCGATCGGTGCATTGGTCGGGTAGTAGACCTGCCACACCTGGAACTGCTGGCGCAGCTCGGGGTCGCCCATGATCTCGTTGGCCAGGTTCACCCAGGCTTCCGGGCTGCTGGCCAGGCCGTGCAGCATGAAGATGATGCGGCGGTTCGGGTCCCACGGCTGCATCAGGTAGATGTGCGGTTCGCCGATGCCCTCACTCATGCCGAACAGGGTGCGCAGTGACTGCCGGGCGAAGCCACTCTGCGCCAGCCACAGGCCGTAGGCAGCGGTGAAATTGCCGGCCAGCGGCACCTGTTCGCCGTGCAGGGTGATGCGTTCAGTGGCCTCCGGCGAATAGGCGTCCAGTTCAACCCGGCGCGTGCGCATCACGTCTTCCAGGCTGCTGCCTTCGAAACGCAGCAGCGCGGTGACGTTGATCGAGGACATCTCGCTGAATTCCGGCACCGAATCGTCATGCCGATGGCGGCGGCCACGGCGCTCGTCGTCAGCATCATCCGCCGCTGTTTCCGCCTTCGGCCCATCGCCCGCGATCACCGGCGCGACCAGCTTGGGCGGGTCCATCACCATCACCAGCTCGGCACCGAAGCCATCGCGGCGATAGGTGCTGCGCAGGCCGACGAAGCTGACCGTGCCGGCCGGCACCAGCTGCGCCGGAATGCTCTTCAGGTTCAACTGCTGATAGTTGGAGGCCAGCGACCAGCTGCCGACCGAGATCGGCTTCGTATAGTCCTCGCCGGCCAGTGCCGCTGCACGCGCGCGCACGAACAGCACCACCGCCGCCTTCTCGGCGGCGTAGTTGTAGTAGTCGCGCACCTGCGTCTGCCGGTCCTCGAAGGCGCGGTCGGACGGCGAGCGGCCGCTGTAGAACAGGTAGGCATAGGCATAGCGCGCGGCTTCCAGCCAGGCATCCAGCGCCGCATCGCTCATCGGCGGATCGCCGGCGGCGGTCTTCTTCGGCGTCAGCGCCAGTGCGGCCTTCACCCACAGTTCGGACAGCGCCGACAGCCGCTGCTCGACGTTGAGGTCATCGGTCATCAACAACGTGCTGCGGCAGACCAGGAAGTCCTTCTCGCACTGCGACTCATCCAGGCCCGCCGCGCTGAGCGTCTCGCGCGCGGCCGGGCTGAGCTTGCCGGTGTTGAGCACATCGGCGCGCTTGTTCACCAGCGAATCGCTGGACTTCACCTGCTTGACAGTCACCATCGCGCAGCCGCTGCTGCCCAGCAGCAGGAAGGCGGCGAACAACACCGGCAGCGCGCGCTGCCAGCGGATCAGGAAGAGTCGGGTCATTACTGCGGGTCCTGCTCGGTGCCGGGCACGCCCTGGCGGATCACGGTGGAGAAGTGGTCGCCGCTGCCCAGGTCCAGCGCACGCTGGGTGATGCGGCCCTTGTCATGCAGTTCGGCATAAGGCACGCCCGGCGTGAGCGCGCCGACCTCCTGTGCGTATTCGGCCAGGTAGCCGGACAGCAGCAGGCGGTAGTCCAGCGGCAGGCGCGGCGCGATGTGGCGGGCCAGATCGAAGACGATGGTGGTGCAGTTGCTGGTGAGCGTGTTGTAGAAGCCCGGCTTCGCATCCAGTTCGCGCGCCTGCGCGATGTACGCGGCGAACAGTTGCTTCAGCTGCGCCTGGTCCATGCCGTGCAGGCGGTACAGGTAGACATCCTCGCCACGCGCGTTGGTGCGGGTGCGGATGATGTCGGTCTCCTCCGCGGCCACCAGGGTCATCTCGAATTTGCGGAAGAAGCCGCCCAGCGCCGAGAACGATTCGCCGCGTTCCTTGCGGATCTCCAGCGAGAACACCACGTGGCGCCCATCCTCGAAACCGAACGAGATCAGGGTGTGGGCGATCGCCGGGCCCATCCAGTACGACAGCACCAGATCGGCCGAGCGGAGTTGGTCCAGGTCGTACGCGCGGCGCACCCAGTGCGCGTCGTAGTCGGTCTCGCTGCGCCAGGTGAAATCACGCACGTTGTCGAGCACCACGTGGCGCCCGTCGAAGGACACCACGTGCAGGCGCTGGGCCACGTCATCGGCCCAGACGCGGTCCTGGCGCGGGGTGAGCAGCAGCCACCACAGGCCGGCTAGCGCCAGCGACGCGCCGAACGCCATGCCCAGGCGACGATGGCCACGGCCACGCGCGACCTGCCACGACGCCCACAGCGCAACCAGCAGCCACAGCACCGCAATGCCATTGGCCAGCCAGCCCGGCCCCGGCATCTGATAGGCCAGCAGCCCGGTCACCCACAACGCTGCCAGCGCCATGGCACTTCCTGTCATCCAACGTCCTGCGGCTCTCACTGGCATCCTGTCGCGGTCCCGAAGCCGCATAGTTAGCCACAAGCGGGTTCACCGTGGCATCTACGGCCCGTTCAGGGACCGCGGCGCACCGTCTGCGGCGGTCCATGCGGCCAGGTTCACCTCACAGGAGCAACGATGGGCATCACTTCCGTGGCCGGCGTTCCGGTCCAACCCCAGCACCGCGCCACCTGCCACTGCGGCACGGTCGAGCTGTTGCTGGACCTCCCGGACGGCATCGTCGACCCGCGCCGCTGCGACTGCTCGATGTGCCGGCGCCGGGGTGCCATCGCCGCCAGCGTCCCCCGCCAGGGCCTGCAGGTGGTGCGCGGGCAGCATCACCTGCAGAAATACCAGTTCAACACCCATGTGGCCGAGCACTACTTCTGCGGGGTGTGCGGCATCTACACCCATCACCGGCGCCGCTCCAACCCCGACCAGTACGGCTACAACGTGGCCTGCCTGGAGGGCATCGACCCGTTCGCGCTGGGGGTGATCCCGGTCAGCGATGGGGTCAACCACCCATCAGACCGCACCGGCTAGTGGCGCGTGCGCCGCGGTGGCGTGGCCACCTTCTGCCAGGGCGCCATGCCGCTGCGCCCGGCCCGCGCCGGGCGTTTCAGCCAGGGCCGGCGTGACGGTGCCTGTGGCGCGTCCTCGACCGGGGGAGGAAGGGGTCGACGGCTGGGCCAGAGATGGTCGAGCAGCCACATGGCGGGTCTCCGTGGGGGACGGGGACGATCAACACTAGGCCCGGGTGGGCATAGGCGGCGTGAGCGGGACACGACAACGGGATGACGGCGGAGGCGGCGATGAGCCAGCTACACCATGTTCCCGACCAAGGCACCTGTCCTTTTCCGCAGCAACAGGCGCAACACGGCGGCACAGGCGGCGGTCAGCAGCGCCAGTACGCGCAGCAGTGTCGCCAGCGCATCACTACTGGCGTGCTGCAGCTGCATGCGGCTCATCGTCGGTAGCAGTGCCTGCGCCTGTTCCCGCGCCCCCGTGGCCAGATAGGCACCGGCACGCACCAGCGATGCGGGCGACGCGCCCTGCAGCTGACGGCCGATCAGCAGCGCAAGCAAGGCAGTGACTGCGGCCAACGCGATGCCTTCGCCGGCCACCCGCACGGTTCCGAATATGCCTGCGGCCATGCCGGCACGTTGCACCGGTACCACGCTCACCGACAGTCCATCCATCAGCCCCCACGGCAAAGCCGTGCCTGCGCCGACCAGCATCAGCAGCGGCACCCACTGCAAGGGCGACGGGTGCGACGCCTGCCGCGACAACAGGTACAGGCCGGCGGCACACACCAGCAGACCCAGCGTGCACAGCCGCGCACTTCCCACGCGCTCCGCCCAACGCGCGGCCAGCATCGGCAGGACCAGCATCGGCGCGGACAGCGCCAGCATCTGCAGTCCCACCAGCGTCGCGCTCTGGCCATGCACGCCCAGCAGTTGCACAGGTAACACGACCAGCAGCACCACGTAGCCGAAGCAGGTCGCCACCGGCAGCAGCTGGACACCGAGGAACGCCGGTTGTGAGAACAGTGAGAGGTCCAGCAACGGTGAGGGGTACCGCCGTTCGATGAAGACGAACACCCCGCCCAACAGCAGCGTCACCAGCAGCGCCAGCCGCACGCGCGCGGCATGCAGGCCGAACTCGCCCAGCCACAGCAGCGCCAGGGTCAACGTCGCCAGCGTCAGGCTGAAACTCAGCATGCCGCCGATATCCAGTGGTCGGCGCTCGCCATGACTTTCAGGCAACGCGCGTGCCCCCAGGCCGAAGGCCACCAACGTGAGCACACCGCCCGCGGCGAACACGCCGCGCCATCCCAATGTCTGCAGCAGCAGGCCCGCGAGCAGGGGCCCCAGCGCCAGCCCCATGCCGAACGTGGTGCCCAGCAGGGCGAAGACACGGGCACGCGCCGGCCCCTGCCAGGCCTGTGCCAGCAGCGCCGTGCCGGATGCCAGCGCCGCCGCCGCGGCAACACCCTGCAACCCGCGCGCCAGATCCAGCCATAGCAGCGTGCGAGCAAGGCAGACGGCGGCGGTGGCGGTGGTGAAGCCCGCCGTGCCCAGCAGGAACAGCCGCCGACGGCCATATCGATCGGCCAAGCCGCCCGCAGCGAGCAACAGACTGCCGAAGGTGAGCATGAAGGCGTTGGTCACCCAGGCCAGCGCGGTGGGCGATGCCGCCGCGGAACGGGCCAGCGCCGGCACCGCGACTGCACCGGCAGAGAAGGACAACGGCAACGCCAGCGCGGCCAGGCAGACCGCAAGCAGCGCCCAGCGCTGCTGCGCGCGGACAGGTACAGGGAGCATCGAATCCGGGGCCATGCGGGCCTCCATCCATCAGGGGCATTGATGATGGACAGGCCGCTATTCCAGAAAAACAGGCTCGGTGGACGTTGATTGCGGCGAGATGTTCCGCAATCATCCAAGCATGGACTCCATCTCCGCCCTGCTCGCCTTCGTCCGCACCGCGGAGTCAGGCAGCATTGTCGGTGCCGCCCGCGTACTCGGCCTGTCAGCCTCGGCCGTCGGCAAGCGCATCGCCCGGCTTGAACAGGAACTCGGCACGCGCCTGTTCCAGCGCACCACCCGCCGCGTGCATCTCACCGACGAAGGCGAACTGCTGCTGCAACGCTGCCGGCGTGCGCTGGATGAGCTTTCCGAAGCACAGGCGGACCTGGCGCAGCGACAGCACGCCCCCAGCGGGCTGCTGCGCATCGGCCTGCCCACCATCGGCTACCGCTTCCTGCTGCCGGTGCTGCCCGGCTTCCAGCAACGCTATCCGCAGGTGCAGCTGGAACTGGACTTCAACGACCGCATCGTCGATGTGGTCAGCGAAGGCCTGGATGCGGTGATACGCAGTGGCGAACTGGCTGATTCCAGCCTGACCGCACGGCGGCTGGGGGGTTTTCGTTTCATCCTCTGTGCGGCGCCGGGCTATCTGCAGATGCATGGAACGCCCGGCGATGTGGGCGACCTGCGCATACATACCGCGCTGCGCTTCCGTTACCCCACCACCGGAAAGCTGCATCCGTGGCAGCTGCCCGGCATCGAAGGCGACGCCGGGGCGCGCCTTCCCACGGCGATGACCTGCAACAACATGGAGGCCGTGCTGGCCGCTGCGATCGGATGCATGGGCCTGGCCTGGATGCCTGACTTCCTCGCCGCTGACGCGCTGGCCGATGGCCGCCTGCAACAGGTGCTGCCCACACTGCCCACGCACCAGGGGCAGTTCTCGCTGCTGTGGCCCGGCGGGCGCCATCCCAGTGCACGCCTGCGGGTGTTCATCGACTACGCCGTTGCGCACCTTTTCCGCCCGGAAAAGGGGACGGAGGGGATTAAGTCGTAATTGGTCCTGCTGTGCCTGAAACGACTTAATCCCCTCCGTCCCCTTTTTCCTAGCGGCTGAAGCGGCGCGCGCCGGCGACGCAGATCACCGCGACCAGAGTCACCAGCACCATGCTGAGGCTGACCGACTCGTGCAGCAGCAGCGCGGCCAGGGCCAGGCCGAAGAACGGCTGCAGCAGCTGCAGCTGACCGACGGCAGCGATGCCGCCCTGGGCCAGCCCGCGGTACCAGAACAGGAAGCCGATCAGCATGCTGAACACTGCCACGTAGCCCAGTGCCCACCACGCCGAGGCACCGACCGCGGTGAACGAGGCCGGGCGCATCAGCACCGTCAGCGGCAGCATCACCGGCAACGCCAGCAGCAGTGCCCAGCTGATCACCTGCCAGCCGCCCAGATGACGGGCGAGCCGACCACCCTCCGCGTAGCCCAGCCCGCACACCACGATCGCCGCCAGCATCAGCAGGTCGGCCTGCAACGAGGCTTCGATTCCGTTGCGCGCGGCATAGCCGACCACGCAGGCACTGCCCAGCAACGAGAACAGCCAGAACGCCGGGCGCGGCCGATCGCCACCGCGCAGCACGCCGAACACCGCTGTACTCAACGGCAGCAGGCCAAGGAACACGATGGTGTGCGCCGACGACGCGTGACGCAGCGCGAGCGCGGTCAGCAGCGGGAAGCCGACCACAACGCCGAGGCTGACCACCACCAGCCCCGGCAGGTCGCCGCGCCGCGGCCATGGCTGGCGCAGCAGAAGCAGCAGCCCCAGACCGAGCACCGCGGCGATGGTGGCGCGTGCGGCGGTGACGAACCCGGCATCCAGCTGCAGCACCGCCAGGCGGGTGGCCGGCAATGAGCCGGCGAAGATCACCACACCGATGAAGCCATTGATCCAACCACTCGCCGACCGTTCCACGCCTGTACTCCTGAAGGTGCCGGACGATGCCCGGCTGCACCTGTATGGAAGCATCCGGCGCGGAACGACCCCAGCTACAATCCAGTACAGCCGCAAGTAACTGTACTGCCCACACTTCCACTACGGTTCCACCATGCCGCGCCCGCTCACCCGCATCGAATCGGTCATCCAGACCGTCCGCACCCGCATCAGTGCACGGGTGGATGGCCCCGGCTCCCGCCTGCCTTCGGTACGTGCGCAGGCGGCGACCATGGGGGTTTCAGTCTCCACCGTGGTCGAGGCCTACGAGCGCCTGGCGGCCGAAGGCCTGATCAGTGCGCGCGCAGGCTCGGGCTTCTACGTCAGTGGCCCGGCCGCACCGCTGGCGCTGGCTGAAATGGAGCCGCGGCTGGATCGCGCGGTGGATCCGCTGTGGGTATCACGGCAATCGCTGGAAACGCCCGCGGGCGATCTCAAGCCAGGGTGCGGCTGGATGCCCAGTGACTGGCTGTATCACGATGGCGTGCGCCGCGGCCTGCGCCGGCTGGCGCGTGCCGATGCCATGCAACTGGTGGACTACGCCGGTCCGCTCGGGCTGCCCGCGTTGCGCCAGCTGCTGCAAAGGCGCAGCGCCACGCTTGGCATCGATGCACCGATGGAGCAGATCCTGCTGACCGAATCCGGTACGCACGCGGTCGATCTGCTCTGCCGTTTCCTGCTCAAGCCCGGCGACTGCGTGCTGGTCGATGACCCGAGCTACTTCAATTACCACGCGCTGCTCAAGGCGCACCAGGTGCAGGCCATCGGCGTGCCGTACACGCACAGCGGCCCGGACCTGGAGGCGTTCGCGCAAGCCCTGCAGGCGCATTCGCCGCGGCTGTACATCACCAATTCCGGCCTGCACAACCCGACCGGCGCGGTGCTTTCGGCCAACACCGCGCACCGCCTGCTGGGCCTGGCCGAACGCAGCGAGTTGATCATCGTCGAGGACGACATCTTCGCCGACTTCGAACTGCAGCCGGCACCGCGGCTGGCCGCGCTCGATGGACTGTCACGGGTGATCCACGTCGGCAGTTTCTCCAAGACGCTGTCGGCAGCGTCGCGCTGCGGCTACATCGCTGCGCGCCACGACTGGATAGAAGCACTGACCGACCTGAAGCTGGCGACCAGCTTTGGCGGCGGCCATCTGGCCGCGCAGTTGATGCACATCGCGCTGACCGATAGCGGTTACCGCCGCCACATGCAGTCGATACGTTCGCGCCTGGCCGATGCACGCCGGCACACACTGCGGAAACTGCAGGCGCTGGGCATCACGCCGTGGCTGCAGCCGGAAGCCGGCCTGTTCCTGTGGTGCCAGCTGCCCGACGGCCGCGACGCCGCCGCACTGGCGCGGCAATGCCTGCGCGAGGGCATCGTGCTGGCGCCGGGCAACGCGTTCAGCCAGTCGCAGCGCGCGGCCGACTATCTGCGCTTCAACGTCTCGCAGTGCCAGGACCCGAGGATCTGGCAGGTGCTGGCGCGGGCGTTGCGCTGAGCTGGATGCAAGCCGGTGCGCGCAGGCAGGAGCGACCCGCGGCAAAGGCACTTGCATGCCACGGTACAGTGGTATGTCCCTGTTGCAGGAATGCACGCATGTCTTCGTTCTCCGATCCGCAGGCCGTTGCCCGCTATGCCGAGGGCCCGCTGCGCCAGGTGCCGGGCTTCCTCGCGTTGCAGCAGATGAGTCGCCTGCTGCTGGCCGAACACGTTCCTGCGCAGGGCCGCGTGCTGGTGCTGGGCGCCGGTGGCGGGCTGGAGCTGAAGGCATTTGCCGAGGCGCAGCCGGGCTGGCAGCTGCTGGGCGTGGACCCGGCTGCACCGATGCTGGCCCTGGCCGAACAGACACTGGGCCCGCTGATGTCGCGCGTGCAGTTGCTGGAAGGCTACATCGACGATGCCCCCGACGTGCGCTTCGATGGTGCCAGCTGCCTGCTGACCCTGCACTTCCTCGACGGCGCGCAGCGCCTGCACACGCTGCGGGAGCTGCACAGGCGCCTGCAGCCCGGCGCGCCGCTGGTGGTGGCCCACCACAGCGTGCCGCAGGATCCGGCCGGCAAGCTGCGCTGGTTGCAGCGCTACGCCGCGTTCGCCGAAGCCTCCGGCGTTGCCCACGCCGATGCACAGCGCGCGATCGACGCCATTGCCGAGCGGCTGCCGCTGCTGGCCCCCGAACAGGAAGTGACGCTGCTGCAGGAGGCCGGCTTCGACGGCGTGGAGCTGTTCTATGCAGGCTTCAGCTTCAAGGGCTGGGTGGCGTACGCCGGCTGATGCCTACGGCACCACCGTGATGCCGATGCGCTGCATCAACAGCGCCACCTGCTGGACATCCAGCGTGGCGCCACGCAGGTTGGTGCTGCGCAGGTCCAGCTCGCCCAGATCGGAATTGGTCAGGTCGCAGTCGGTGAAGTTGGCGCTGTTCCAGTCGATTCCCTCGAACTGGCCACCGGACAGGTCCGAGCCGGCAAAGCTGGCGCCGCTGACGTTTGCACCGTCCCAGCGGTTCTCCCACAGTTCGCATTTCTCCAGCGTGACCCGCGAGAAATTGGCATAGCGCAGGTTCGACTTCTTGATGAAGGCGCTGCAGAACCAGCTGCGCGTGGTGATCTGGTTCATGAAGCTGGCGTTGCTGAAATCCGCACCCTGCGCGCGGCACTCGCTGATCTCCAGGCCCAGCGCCTTGATGAAGTTGAAGTGGCACATGCTGATGTCGCAGCTGCGGAAGCTGGCCTCCTTCAATGTGGCGCCATTGAAGCGGCAGCCGCTGCGGCTGTCGGCATCGTAGAAGCTGCAGTTGATGAACTCGGTGGCGGTCAGGTCGGCACCGGAAAAATCGCACTCATGGAACTGCTGGTCGACCACTTTCTGGCCGGTGTACTGGTCCGCGCCGATGCGCAGCTTGCGGTGAACGGTGGGGGACATCAGGGATTCCATGCCAGGTGCCCCGCCATCATGCCGGGCCGCGAGGGCGATCCATAGACGTGGGCACGGGCGGATTCACCGGCAGTCCAGCCGCCCTGCGTCCCCCCAACGCAGCATGCATGTTGTTGCACGTTAATGCACGAACGTGCAGACTTGCAGCATGAGCTCCGATCCCGGCCCCCTCCCCGCCCAGCGCACCCGGCAGATTCTGGAGGAACTGCGCCAGCAGGGCCGCGTGGTTGCCGCCGAGCTGGCGCGCCGCTATGCCGTGTCCGAAGATTCGATCCGCCGCGACCTGCGCGAGCTGGCCGCGCAGGGCCTGTGCCAGCGCGTCTACGGTGGCGCCGTGCTGCCACCGCCCAAGGAACGCCCGCTGCGCGAGCGGCTGACCCGCGACCGCGGCGACAAGGCCGAGCTGGCCGCCCGCGTCTGCGCGTTGCTGCAACCCGGCCAGGTCGTACTGCTCGACGCCGGTTCAACCAACCTGGCGATCGCCCAGCAGTTGCCGGCCGCCCTCGGCTTGACGGTGATCACCAACGCGCCACAGATCGCCACGGCCGCCAGCCTGCTTGAAGGCACCTCGGTGCAGCTGATCGGCGGGCGCCTGGCCAGCGGTGGCGGCGCGGTCGGCGCCGAAGCACTGGCCCAGGTGCAGCGCCTGCGCGCCGATGTGTACCTGCCCGGCCCCTGCGCGGTGGACGGCGACACCGGCGTGTGGGCAATGGATGCGGAAGAAGCCACGCTGAAGCGCGCGATGGTGGCCTGCAGCAGCCGTGTCATCGTCGCCGCCACGACTGAAAAGCTGGGTGCACGCGGCAACTGGCAGATTGCCAGCCTCGACGAGATCGACGACCTGGTGCTGACCACCACCGCACCGCCCGCATTGGCGGCACGCTTCCGCGCCGCAGGCATCGCGGTACACCCCACTCCCCCCTGACCGTACCGCTCATGTCCCTTGCCAACCGCGCGCGCGCCGAACAGCACGCGACCCGCGCTGCGTTCTTCATTCCCGGCTTCGCCACCGCGCTGTGGGCCACCTTGGTGCCGTTCGCAAAGGCACGCACCGGGATCAACGACGCCACGCTGGGGCTGGTGCTGCTCTGCCTCGGTGCCGGTTCGCTGCTGGCAATGCCGTTGTCCGGCGTGCTGGCCGCGCGCCTCGGTTGCCGGCGGGTGATGGTGGCCAGCAGCCTGCTGATCTGCCTGACCGTGCCCGGCCTGGCGCTGGCCGGTTCGGCCTGGACACTCGGGCTGGTCCTGTTCGTGTTCGGCGCCGCCGTGGGCGCGATGGACTGCACGATGAACGTACAGGCCGTCATCGTCGAGCGCGAAGCACGGCGCGTGATGATGTCCGGCTTCCATGCCTTCTTCAGCATCGGCGGCTTCCTCGGCGCGGCCACCATGACCGTGCTGCTGTCCGCACAGCTGCCGCCCTTGGCATCCGTGCTGGTCGGCGTCGGCGCCATGTTGCTGGTGATGCTGTTGTCGGCGTCGTACTGGCACAGCGAACGCATGCCGCATGACACACCGATGCTGGCCCTGCCACACGGCATCGTGCTGTTCATCGGCGTGCTGGCGTTCGTCGCCTTCCTCGGCGAAGGTGCGATGCTCGACTGGAGCGCGGTGTTTCTCAGCGACGTGCGCCGCGTCGATGCCGGCCTCGCCGGCATCGGCTATGTGACCTTCACCCTGACCATGACCGTCGCACGCCTGTTCGGTGATGCACTGGTGGCACGCGTGGGCCGCCAGCGCGCGATCGTGTTCGGCGCGTTGCTTGCCGCCGCGGGCGTGCTGGTGCTGACCCTGGTCACGCCGTGGCAGGCGTCGCTGATCGGCTATGTGCTGGTCGGCCTCGGCTGCGCCAACATCGCACCGGCGCTGTTCTCGCTGGCTGGCCACCAGACACGCATGCCCGGCGCGCTGGCCATCACCGCCGTTTCCACGCTGGGCTTTGCCGGCATCCTTGCTGGCCCGGCACTGATCGGTTTTGCCGCCAACCACTTCGGCCTGATCGCTGCATTCATCGGCGTGGCCACGGCCTTGTTGCTGGTGGCGATGTCCACGCGTTGGCTGCGGGTGTAGCCCAGGGCATCAGCGCCGCCTGCGCCGCAGCTTCATCCGCAATCGCCGATAGCCGATCACCGTCGCCGTGGCACACAACGCGGTGCCGGCAGCGCTCAGCAGCAGCAACACCGCCAACCGGGCACCTTCCTGGCGCAGCATCGCCGGCAGGTCCCAGCTATGCAGGAAGTAGAACAGCCAGCGCCCCACCCGCTCACGATGCCCCATCGTCAGCAACGGATCGCCGGTCGCCAGATCGAGATAGACGCGTGTCGCCTCGGCATCACCGAAATCCACCACTGCCACCGGGAAGCGACGTACCGCTGCACCATTCATGGCCTCGGGCGCACGCGGGTAGAAGTACGCATCCGCTGCATGCTGCACCACGAAACCCTGGATGGGTGTAGCGGACAGCGCACGTGCCCTCTGCTGCAACCACGCGGTCGGCAGCCACCGTGCGACATGCAGGTGCCCATTGCCGCCGGACACGATGCGCGTATCACCCTGCCCGTCCAGCAACACCGCGAACAGCTCACCACCGATCCGTCGCCACTGGATCTCCACCGGCTGGAAGCGCGCAGCTTCGGCCATCGCCAGAAGCTTCGCAGGATCACCCAGCGCACCATCCACCGCCACCGCGCCGCCACGGTAGTGCTCAACATCGATCGCTTCACCCGTACTGCTGAAGACACCCAATGGATTCATCGACATCAGGCCGCTGAAAATCCAGGTGAACACGAAGGCCGCAGCACACAATCCGATCAGATGGTGCCAGCGCATCCACGACTCCACGTACGGCGTCTTCGCACCGGAACGATAGTGCCCACGGAAACGCCAGCGCCATACGCCCACCACGATGCCGCTGATCGCCGCCACCGTACACAGTGCGGACAGCACGATCACCACCCACGTCCACACCGGGTCGACCGACTGCATGCGCAGGAAGTACAGCCAGTGCAGCCAGGCGCCCACATAGTTCCAGCGCTGCTGCACATGCGGAGCGTCCAGCACCACTTCACCGGTACGCGAGGACACATACAGGTCGCCCGGCTGCGCGCCGCCCACCTCCACCCGATACAGCGGCCGATGCGCGTCCAGTGCACGCGAATGCGTCCAACGATCCTCATTCACGCGCATCGCACCCACGAAGGCCTGGCCGCCCGCGAACTGCGCAGCGGATGCTTCGGCGCGCTGTGCCGACACCGGCAGCAGCGCCTGGCCGGTCACGGCAGACCAGGCGCCCACGTTGCTGCCACTGCGCACCACATACGCCGGCTCGCCACGCAGCGTGGTCAATGCCACAGCCTCCGGCTCGGCCTGCACGGCGGCAGGCAGTACCGACAGCCCCTGCAGGTCGCGGGCCTCACCCAGCACCGGCAACGCCGCCAGCCGCTCGCCGGGCGTCAGCTTCGGGTAACCAATGAACAGCATCACCATGCCGCTGACGAACCACAGCAGCATCAGCAGGCATCCGCCGATGCCCAGCCAGCGATGCACCAGGTAGGTCCAGCGCTTGGCGGTGGAACGCATCGTCATCGCCAGCGCCCTCAGAAGCGATGGTCGACGGTGAATTCGACGCGCCGGTCCGCCCCCAGCAGCCACTGCGTGCTGGTGTAGTACGCGGTGGCGTAGTACGCCTTGTCGAACACGTTGAACAGGCGTGCGGACAATCGCGTGTGCGGTGCCGCCTGCCAGGTCAGGGCGAGGTCGGTGGTGCTGTAACCGGGCAACTCCAGCGTGTTGGCATTATCGGCGTAGCGCTTGCCGACATAGCGAACGCCACCCGCCGCGCTCCAGTCCGGCGCGAACTGCCAGCTCAGCCACACACTGGCCAGGCGCTCGGCCACGTTCGGCGGCACGTTGCCATCGCGCGACACCAGCATCGGCGGCGAACCCGTGGTTTCCAGGAAGTCCTCGAACTCGGCCTTCAGCACCGTCGCGTTGGCATCGAGCGACCAGCGCGGCGCGAAGTTCCAGTTCAACGACGCTTCAATACCGCGCGAGGTCTGCGCGCCCACCTGCACCCGGCGATCCGGCACCAGCGGATCGCGGCTGAGCAGCCCGGTCTTGCGGATGCGATACGCCGCCAGCGTCCACTCGCCACCGTCGAAGGCCTGCTTCAGGCCCACCTCGATCTGCCGGCCCTTGGCCAGGTCAAAGGCGCCGTTGGCCGGGCTGATCATCAGCAGGCCACTGACCGGGTCCGCCGCCTGCGAATACTGCGCATACAGGCTCAGCGTCGGCTGCAGCGCGAGTACCGTACCCGCACGCCAGCCTGTGCTGCTGTAGGTCTTCGAGAACGCGTTCTGGCCGCTGATCAGATCGGTGCGATCAATGCGCGCGCGGTCGTGGCGCAGGCCACCCAGCACCGACCAGCGCTCGCTCAGTGCCAGCCGGTCTTCCACGAACAGCGCGTACTGCTCGGCACGGTTGCGGTAGCGCGGCAGGTTCGGCGCGTCGCTCGCGAACTGGCCCGGGACCGGATCGAACGGATCGACCGGGCCCGAGCTGCCGGCATAGGTGTTGTTGGTGTGCTTGAAGTGCGCGCGGTTGGCGTCCAGGCCCACCGCGAAGTTGTTCTGCAGGCCACCCGCCGTTCCCTGCACACGCAGCGTCGAGGTCAGTCCGGTCTGGTCCTGGTTGTGGGTGATCTCGGTATTGCCCGAGCGATCGATCAAGCCGGTAGCGCGGTTGTAGACATAGGCCTCGGCATTGCGCCAATCACGCTGGCTGTCGATCTGGTAGACGCGGGTTCGCCATTCCACGTTCGCGTTTGGTGTCCACAGCGCGTCGAGCTGGGTCCAGCGGTCGCGGAAGCGGATCTCGCTGTCGTCCACGTTGTAGTTGCGGTGGCGCAGCGCCTCCAGCTGGCGGCCCTCGACCAGCGGCGTGCCGAAGTAGCGCATGGGTTTCTGGTAGCCCTGCGCATGGGTGAGCATCAGCTGCAGGTCCGCACGTGGCTGCCACAGCAACGCACCGGAGAATGTCGCGTCGCTGTTGCGTCCACGATCAACCCAGCCACCGCTGTAGTTGCCGCTCACATCCAGCCGGTAGGCCAGCTCGGGCGTCAGCGCGCCACCACTGCCGAAGCCCAGCCGCGCGGTGTCCTCGCTGCCCACGGTCACGCTGATCTCGTTCTCGATCGCCCCACGCGTGGGCTTCTTCGGCACGATGTTGATGACACCGCCGATCGCACCGTCGCCATGGATGACCGAGGCCGGGCCGCGCAGCACTTCGATGCGCTCGATCGACCAGGTATCGAACGGGAACGTGATGCCCACGCCGCCGTACTGGCGCAGCCCATCGTACAGCCGCATCACCGAGGCACCGTCGGTGAAGCCGCGGCTGGACAGCGCACTCAGGCCATTGCCCGGATGCGGCATGGCACTGATCGCACCCGCTCGGCTGATCGCATCGTTGAGGTTGCTGTCGCCGCGCTGCTCCAGCTGCTCGCGCGAAATTACCGTCAGGCTGGCCGGTGTCTGCAACACGCTCAGGCCCAACGCAGAGCCCGCGCTGGCGATGGACGACAGTTCACCGCTGCGGGTATCGACCACCCGCACGGTATCCAGCGTGGTCGGTGGGGCCGCGTCAGCGGCAAGTACGGGGGCGGTGTGCAGGAGCAACGCGCACAGGACAGGCAGCGTCGCCCGGCGCAGGCGCGCGGAGTTGGGGTTCGTTTTCATTTTTTCACGGCATGCAAGGCCACCCCGCAATGGCAGGGCAGCAATCAGAAAGGGACAGACACGCGCGTGCGGGCACCGGCCGTGGCCGGCAACCTCATGGAAGAACGTTCAATACAGCGCGCGTGCGGCTCAGGCGGCCATCAGTGCCGGCGGCCCACGCGCGCCCAATGTGCCGCTGATCCGTTGCGGCAACGCCCGCACCGCGCCGCGCAGTGCGCGGCACACCGGTGCCATCGGCGCCAACAGCAGCACGGCCGCCACCAGCAGGGTGATCAGCCGTGCAGCGATCAGGCAGTAATCGCAGTCCACACCCATCTCATGATCGGCATGTGGATCGGCGGGCGGCTTCTTCGTGGCCCCGCCGTGCGGCATGGCCATTGCGTGATGGTCGTGGTGCCCTTCCATCGCGTGCAGCGCGTGCTCTGCGTGCATTGCGTGGTCCATGGCCGCCACCGGCGCAGCGGCAGCCACGTGACCATGCGCCAGCCAGCGGCTCACCAGCGGGGCGAGCAGCACCAGCAGCATGGCAAGCCATGCCAGGGCCTGGAACCGGCGGTGGAGAACAGAATGGCGCACGCCGCCATTCTACGGGGCCATAGCCAACCTTGGACCCCGTTCAGGGTTTGGCCCCTGCGACACGGTGACGCAGGGGCTCGCCTCCAGCGGCGACATGTGAATGCACCGCACCGCGGTCCCTACGCTTGCAGGCCCCGCCTCGCCAACGTTAGGGTTCAGATGGCCACGGCAAGGAGCCAGAGGGATCCGCATGACCACTCGCATCACACACCGGCTGCGCATCAGCCTGCTCGGCCTGACCGCGTTGCTTGCCGCCTGTGCCGACAAGGGGCCGCCCCCACCGCCAGAGCCGCTGGAACTCTCACAGCCCATCGCCGTGGACACGCCGGGCCAGCAGGTGCAGTTCGAGTTCGAAACCACGGCGCGCAATTTTGCCAGCTACCGCACTTATGCGGTGGAACTGGAACTGCAGCGGCGAAGTCCAGCTACAACGGGCACGCCCGATATAGCAAGTATCAACATCCCATTCGAAGTATCCCTGCAGCGTCGGGAAGGTACTACCTGGCAGGAGATTGCAACACAGGACAGCTATCAGGCACGCGCGCGCAACGGTGTTGAGCCGCTCCCCTCGTGGCACCACTCTGAGAGCTGGCGCTATGCCTCGCTCGCATCAGGCAGCGACGGCAGCTACCTCCTGAACGTGACAGCGCTGCCGCTGGAGCTCGATAGCAGATACCGGCTGCAGATTCAAACGGTCCATGCCATATCAGGACTGCAAGACTATTCGGCAAGGCTAGTCGTGCACGCCTCGCGTCCTGCAGGGAAGTGACACCATTCATTCGAAGGAACGAAGGAGTTTCCATGAACAAGCCCCGCTACAGCCTGGACATTGTCATTGCCGCACCCGGCACCCCACTGCTCGATCCCGATTCGGGAAAGCAGCAGCTGACGCCCGATGGCACTCCTGATACTTCCGGGCCTGGCCACATGTTCTACGTTCTGCACGCTCCAGGTAAAGCGGCGCAGAGTTTCGGCTTCGCACCCGTCGAGCATGGCAGCATGAATGGTCCCGGGCGCATCGTCAGAGACGACGTGAAAGTCTATAAGGACCCCGCCCATGTCCGTACCATCGAAATCACCGAAGCCCAGTACAACAAGCTCAAGGCGTTCGGCGACGATCCAGTGGCGCACGGCTTCAGCAAGCACTACGCCGACGTGCGTCACAACTGCGTGGACTTCACCTGGGACGCATTGAATCATGCCGGCATCCAGCGCAAGCACAGCCTGGACGTGAACAGCATCGGCGGCCCCGTCGGCCAATTGCTGCCAGACGTCCGCATTCCGCTGGGCGTCCAGTCACAGGGCAAGGACGGTTATCGCCCCCTGCGCAACATCCATGGCGTGGACAGCATTGAACCGCCCTTCCCCAACAGCGAACTCAACCGCACCACCACCCATCCCCTGCCCGAGCGCAGCTTGAAGCAGCGTCTGCTCAGCGAAACCGATGGTATTGATGGCCCCTTGGGCGAGCGTCTGGCTGCGGACGCGCGCGCACCGGGGCACAGCCTTCATGCCTTGGACCAGAAAGTGCGTACCGCACTCGCCCAGGCCAGCGAACAGCAGGGACTGCCCCCCGGACAGGAGCACGAACGACTGGCCGGCCATCTGACCCACGCGGCGGTGCAGGCCGGCTTCAGCGAAAAGGACACGCTGCAGGTGGCATTCAGTTCAAACAGCACCGCCGAGGCACCCGGCTACGTATTCCTGCATCGCAGCGGCGACACCGCCTCGCCGGACCCTGCCGCCAATCGCCAGCGCCTGTCCCTGCTCGATACGCAGCAGGGCGACGCGGACACGCTGTATCAGCAGGTCAACGTGCAGCAGCAATCCCGCGACGCAAGCCGGCTGGCGCAGGACGAGCAACAGGCACAACAGCAGGCGTCGCCGCGCATGGCCTGACCAAACCGCGTGAGGCGCAGGCACCGTTCCCGCATCAACTCACGTACTGCGCCTGCCCATTGCCAAACGACCAGTTCTCCTTCTTCACCTCCACCAGGTTGATGAACACATCCTCGCGGCGGATACCCACCGCCGCATGCAGGCCATCGGCAATGCCCAGGTACAACGCCTTCTTCTGCTCCAGCGTGCGCCCTTCGTTCCAGGTGATCTGGATGCAGATGAAGTCGTCGGTGCGATCCACGCCCAGGTAGCCGGGGTCGTGGATCAGCGTGCCGGGCGCGTGTTCCTGGAAGATCTGGAAGCGATCATTTTCCGGCACCCCCACCGCGCGCATGGCCTGGTAGATGGTTTCGCCGACGCGTTGCAGGTAGTCGGCGGATTTACCTTTGCGAAGATCGATGCGGGCGAGCGGCATGGTGGCACTCCAGAGTGGATGGGCACGGCAACGGGCTGAGACTACGCCTGCCCGGGGCGGCGGGACAGCGCAGGGATGGAACCCTCTGGCTCCATGCGTGGCATGGTCCCGCCTCGCCGCGCAGGGTGACGCGATTGCCGTGGCGGCGCCGCTCTGGAGTCGTCTCGTGCACGGTCGGCAGGGCGGCGATGTGCGCCATCAGTGATGGGCCGCACTACTCGCAGGTGTCCGACGGCACACATCGGAAAACGTCTGGCCTGCCTAGGGCCAGTTGAGAACTTTCCTTACAGACTGATGTGATGGCCCGGCTTGAAGATCGCCGCGCCGAGGCAAGACGCCTTGGCCGGGATTGGCGTCTCGAATAAACGAACAGGCTTCAAGGACTGCGAGAGAAATCGCAGTTGAGAGAATGCACCGACTGCCCTCAATGGCGGGCGGTGCGTGGGGATCGCAAGATCCGCCAGGCGTTCTTCTCCCTTGAAGCTTGTTTGCCTTGGCACGCCAACCCGCACCGTCCGCCACCTTCACTCCAGAAGGTGGCCCTACGCCAGTGAGGGTTTCGCCATGACCAACCGAACCGCCATCCATCCCCGCCTGCACGCGCTTATCGGCGACGTCGCAGCCGACGTGCCCGAAGACCTTGCGCGTGAGATCGAATGCGCTCTAGCGGAGCGACTGCTGCCGCCTTCGCGCCCAACGTTCCTTTCCTGCCTCGATGCCATCCGCGCCGGTGATGACCAAGCCGGGCGCGCATGTACCCCGCAGACACTCAGCGCCACAGGCTTCGGCTCGCTCGACCGCTCGCTGGCCGCTTTGAATGCCGTACTGGATCTACTGCATGCCGCCGAACGTGCGCGCCTGGATGGCGATCCGCAGGATCAACTCGGTGACTTCCATCGGGACGGATTGATCGTTGCCGCACGCCAGATCGCGCGCGCTGCACAGGATGGGCTAGGCCATGCCATGGGATTCGCGGCAGGAAGACCTGGCTGATGCACGCGCAGCAAAGATGGCCCATTGCTGGAGGCCCTTTTTGTTCTGCAACATGGTAGGTGGCACAGGGATGGACGCGGCTCTTCTACCCAGCGAAGGCGGCCATTGCGGTATATGATCCACTCGGATCGGTGCACGAACGCCACGGTCATACTGCCTAGTCAAGTCATCTTGGACAGCGCTTTCGGGGAAAGAAAGGATGCATACATTCAAAAGGAACGCGGGCGATGAATCCGCCTGCGCATCAAGGGTTGGAGTTCGTCTCCGAACACTGGTTGCAGCAAGTACTTGGCTACACATTGCGCTGCCAATTGGGCTTGGCCTGCCTCCATCCGCGAACGCTGCAGGTCCGGAGACGGTTACCTACATTCATACCGACGCCCTTGGCTCCCTTGTTGCTGAGAGCGACGCCAACGGCAACGTGATAAAGCGTTATGACTACGAGCCCTATGGGACCCTGGTAGGAGGACAGGTCACCGACGGACCCGGATACACAGGGCATGTGAGCGACTCGACTACGGGCTTGAGCTACATGCAACAGCGATACATGGATCCGGAGCTGGGAGTCTTCCTCTCAGTGGACCCGGTCTCAGCGTATGACCAGCCTGTAGGCCAGTTCAATCGCTATCGGTATGCCAACGGGAATCCGTACAAATTCACTGATCCAGATGGGCGAAATCCAGCCCTGCCATTCATCTATGGCGCGATAGCGGGGGGCCTGTCCAATATTGCCATCCAGAAGCTGATGAATCCGGATAAACCAATCGATCAGACGCAGGCATTGATAGCAGCAGGGGTGGGTTCGGTCTCAGGCGGCGTGGGCGGTATCGCTGTCGCAGCCGTGGAGTCTGGAGTGATTTCTGTCGGCCGAGCCGTTGCCATTCAAGCAGCGGCGAATTTCGTCACTGGCGGCGCCGGTGCCGCCGCAGAGAGCGCCCTCAAGGGAGAGCCGATTTCCGCTGGTGGAGTGCTCACGGCAGCGACCGGAGGCGCTGTTGGTGGTCTGGCAGGTTCCGGTGTTGCAGCTGCAGCAGGCGACTTCGCGGGACCAGCCGCCAAAGGCGCTCTGAATAGGCTGAGCAGCTCCGCATCTCCCGGCGCCCCGAACATCGCCTCCACCACCGCATCAACAGGAGTCGCAATTCCTCGTCAGTCGATCACACAAGCGGGAGCATCACAGCTAGGGCAGAGCACCGCCGGAGCCGCCGTAGATGCGGCACAAAAGACGATGGAGAAGAAGAAGTGAATCCAGTACTACGTGGCTTTCTCGCATACCAAGCCGGGGGCATTCTCGTTCTTGGCGCCCTCTACTTCATTGCGATTCAATCAGGAAATCCGCATCCCTTTCGCGCATCATTCAGATTGTGGGCGGCGTATGCAGTTTTCTTTGCTGCCATATCTGCATTTGAGCTAGTAAAGCGACGACGGTATCGCAATCGGCGATGATCGGCCTCTGAAGTCGGGCTGCGCTCAACAATCGAATGAGAATCGAAAAGCGCTGAACCTAAAATCGGTCATCCAGACGTCCTCGAACTTCGACCATCGACTTGCAAGGACACGGATAGTGGAGTTCACGAAGGGTTTCGAGTACGAAAGCGTACAGGTGATAGTGGAGCGGGTAATCGAACGCAGAGACCTGCTTGACTATGTACGCACAAGCCTTTTCGCTAGGGAAAAAGTCAAAGCGGGCCAGGGTAAGCTAGTAGAGTCCCATATCCATCTGACGGCGAGTCACCGGTTACTTGGAGCCGACACGACCTCCATGCACTTACTCTGCGCATACGAAAAAGCCGGCTGAAAGCCGGCTTCTTCATAACACCTGAAAAGTCAGGTCTACTATTTGGTGGGCGGTACAGGGATCGAACCTGTGACCCTTGCCGTGTGAAGGCAATGCTCTACCGCTGAGCTAACCGCCCGGTGTGTTGCTGAGCCGCTCATTATAGGGGCTTTTCAGAGGCCGTCAACAGTTTTTCACAGTCGTGTTCACGGGCATTTCGGGGCACGCAGCCGGGCATGACCCGACGCTACCGGAATCACATCGTATGGGTCGGTTTGTCCGAACCGGTCAGCCCGGCCAGCAGGGTCTCGATCTTGTGGCGCACGCCCTCGCCTTCGGCACCGTCGGCCAGCTGCACGCCGATGCCGGCGGTGCGGTTGCCCTGTGCGCCGGCCGGGGTCACCCAGATCACCTTGCCGGCCACCGGCAGGCGCTCGCTGGAATCGGGCAGCGTCAGCAGCAGGAACACCTCGTCGCCCAGGAAATAGCGCTTGGGCGTGGGCACGAAGATGCCGCCATTCTTCACGAACGGCATGTACGCGCTGTACAGCGCGGCTTTGTCCTTCACAGCCAAGGACAGGATGCCCTGGCGGGCGTTGCTGGCACTCATCGATTTCCCCTTGCGGCAGGCCGCTCGTTCACCTTGTTCCAGGCCAGCAGCAACTCGACCACCGCAAGGTCTGCACGCACCGTGGTGCGCAGCAGGTCGCGGGTGCGGTTGGCCGCATCGAACCAGGCTGCAAGCTTGTGCAATCGCTCCGGCGTGGTCAAGGCATCGGTACTGGCCTGGGCCAGCGCCAGATCGGCAGCGAAGCGCAGGCGCAGCGCCGCGTTGTCATCACCGCACCACTTCTGCGCCAGCTCCACCGCGCCGGTCTTGCCGGCGGCCAGCTGTTCCAGATCTCGACCAACTTCGCGGCGCAGGCTCAGGCCGTCTTCGCGCAGCCAGTTGTCGGCCTGGCCGGGATGGCCGCGGGCGGCCTCCAGCGCTTCGCGCGCCGATGCTTCACTGTGGCCCAGCTGCTGCAGCCAGGCCAGTGCTTCGTGCTGCGGCGGCAGCTTGAATTCCAGTCGCTGGCAACGGCTGCGGATGGTCTGCGGCAGGCGTGCCGGGTCGCTGCTGATCAGCCACAGGTAGCGGCCGGGCTGCGGCTCTTCCAGGGTCTTCAGCAGCGCATTGGCCGCCGAGCGGTTGATCGCATCGGCCGGATCGACGATCACCACCTGCGCCACGCCGTACTGCGGGGTCAGCGCCAGCTTGTCGGTGATCTCGCGCACCTGCTCGATGACGATCTCGGTACGCAGCTTGTCGCCGCTCTTGTTCGGAATGAAGCTGACCAGCTGCAGGTCCGGATGGGTGCCGGCGGCGATCAGCTGGCGCGTACGCGTGGCGTGCGTTGCATCACCCTGCGCCAGCACGTGGTCGGCCAGCGCCAGCGCCACCTCGCGCTTGCCCAGCCCGGCCGGGCCGCAGATCAGCAGGCCATGACCGAGGCGACCGGCGTCGAGCGCAGCCACGGTCTGGTCGAACGCGCGCTGCTGCCACGGCGAAAACGTGCTCATGCGCCCTCCCCGTCCTGCAGCCAACGCTCGATACGTGCGACCACATCGGCGGCCACGCGTTCCTGCACCTGGCCGGCGTCGATCAGCGCGAAGCGCTGCGGGTCCTGCTGTGCGCGGCTGCGGAACACGGCGCGCACGCGCTGGAAGAAATCGTCCTGCTCGCTCTCGATGCGGTCCGGCCACAGGTCGCGGCCATTGGCACGGGCGCGGCCCACGGCCACGTCCACATCCAGCAGCAGGGTCAGGCCCGGCAGCAGGCCGACCGCGCGGCGCTCCAGGTCGGCAATCCACTGCGGGTCCAAGCCACGGCCACCGCCCTGGTAGGCGTAGCTGGAATCGGTGAAGCGGTCGCTCAGCACGTAGGCACCGCGCTGCAGCGCCGGCCGAATCACCTGGCGCACATGCTGCGCGCGTGCGGCGAACACCAGCAGCAGCTCGGCTTCGGCGCTGAGCGGTTCGGCAGCGATCTCGGCATCGGGCTTCAGCAGCAGGCCGCGGATGCGCTCGGCCAGTGGCGTACCGCCCGGCTCGCGGGTCAGCACCACCTCGTGGCCGTGGCGGCGCAGGCAGTCACGGATGGCATTGATGGCGGTGGTCTTGCCTGCGCCCTCGCCGCCTTCCAGGCTGACGAAACGCGGGTGGCGAAGCAGCGCGGGACTCATTGCGCCGGGGTCTCCTGGGTACGTTGCTGGCGCAGCTGCTGCAGGTAGCGGGCTACGGCGGCGTTGTGCTGGTCCAGGCTGGGCGAGAACACGTGCGCGCCGCTGCCGTCGCCCACGGCGACGAAGTACAGCGCATCACCGGCGGCCGGCTGCGCCGCGGCCATCAGCGCGTCGCGACTGGGCATGGCGATCGGGGTCGGGGTCAGGCCCGCACGGGTATAGGTGTTGTACGGCGTATCGGTGGTCAGGTCGCGGCGGCGGATGTTGCCGTCATACGCGGCACCGATGCCGTAGATCACGGTCGGGTCGGTCTGCAGGCGCATGCCGATCTTCAGGCGGCGCATGAACACGCCGGCGATCTGCGGGCGTTCGCTGGCCAGCGCGGTTTCCTTCTCGATGATCGACGCCAGCGTCAGCAGTTCGTAGGGCGTGTTGATCGGCAGGTCCGGCGCGCGGCTTTCCCAGGCTTCGTCCAGCGCCTTTTCCATTGCGGCGTGGGCGCGCTTGAGCACGTCCAGATCACTGTCGCCGCGCTGGTAAACGTAGGTCTCCGGCAGGAAGCGGCCTTCCGGGTGCTGGCCACCGAAGCCGAGGCGCTGCATCAACGCGGCGTCATCCAGGTTGTCGGTGGTGTGCAGCAGCGGCTCGGCGCGCTTGAGTGCGGCACGCAGCTGGCGGATGTTCCAGCCCTCGACAATCGTGACGCGGTGCTGCAGCACCTTGCCGGCGCGCATGCGAAGCAGCAGCTCGCGCGGGGTCAGCTCACCACTGAGCGCGTACTCGCCCACCTTCAGCTTGCCGGCCGCATCGAGCTGGCGCGCCAGCAGTTGCCACTGGGTGTCCTGGCCCTCGTCCACGCCGGCGTCGCGCAGCTTGCGCAGCACGCTGTTCATGCCATCGCCGCTGGCGATGACCACGCTCTCGGCGGTCGGGGTGATCGGGGCGTCGGCGAACCGGGTCTGCTGGTAGAAGAACCACGCGCCCGCGCCCGCCACGACGGCAGCCAGCACCACCACCAGCGTTACCACGAACAGACACCCGCGCTTGGCTCCCGCCATGGATTACCTCTGAACTCGATTCCGTCGTGCAGGATACCGTGCCGATGGATTGGGGTCATGACCGGGGTGGCGCCTGCGTGCCGGCCAACGGTCGATCAGTAGATCCACGCCATGCGTGGATGAACGCCCGGCGGCATGACTGCGGGGGTCAGAGCCCTCGCGCGGTGCGCAAGGGATCCGACCCCGACCGGATCAGCCCTGCTGGCCCAGTGCGCGCAGCAGGCCGCGGGCCTTGGCGCGGGTCTCGTCCAGTTCCTTGTCCGGGTCCGAATCGACCACGATGCCGGCGCCGGTGCGGAAGCTGACCTGGTGGCCATCCACTTCGGCGGTGCGGATCAGGATGTTCAGGTCCAGGTCGCCATCGCGGTTCAGCCAGCCGAACGCGCCGGTGTAGGCACCACGCGGCACCTGCTCCAGCTCGCTGATGATCTGCATGCAGCGCACCTTGGGGCAGCCGGTGATGGTGCCGCCCGGGAACGTGGCGGCGATCACCTCGCCGGGCGTGACCTCCGGGCGCAGGTGGCCGCTGACGTTGCTGACGATGTGGTGCACATGCGCGTAGCTCTCCACCGTCATCAGCTCATCGACCACCACGGTGCCGGGCAGGCAGATGCGGCCCAGGTCGTTGCGCTCCAGGTCGATCAGCATCACGTGCTCGGCACGCTCCTTGGGGTGGCCGACCAGCTCCTGGATGCGTGCGGCATCATCGTCCCCCTCGAAGCGCGGACGCGTACCGGCAATCGGACGGGTCTGCGCGTGGCCGGCATGCACCGACACCAGCCGCTCCGGCGAGGAACTGACCACATGGCGGCCGTGGGCGCTGAACAGGCCGGCGAACGGTGCCGGATTGGCACGGCGCAGCTGCGCGTACAGCGCCTGCGGGCTGACCGGCGCAGCGAACTGCGCGCTCCAGCGCCGCGACAGGTTCACCTGGAACACGTCGCCGGCACGCAGGTACTCGATCACCCGACGCACGCCGTCGGTGAAGCGCTGCGGCGCATCCTCGCCCACCGCCTGCGGCGGCTGCCAGCCCTGCCCGGCTTCGGGCAGCCCGGCCGAGGCCAGTGCCACCAGCGCATCCAGCAACGCCTGCTCGCCGGCCTCGGCGATGACGAAGCTGGCATCGTTGTGGTGGTCGTGCAGCACCGCGGCCGGGCAGCGCAGCGCCAGCGCGGTCGGGCGGCCGTCCTCGCGCGCACGCGCCGGCAGCACCGGTTCGATCTGGCTGGCCACTTCGTAATCGAGCATCAACGCCCAGCCGCCGCGGAACGGCAGGCTGTGGCTGCCGTCATGCGGCAGGCGTTCGCGCTGCCAGGCACGGTCCAGCACCTGCAGGAAGCTGCCGGCGTGCACCGCGTCGTGCTGGTCGCGCACCTGGCCATCCGCATCCAGTCGCAGGCCATCGCCCTGCGCGGCCAGCAGCAGGCTCCAGCGGCCCTGCGCGGTGCCCGAGGCAGTGGATTCCATCAGCAGCGGAAAGCGCGCCGGGTCATGCTGCTGCAGGGCCAGCAGATCGATCGGGTGCGGCAGCGGGTGGATCAGCGGTGCGTGGGTCATGGCAGCCAGTTCTGGGGTTCAGATGCACGGAAGCCGCCTTGCGGCGGCTCCGTAGAACGCGGCGTCGAGCATGGCCCGACGCTACACCTCGGTCAGACGCGCTTGAAGACCAGCGTGCCGTTGGTGCCGCCGAAGCCGAAGCCATTGGACATCACCACGTCGACCTTGGCCTGGCGTGCTTCGTTGGGCACGTAGTCCAGGTCGCAGCCTTCGCCCGGCTGCTGCAGGTTGATGGTCGGCGGGATGACGTTGTCCTGCAGTGCCATCACCGAGAAGATCGCTTCCACGCCGCCGGCAGCACCCAGCAGGTGGCCGGTCATCGACTTGGTGGAGCTGACCATCATCTTGTAGGCGTGGTCGCCGAAGGCGGTCTTCATCGCCATGGTCTCGCCCAGGTCGCCCAGCGGCGTGGAGGTACCGTGCGCGTTGAGGTAGCCCACCTGTTCCGGGCTCACGCCCGCGTCCTTCATAGCCATGGCCATGCAGCGCGCGGCGCCTTCGCCGTTCTCGCTCGGTGCGGTCATGTGGTACGCGTCGGAGCTTGCGCCGAAGCCGGCCAGTTCACAGTAGATCTTCGCGCCACGCGCCTTGGCGTGCTCGTACTCTTCCAGGATCAGGATGCCGGCGCCGTCGCCCAGCACGAAGCCGTCACGGTCCTTGTCCCATGGGCGGGAGGCCTGTTCCGGGGCGTCGTTGCGGGTACTCATGGCCTTCATCGCGCAGAAGCCACCCAGTGCGGTCGGCGACGAGCCACGTTCGGCACCGCCAACCACCATCACGTCGGCGTCGCCGTACTGGATCATGCGCATCGCGGTACCGATCGAATGGTTCGAGGTCGCGCAGGCCGACACCGCCGAGAACGACGGGCCCTTCAGGCCGGTGATGATGCTCAGCTGGCCCGGCAGCATGTTGATGATGGTCTTTGGCACGTAGAAGGGCGAGATCTTCTTGCCCTCGTGGAACTCGATGGTCTGCTCTTCGATGCCGAGCAGGCCGCCGATGCCGGCGCCGACGATGGCGCCGATGCGCTCGGCATTGGCGTCGGTGATCTCCAGGCCCGAGTCGTGCAGGGCCATGAACGAGGCACCGAGGCCGTAATGGATGAACGGGTCCATCTTCTTGGCATCCTTGCCGCTGACCCGGAACTTGCCGAACAGTTCATTGTCGGCGGTGATGTCGAATCCCTTGACCTCACCGGCAATCTTGGTGGTGAACCGATCCAGATAGGCATCCGCAACGTTGGTCAGCGGACCGATGCCCGAACGACCGTGGGTGATGCCTTCCCAGCTGCTGGCCAGATCATTGCCCAACGGCGAGACGATACCCAGGCCGGTTACGACGACGCGACGCTTCATTGCTGATTCTCCTGGCCCGGCTGATTTCAACGGGCAACGCGGTTTGCTTCGGTGTGATGCTCAAACACACGGGGCCGCAACTGCGGCCCCATGGGGTGCGGTGCGCGGCGAGCGTGGGCCCGCGCGCGCACTGCCGTCTGACATCAGGCCTTGACGTGGGCCTTGATGTAGTCGATGGCGGCCTGCACGGTGCTGATCTTCTCGGCTTCTTCGTCCGGGATCTCGCACTCGAATTCTTCTTCCAGGGCCATCACCAGCTCGACGGTGTCCAGCGAGTCAGCGCCCAGGTCATCGACGAACGATGCGCTGTTGGTGACTTCTTCTTCCTTGACGCCAAGCTGTTCGACGACGATTTTCTTGACGCGTTCTTCGATGGTGCTCATGGGATCTCGCTCCAGATGGAGTTGTGGTTCAAAAGTGGTCGCCATCAAAGGCGATGGCCGTGGGATAGTGTAGTGGAAACCGGCGCGGCCTTGCATTGCAGCAAAAACCTCCGCAGATCAACCACTTGCGGCGCAATCCCTGCGCCCCTTGCTTACGGCATGTACATGCCGCCGTTCACATGGAGGGTTTCGCCGGTGATGTAACCGGCAGCCGGGCTGGCCAGGAAGGCCACCGCATGGGCGATGTCTTCCGGCGACCCCAGGCGTTCGAGGGCGATGTCGTTGATCAGCGCGGTGCGCGCTTCTTCCGGCAACGCCTTGGTCATGTCGGTGTCGATGAAGCCAGGTGCGACAACATTGACGGTGACGCCGCGCGAACCGATTTCCTTGGCCAGCGACTTGCTGAAGCCGATGATGCCCGCCTTGGCCGCGGCGTAGTTGGCCTGGCCGGCATTGCCGGTCACGCCCACCACCGATGCGATGTTGATGATGCGGCCCTTGCGCGCCTTCATCATGCCGCGCATCACCGCCTTGCTGGTGCGGAACACGCTGGTCAGGTTGGTGTCGATGATCGACGCCCAGTCCTCGTCCTTCATGCGCATGAGCAGGTTGTCGCGGGTGATGCCGGCATTGTTGACCAGGATCGAGATCGGGCCGAATTCCTTGGCGATGCCATCGAGCACGCTGTCCAGCGCGGCGGCATCGGTGACGTTCAGCGCGCGGCCGTGACCACCGTGGGCGGCCAGGCGTTCGCCGATCGCGGCAGCGCCGGATTCAGTGGTGGCGGTACCGATGACGGTGGCGCCCTGGGCGGCCAGCAGATCGGCGATGGCGGCACCGATGCCACGGCTGGCGCCGGTGACCAGTGCGATTTCACCCTGCAGGGGCTTGCTCATGATGTTTTCCTCAGGCTGGGGCGACCGCCGCACCCGTGCCGCTTGCCGCGGCCACCGGTACGGTCGGCAGGAACAGGGGGGATCAGGCCGACCATGCCTCGCGGGCGGCTTCGAAGTCGCCCGGCGTGGCCAGCGAACGGCCGTCGATGGCCTTGTCGATGCGCTTGACCAGGCCGGTCAGCACCTTGCCCGGGCCGCACTCGGCGATCCGGGTGACGCCACGGGCAGCCAGCGCCTGCACGCACCCGGTCCACTGTACCGGCTGGTACAGCTGCTGGACCAGCGCGGTGCGGATCGCGTCGATGCCGCTGTGCACCTGGGCGTCGACGTTCTGCACCACCGGCAGCTGCGGCGCGTGCCAGGACAGGCCGGCCATCACTTCGGCCAGGCGGTTGGCGGCTTCGCGCATGAGCGGGGTGTGCGAGGGCACGCTGACGGCCAGCTTGACCGCCTTGCGCACGCCCTTCTCGGCCAGCAGCGCCAGCGCACGGTCGACCGCGTCGGCGTCGCCACCGATCACGATCTGGCCCGGCGAATTGAAGTTGGCCGGCACCACCACCTGGCTGCCTGCCGCTTCGGCGCAGACGTCCAGCACCAGCTGGTCTTCAGCGCCGAGCACGGCGGCCATGGCGCCGACACCTGCCGGTGCGGCTTCCTGCATCAGCTGGCCGCGCAGGCGCACCAGGTGCGCACCGTCATGCAGGCTCAGTGCGCCTGCGGCAACCAGGGCGGTGTACTCGCCCAGGCTGTGGCCGGCCAATACCGACGGGCGCGGACCGCCCACGGCGTTCCAGGCGCGCCACACGCCGATGCTCGCGGCCAGCAGGGCCGGCTGGGTGTATTCGGTACGGTTGAGCATTTCCTCCGGGCCGCCCTGGGACAGCGCCCACAGGTCGACGCCGGCACCATCGGATGCCTCGGTGAAGGCTTCACGCACCTGTGGGTGCAGTTCGGCCAGCTCGGCCACCATGCCCACAGACTGCGAGCCCTGGCCGGGGAAGACAAAAGCGAGGGTGGATACGGTCACGCGGTCATCCGCTTGTTGCAATCGAAGCGGGCCATGATAAGGGGGAACATGCCGTGTCGTCTGTACGTGCGCGTATGCACGCGTATGGTGAATGGCCGGGCAAGCGCAACGGGGTCAAGCGCAACGGGGTCAGATCCCTTTTCCTGCGGAAAAGGGATCTGACCCCTGTCAGCCATCAGCAGAACAGCTGCAGGACGTCCAGGTCGCCGTCGGCGAGGAAATCCACGCACAGGCCCACCAGCATCAACACGCCGGCGGTGCTGGCGCCGTGGGCGATGAAGATGGAATGGGCCAGCGCGCGCGCCGAACGGCCCAGCTTCATGCAGACCCGGGCCAGGCTGCGCAGGCGGCCGCTGACCGCATGCACGTGCTCGCGCACCGGCGCCTGAACGTCACCCATCGCCTCGGCCATCATCGCCTGCAGGTGCCCGGGGCGGTCGGCGTAGTACTTGGCCACGCCGTAGCCGAACATCAGCCAGTCGCGGGCCTGCGCTTCGGACAGATCCATCACTTCCAGCGGATCTTCCTCGAAATCGATGAAGCCGACCTTCTCGCCATCCCATGTGAGGTTGCGCGGCAACGGCTGGCCGAAATAGGCGCCGCGGGCATGAGCTTCAGCAATGGCCAGCATCGCCGCCATCACCAGCCGATCGCGACCGGCTTCGTCGGCTTCGCGCAGGCAGGTATTGAACGAGCTGCCGTTGTCGCCGATCACCAGAGCGGCATGACCGGTGCCCAGTACGTCCGGCACGTTCACACCCTGCGCCTGCAGTTCCGCGAGGCGGCGGGCCTCGGTTTCGCGTGCGGCGTCGCCACCGCGGTGCGGCGGCGGGCGCAGCGCATCCAGATGGAAACGGCGCGCAACAAAATTGAGCAGGCCCAGGGCCATTGCCCGGCTTCCCTTGCCGTACTGCTTCAGCCAGGCACGTTGCCCTTCGATGACGATGGGCTCAACCATGACAGGTCCTCCTTAAACGCGTTACGGCCCCGGAGGGGCCGTAACGACAAGACTTCACATTGTCGTAACTTGCACTATCAATAGCGCAGCAGGGCCGAACCCCAGGTGAAGCCGCCGCCGAAGGCCTCCAGCAGCAGCAACTGGCCACGCTCGACCTTGCCCGAACGCACCGCGGCATCCAGCGCCAGCGGCACCGAGCCGGAGGAGGTGTTGCCGTGCTTGTCGACGGTCACCACGACCTGGTCCATCGACATCTCCAGCCGCTTGGCGGTGGCTTCGATGATGCGCAGGTTGGCCTGGTGCGGGATCAGCCAGTCCAGGTCGGACTTGTCCAGGCCGTTGGCGGCCAGGGTCTCGTCCACGACCGAGTCCAGCGCCTTGACGGCGTACTTGAACACGTCGTTGCCCTTCATGTTGATGGTGCCGCCACCGTTGGCGCCGTCCTTGAAGCCGGTCGAAACGCCGACCGGGTTCCACAGCAGTTCCTTCTTGCTGCCATCGGCATGCAGGTGGGTGCTGAGGATGCCGGTGTCTTCGTCGGCCTTGAGCACGACGGCGCCGGCGCCATCGCCGAACAGCACGCAGGTGGTGCGATCGTTCCAGTCGACCATGCGGGTCAGCGTTTCGGTGCCGATCACCAGCACGTGCTTGCAGTCGCCGGAGCGGATGAACTTGTCAGCCACACCCAGCGCGAACACGAAGCCGGAACAGGCTGCGTTGACGTCGAAGGCGGGGCACCCGGCCACACCGAGCTTGGCCTGGATCAGGCACGCGGTGGACGGGAAAATGAGATCAGGGGTGGTCGTGCCGACCACGATCATGTCGAGCTGCGAGGCATCGATGCCTGCGGCTTCAAGCGCGCGCAGGGCGGCGTTGTAGCCAAGGTCGCTGGTGGTTTCGCCTTCGGCCGCGATGTGCCGTTCACGAATACCGGTGCGCGACTGGATCCACTCATCCGAGGTTTCGACCATTTTTTCCAGGTCGGCGTTGGTCAGGACTTTTTCCGGCAAATAGCTACCGGTGCCCGCGATCCTCGAATAGATCCGCTTGCTCATCATGTTTCCTGTTGCGCGGGCCGCCGATCACCGGCACGCCCGGGAAAGAAGGCAAAGGCCGCTGCCCGGAGGCAGCGGCCTTCCCGGCACATCAATCTTCTTCGACAGCCGAGGTCTTGGTCTGGATGACCTTCTTGCCGCGGTAGAAACCGTCGGCAGTGATGTGGTGACGCAGGTGCACTTCGCCGGTGGTCGGGTCGGTCGACAGCTGCTTGGCGCTCAGGGCGTCGTGGGCACGACGCATGCCGCGGCGGGACGGGGTGACACGGGATTTCTGCACAGCCATGGGATTGCTCCAAACTCGGTTCGATTTGCTTCGTCGTATCGTCGCGCAGGACGCCAGCGCCCAGCACACTTTCGCTTTCGCCGCAGCCGCCGACGACAATCCGGCTGCTATTGTTTCTTCAGTGCTGCCAACGCCGCAAACGGGTTGGCCTTCTTCGTTTCTTCTTCGCTCGGTGCCCAGTCCTTGTCGACTGCTTCACCGTCGGGCGACAGCGGCACCACGGGCACCGCCAGCACCAATTCGTCCTCGACCAGATCCAGCGGACGCAGCTGGCCGTCTTCCGGCACCAGCAACGCCTCGTATTCCTCCGGCAGGGACGATTCCTCGTCCTCGTCGCGGATCAGGCCAAGCCTCTGGGTCACCTTCACCGGCAACAGGAATCGCTGCATGCTGCGCTGACAGGTCAGCGGCAGCGCGGTGTCGATGGTCAGTTCCACATAGGATACCCGCAAGACGTCGTCGCGACCGAATTCAAGCGAGTAGACACACTCGCCGTCGGTATCTGCGACCAACCCCTGCAGGCGGGTCAATTCAGCCAGGGAGACCTGACCGTCGAAGCGCCTTCGCGCTACAACCATCCGCCAGGCATCCAGCGTTTCGGGCACGTTCGCGGACATAAGCCGCTGAATACTAAGGATCGCACCGCCCGCTGTCAAATGCCCGCCCTGCAGCACTTGCCGCTGGCGCCGTGGAGGGGCCAGACTGCCGCGCCCTGCCCCGGTATTGTCACATGTCACTGGTCCTGGCCTCCACCTCCCGCTACCGTCGCGAACTGCTGGAACGGCTGGGCCTGCCCTTCGACTGCGCACGCCCGGACGTGGATGAAACCCCTCTGGGCGCCGAGACCCCGCTGGCCCTGGCCACGCGCCTGGCCGCCGCCAAGGCCGCCGACGTGGCCGCCCGCCATCCGGGCGCCTGGGTGATCGGCTCGGACCAGGTGGCCGACCTGAACGGTCAGCCGCTGGGCAAGCCGGGCACGGTCGAGGCGGCCTGTGCGCAGCTGGCGGCAATGTCCGGACAGACGGTGCGCTTTCACACGGCAATCAGTCTCAGGCGGGATGGAGAATCCCTCGCCACCCTGGATCTGACCGAAGTACGCTTCCGCGTGCTGGACCCGCAGGAAATCATCCGCTACGTCGCCGCCGAGCAGCCGCTGGACTGCGCCGGCAGCTTCAAGTGCGAGGGCCTGGGCATCAGCCTGTTCGAGGCAATCGACAACCGCGACCCGACCGCGCTGGTCGGCCTGCCACTGATCGCGCTGTGCGGCCTGCTGCGCAGGGCTGGATTCGCGGTGCCGTGAACGGTGGAGCCGAGCCCTTGCTCGGCCGTTTTTTTCGAGGCTGCCCACCATCTGTAGCAGAAGCAGCCGAGCATCGGCTCGGCTCTACAGGACCAGGGACCTCAACGAACTTCGAACGGCTGCTCCTGCCACGCCTCCACACTGCCGTCGCGGCCGTGCAGGCGCAGGCCAAGCCAATGCCGCCCCGGCGCCAGCGTGGTGGTATCCAGCAATGCGTCGAAGCCCACCGCCGGATGCTGCGGATCGGTGCTGTCCGGCCAGGTGTGGCGGATGTCGAACATGCGCCCGTAGCGCGCATCGCCAATCGAATGGCCATCGACCAGCACTTCGATGCGCGCCAACCCCACGCCATCCTTGAATGCCCAGCCCTTGATGGCGAGCGTTCCGGAGACCTTCTCACCGTTGGACGGCGCATCCAGCCAGGCCATTGCCGGCGTCACGCAGGGCCCCTGCGCGCGCTGCACCGGCAGCTGGAACAGCAGGAAGCGCTGGAAACCATGATCGCTGCTGACCACGCGCGGCGCCGGCAACGGCCCCACCTGCTCGCAGATCGCGTGATAGCGCGCCAGCAGATCGCGGTAGCGCTGGTCGCTGGGTGACAGCACCAGCAGCATCGGCGCACTGCGCGGGCCTTCGTGCAGCAGGCCCCACTGTGCCAGCTGTGCGGTCCGCCCATGCTTGTCGTTGAGCGGGTGCGGCAGCACCTCGATATCACCGTTGCCCAGCTGGAAGCCCAGTTCGGCACCGACCTTGAAGTTGCCCGCCAGCACACGCGTGCCCGGCGGCATCTGCCGCAGTTCGTCGCGCACCGCCACGGCCAGCGGCTGCCAGCCGGCAAAGTTGCGCGGGTAGTACTTGCTGCCAGCCATCTGCTCGCGCAGCGCCGGCGTGGACGCCATCAGGTAGTAGCCGAAAGCCAGTACGGTGCCTGCAGCTGCCAGCCACCAGCCGGTGCGGCGCAGCCAGCGTGGCCAGCCGTTGAGGACCACCGGCACGGCCACCAGCAGCGCCAGGTAGCCCGGCAACGGCCAATGGAAACTGATCCGCTCGACATCGGTGAAGAAGCCCAGCAGGAAGATGCCCAGCGTCGACACCCCGCCCACCAGGCCGAAATAGCGCCATTGCACCCGCACACCACCACCGCTGCGGGTACCCGCCAGGGCGACCTTCCACATCGCGATGCACAGGATCGGCGTCACCAGCATCGGCTGGATCACCAGGAACCACAGCCCTTCCCACTCGAACGTCCACGGGTGGCGCTCGACCACCTGGAACTTCAGGCCGGCATCATGGTTGTCCGCATTCCACGCCAGCAACGGCAGCCAGGCCAGTACACCCACCGCCAGCGCCACCCATACGCGCGGGTCGGCCAGCATGCGGCGGCCCTGCGGCAGCGCCAGCAGCGCAATGAAGCCGACACCGATGACGCCAATGAAACGGTAGTGGCTGAGCGCACCGATCAGCAGGCCCAGCGCCAGCTTCATCGCCGACGACGCATCCACGTTGTGCAGCAGGCGCGCACCGGCGTGCAGGCAGATCACCGCCGCAAGCGCCATCGGCACATCCGGCACGGCCAGCAGGCCCAGCGTGGCCGACAGCGGCATCAGCAGGGTCAGGCTGCCCGCCTGCCACCCTGCGACGTTGCCAAACCAGCGCGTGGCGATGCGCACCACCAGCAACGGCAGCAACGCACCGATGGCCAGGAACGGCAGGCGCAATGCGAGCACGTGATGGCCACCGATTTCCACGCCCAGGCGTGCAAGCCATGCTGTCAACCCCGGCAGGTCGGAATAGGCGGCGGCCAGGTGCTGGCCTTCCTGCCAATAGAACGCCTCATCGACGAACAGCGGCAGGCGTGCAGCCACCACCAGCTTGGCCGCTGTGATCAGCGTCCATAACCAGAGAAATATTGCCCGTGCGCGCTGTTCGCCTTGCATTGCTCTATGGATAATCGAGTGGATTCCAGACCTGAGACGATCATGCCAGCCTCGTCCCCCAATCCCAGCATGCTAACCGATCAACTGCGCCAGGCCCTGCGGGAGGCACAGGATCAGGTGAACGCACTGGTACTGGGCAAGGTGCCGGAAGTCAGGCTGGCCTTTGTCGCCCTGCTTTCCGGCGGCCACCTGCTCATCGAAGATCTGCCCGGGCTGGGCAAGACCACGCTGGCGCATGCATTGGCCAGCAGCCTCGGCCTCAGCTTCCAGCGCGTGCAGTTCACTTCCGACCTGTTGCCGGCGGACGTACTGGGCGTATCGGTGTACGAGGCCGGCAGCCGCCAGTTCCAGTTCCACCCCGGCCCGGTGTTCACCCACGTGCTGCTGGCCGATGAGATCAACCGCGCACCGCCGCGCACGCAGAGTGCGTTGCTGGAGGCGATGGCCGAGCAGCAGGTCACCCTGGATGGACAGACGCATCCACTGCCCGATCCATTCTTCGTGATCGCCACGCAGAACCCGGTCGACCTGTCCGGCACCTTCCCGTTGCCGGATTCGCAGCTCGATCGTTTCCTGCTGCGGCTGGCGATGGGCTACCCGAGCGTGCAGGCCGAGCGCGAGCTGCTGCGTGGCAGCGATCGCCGCGACCTGATCGCCCGCGCGGTGCCGAAGCTGGATGACACCCAGGTGCGTGCGCTGCGTGAAGCCGTTGGCCAGGTACACGCCAGCGACGCGCTGATCGACTACGTGCAGGCACTGTTGACCCGCAGCCGCCAGCATGCCGGCGTACGCGTGGGCCTGTCACCGCGCGCCGGGCTGGCCCTGCTGCGTGCCGCCAGGGCGCATGCACTGCTGCTCGGCCGCGGGCATGTGGTGCCCGAAGACGTGCAGACCCTGTTCGTGGCAGTGGCCGGCCATCGCCTGGTGGCGGAGGCCGAATCCAGCTCCGGGCCGGCACTGGCGCGGGCGATCCTGCAGACCGTCGCGGTGGACTGAAGGTGGCCACACGCTGGGCACGCATGCAGCTGCTGGCACGCCCACGCAGGCCCGAAGCCCTGCCGCAGCGACTGGATCGCCATCGCATCTATGTACTGCCGACGCGCTTCGGCCTGTTCGTCGCCACCCTGCTGTCGGCGATGCTGCTGGGCGCATTGAACTACAACAACAACCCGGCCCTGCTGCTGGCACTGTTGCTGGCCGCAGCAGCGATCGCCAGCGCCATTGCCGCGCACCTGCAGCTGTCCGGCATACAGATCGATGCAATCTCCGCCGAGCCGGTTCCGGCCGGGCACCCCCTGCGCCTGCGCGTGGACCTGTCGTTGCGCGACCCGCGCGCGCGCCACGGGCTGCACCTGCAGCTGGGCGCAAGCGAGGCGTGGGTCGCACTGCCTGCACACGGTCGCGGCGAAGTGGAGCTGGATGTCCCCAGCGAGCGCCGCGGCTGGCTGGAACTGCCGCGCATCCGCCTGTCCAGCACGCAGCCGCTGGGGCTGGTGCGGGCATGGTCGTGGGTGTGGCCGGAGCAGCCGCTGCTGGTCTATCCACTGGCCGAGGCACTGGCCCCCCCCCTTCCGGAAAGTGGCAGCGATCCACTGCACACCCGCGCCCATGCCAGTGGCGAAGAGCTGCACCAGCTGCGCCCCTATCGTGCCGGCGACGCCCCGCGCAGCATTGCCTGGAAACACTCGGCACGCCGCGACAGCCTGCTGGTACGCGAATACGAGAAGCCGATCGGCATCGAAGTGGTGCTGGACTGGCGCACGCTGGCGCCGCTGGGCCATGAAGCACGCATCGCGCGGTTGGCACGCTGGGTCGACATGGCCGAGCGCGAAGGCCGGCGCTACACGCTGCTGCTTCCAGCCCATCCCCCGTTCGGGCCCGGCCAGGGCGCCAGCCACCACCACCTGTGCCTGCGCGCACTGGCGCTGATGCCCCATGACTGAGCCTGCCGTCCTGCTCGATCGCAACGCCCGCAGCTGGACCCTGGCCAGCGCAGCGCTGGCGCTGCTGCCACTGCTGCTGCAGCTGCCGCCGGTGCTGGCCGTCGTGATCGCGATCACCGCCGTGCTGACCGCTGCGCTTTCCTGGCGGCGGGTGCTGCCGATGCCGGTGCGCCTGCTGCTGGTGCTGGCCATGCTCGCCACCATCGTCTGGCAGATGGGCATGGTGCGGCCGGGGCGTGATACCGGCTGTGCGCTGCTGGCGGCGATGCTGGCCATCAAATCCAGCGAACTGCGCAACCTGCGTGATGCGCGCAGCCTGCTCGGTTTCGCGCTGTTCTCGCCGTTCGCGGCCTTCCTGCTCGACCAGGGCCCGCTGACCACGGGACTGGCCGCGCTGGCCGCGGTTGCCGCACTGCTGGCCCTGCAACGCCTGGCCCAGGACGAGGGCCGCAGCCCACGCCTGCCACTGCACGGTCAACTGCGCGGCGTCGGCCGCCTGCTTGGCATCGGCCTGCCGCTGGCACTGGCCTGCTTCTGGCTGTTCCCGCGCTTGTCCACGCCGTTGTGGGGCGTACCCGAACGAGCGGTGGGTACACCCGGCCTGGCTGACAGCATGGCGCCGGACCAATGGCTGGACCTGATGGCCGACGACACCCCGGCGCTGCGCGTGCAGTTCTTCGGCGCCGTGCCCGAGCCCACGCAGCGCTATTGGCGCGGCCCGGTGCTGACCTCCTTCGATGGCCACCGCTGGAGCCGCGATCGCGCGACGGCCCGGCGCCCCGCCCCCGTGGTCGAAGCCGCCGCACAGGGATGGGACTACCAGATCGACTACGAACCCACCGACCGTCGCCTGCTGGTGGCCCTGGACCTGCCCAGCCGCGCACCGGAAGGCAGCAGTTTCGATGCGGACATGAGCCTGCGCAGCGACCGCACGCTGTCCGCGCTCAGCCGCTGGCGGTTGCATTCGGCGCCTCCGCAACGGTTCGACACCGATCTGTCGCCCTACCTGCGCCGCGCCGCGCTGCAGCTTCCCCCCGGCTTCAATCCGCGCACCGCCCAGCTGGCACGGCAATGGCGGCAGGAGGCCGGCAACGATGACGAAGCCATCGTCCGCCGAGCGCTGCAGTGGATCACCCGCGACTTCTCCTACACGCTCGATACCCCGGTGGCCGGGCGCGATCCGGTCGACGATTTCCTGTTCAACTACAAGGCCGGCTTCTGCCAGCACTTCAGCTCGGCCTTCGTGGTGCTGATGCGCAACGCCGGCATTCCGGCCCGGGTGGTGACCGGCTTCGCAGGTGGCACCCGCAACCGCATCGGGGACTACTGGGTAGTGCGGCGCATGGACGCCCACGCCTGGGCCGAAGTCTGGCTGCCCCAGCGCGGCTGGGTCCGGGTGGACCCGACTGCGGCCGTGGCACCGGAACGCATCCTGGACACGCTGGACGACCGCTTGCAGGCCGGCACGGACACCCCGCTGCAGCAGCGCTGGCTGCAGCTGGGGCAGATGGGTGACTGGCTGCGCCGTGGCTGGAACGACCTGGTGCTTTCCTTCGACGCACGCCGTCAGCAGCAGCTGCTCAGGCCGTTCGGGCTGGATGATCTCGGGCCGGCGCAGCTGGTGGCCGGCTTCGTGGTCGCCGCACTGCTGGCATTGGCATGGATGGCCTGGCTGCTGGCCCGCGGCGAGCGCGAGCGCGACCCGCTGCTGCGCGCCTGGCACCGGCTGGGGCGGCGCTATGCGCGCCTTGGCCTGGCCCGCGCCCCCCACGAGACGGCATGCGACTGGTCACGACGGGTACACGCCGTGCGCCCCGACCCCGCCCTGCTGGCACTCAGCCAGCGTTTCGCCGACGCGCGTTACGCTGGAACTTGCACCGACCTCGCTTCATTATTGCGGGACCTGCGCAGGCATCGCCCGACTTCCGGAGCCTCCCCATGAACACCAAGTTCCTCCTCACCGCTGTGGCCACGCTGGCCCTGTCGGCCTGCGCCACGGCCCCCAAGCCGCTGCAGGGACAGTTCAGCCTGGTCTCCCCGCGCGACTCGGTCGCCACCCAGCAGGTCGGCACGCCGGTCCGATGGGGTGGTCGGATCATTGAGACCAAGCCCGGCCAGGGCGAGACCTGCTTCCAGATGATCTCGCGCCCCCTCAACGCCAGTGGCCGCCCGAACACCACCTCGTCCGACGCCAGCGACGGCCGCTTCATTGCCTGCCGCGCCGGCTTCTACGACCCGGCCGTGTTTGAAGCCGGCCGCGACGTGACCTTCATCGGCAAGATCGACGGCTACCAGAACACCCGCATCGGGGAGTACGACTATCGCCTGCCGAAGCTGTCGGCCGATGTGATCTACCTGTGGCCGGAACAGCGCCAGGTCGATGTGGTGCCCTACCCCTATGGCCCGTGGGGCCCGGGCCCGTATGGCCCGTACTGGGGTGGTTACGGCCGTTGGGGCTGGTGGTGATCGCCACCGGCCATGCGTGATCGAAAAAGGCCGCCTTCGGGCGGCCTTTTTTTCATCCACGCATCGCATGGATCCACTGCGGGCAATGGTGGATGCCGGGCGCTCAGCGCCCCGGCGTACCGAAATGCCCCAGCGGCGCACCGGCCAGCAGGTGCATGTGGATGTGGAACACGGTCTGCCCGGCATCCTCGCGGCAGTTCATCACGATGCGGTAGCCGTCCTGCGCGAACCCTTCGCGGCGCGCATATTCGGCGGCAGCCAGGGCAAGCTTCCCGATCAGGTGCGCCTGCGACGGCTGCAGGTCGTCCAGGGTCGGGATGATCTCGTTCTTCGGAATGAACAGTACGTGCACCGGCGCCTGCGGTGCGATGTCCTTGAAGCCCAGCACCTCGTCGTCCTCGTAGACGATGGTGGCCGGGATCTCGCGACGGATGATCTTGCTGAAGAGGGTTTCGTTGCTCATGGTCGGCCTCGGCGGGAGTGTCTTCCGCATTGTAGGCCGGCCGCGCCGGGCGATGCCCGGGTGGCGCTCAATCGCGGAATTCGCTGCGCGTTCCGAACGCGTGCGACAGCGTGCCGCGGTCAACGTATTCAAGCTCGCCACCGAGCGGCAGGCCCTGTGCCAGCCGGCTGGGCTGCACCTTGCGCGCGCGCGCCAGCTGCGCCAGGTAGTGCGCGGTGGCTTCGCCTTCGACGGTGGCACTGGTGGCGATGATCAGCTCCTGCACCTCACCGTCGGCCAGACGCTGCTCCAGCTGCTCCAGGCCCAGCTCGCGCGGGCCGATGCCATCGAGCGGCGACAGCCGGCCCTGCAGCACGAAGTAGACACCGCGGAAGCCGGTGGCGTTTTCGATGGCCAGGCGGTCGGCCGGCGATTCGACCACGCACAGCTGGCTGCGCTCGCGGCTGCTGTTGGCACAGGTCGGGCACAGCTCGGTTTCGCTGAAGTCGCGGCACTGCGCGCAGTGGCCGATGCGCTCCACCGCCAGCGCCAGGGCTTCGGCCAGTCGCTGGCCACCTTCGCGCTCGCGCTCGAGCAGGTGGTAGGCCATGCGCTGTGCGGTCTTCTGGCCCACGCCAGGCAGCACCCGCAGTGCGTCGATCAATTGTTCAAGCAGGGGTGCGGACACGGCGGCATGCTTTCATGGCGTCGAGCAGGCTCGACAGCTACAGATTCTGTGGCACCCGCTTGCACGGGTGCCACGCTGGCAATCAGAACGGCAGCTTCATGCCCGGCGGCAGCTGCATGCCGGCGGTGGCCGAACCCATCTTCGACTTCGACTCGGCGTCGATCTTGTTCGAAGCGTCGTTGAAGGCGGCGGCGATCAGGTCTTCCAGCATCTCCGGGTCGCTGGTCAGCGACGGGTCGATGCGCACCTTGCGGCATTCCTTGGCACCGGTCAGGGTCACGCTGACCATGCCGCCGCCGGCACTGCCGGTCACTTCGATCTTGGCGATTTCTTCCTGGGCCTTCTGCAGGTTTTCCTGCATCTTCTGGGCCTGCTGCATCAGTTGGGCGATGTTTCCGCGCATGGTGTCTTACTCGTCAAAAGAACGGATGGAATCGGAAACAACCCGGGCACCGTGCTGCTGGATCAGCACCTGCACTTCCGGGTCGTCCATGAAAACGGCCTCTGCCACCTGTTGCCGCTCGCCACGCTGGCGGTCGGCCCGCTGATGCAGGGTCTCGGCCGGAACGTGTTCGGTTTCCACGGTCTCGACCACGATCTTCGGCGCCTGGCCGAGGGCCTTCTGCAGCATCTCGCCCAGGGCAGCCAGCGCGCGCTCCGAGCGCAGGTATTCAAATCCGGGCGAAAGGCCCAGTTTCAAGGTCCCATGCTGGCAGCTGATGAAGGCGGCGTTGGCGGCCAGCTGTCGCGAGGGGCCGCTCAGGCCACTGTTGGCGACCAGGTCCAGCCAGTCTTCGGCCGTGGCCAGCTCGCTGACACCTTCCTGCGGCGCGGCGGCATGCGCCGGGGCCGGCTTGGCATGTTCGGCCGGCGCAATGGCAATGCCTTCGGCGCGGAACGGGCGCTCGGGCGGCGCAGGCTCGCTGGGAGCCGCGACGGGAGCCGGCGGTTCGTGCCAGGGCGCAGCCATGGCGGCGTCCGGGCCGGACATCTCGGCCGCCAATGCCTCGTCACGCGCCTCGGCTTCGTCAGTGGCCCACGGCGGCAGGTCGTCGCCTGCCTCTGCAGTGACGGCAGGCGCCGGCGCCTGTGGCTCAGCCTTCACCGGCGGCGGCGACACGGGCTCTTCCACCGGCACCGGCTCGGGCTCCGGCGCCGGATCTGGTTCCGGTTGCGGGGCCGGTTCGGGCTCGGGTTCAGGTTCGCGCGGCGCGGCCTGCACCGGCGCGGCGGCCTGCGCCGCTACCGCCGGGCTGCCCGAAGCGGCAGCAGCGGCCGGCGTCGCATCGCGGCTACCGGTACCGGCGCCACCACCGGCAGCGTTGCCATCCGGCGTGCCGCCCAACGCACCGTCGACGGCCTTCGGCACCGGCGGTACCGCTGCGGCCGGACGGAACGCCAGCATGCGCAGCACGGCCATTTCAAAGCCCGCGCGCGGGCTGGGTGCCAGCGGCAGGTCGCGGCGGCCATTCAAGGCCATCTGGTACCAGAGCTGCACCACTTCCGGGCGCAGGCGCTCGGCGAATGCGGCGACATCCAGGCCTTCCGCCGCGGCAGCGCCCGGCACCAGCTGCTGCACCTGGATGCGGTGCAGCCCTTCGGCCAGCGCTTCCAGCACACCACTCCAGTCCGGCGAGAACTCTGCCAGCGCGGCTACCACCTGCAGCAGGCGCGGGCCATCGCCGTCGGCCAGCGCATCGAGCATCGCCGCCACTTGGGTGCGGTCCACGGTACCCAGCATGGTGCGCACCACGTCCTCACGCAGCGCGCCGCCGGCATAGGCGATCGCCTGGTCCAGCAGTGACAGGCCATCGCGCAGGCTGCCGTCAGCGGCCTTGGCCAGCTGCACGATGGCGCTGCCATCGGCCTCGATCGCTTCCGCCGCCAGGATGCGGGTCATCTGGCCCTGGATCTGGTCTTCATCCAGGCGCTTGAGGTTGAACTGCAGGCAGCGGCTGAGCACGGTGACCGGCAGCTTCTGCGGATCGGTGGTGGCCAGCAGGAACTTCACGTGCTCCGGCGGTTCTTCCAGCGTCTTCAGCAGCGCGTTGAACGCCGCCTTGGACAGCATGTGCACTTCGTCGATCAGGTAGACCTTGTACTTGCCGCGCGAGGGCATGTACTGCGCGTTCTCGATCACCTCGCGCACGTCATCCACACCGGTGTTGGACGCGGCGTCGATTTCCAGCAGGTCGATGTAGCGGCCGGCGTCGATGTCCAGGCAGGCCGCGCACTGGCCGCACGGGTCGGCGCTGGTACCCTGCTCGCAGTTCAGCGACTTGGCGAAGATGCGCGCGATGGTGGTCTTGCCCACGCCGCGGGTGCCGGTGAACAGGAACGCGTGGTGGACCCGGCCGCTGTCCAGCGCGTTGCTGAGCGCACGGACCACGTGTTCCTGGCCCACCAGCTCGGCGAAACGCTTCGGACGCCACTTGCGGGCAAGGACGAGATAGGACATCAGGCCACCGTTTTCCATCGGATGTTCCATTGTGCCATGCCTGTCCAGCCCCCTCGCCACCCATGGCCATGGATACGCCGTCGATCGGGGTGCTTGTGTCCGGCCGCGCCGCCCGCTAGAATCTGCGCCCCTGCTGAGGCGTTTGCCGATGGCAGGGATCCGGAGAGGTGTCCGAGTGGTTGAAGGAGCACGCCTGGAAAGTGTGTAAGCGTCTAAACCGCGCTTCGGGGGTTCGAATCCCCCTCTCTCCGCCAGACAAATGAAGAAGCCGCCCTCTGGGCGGCTTTTTTATTTGGCTGGCGGAGAGCATCGGGCGAGAGAAGCCCTGCCGGGGTTCGACGGTTCTGCAGGAGCAGAACCGGACCGCCGAAGGCGGGTCCCGGGGCGCAGCGCGCACCGGGATCGGGTGCATGGATGCACCCGACAATCCCCCTCTCTCCGCCAGATAACTGAAAAAGGCTGCCTTCGGGCAGCCTTTTTCAGTTATCTGGCGGGGGATGCGAAGTGCGCTGCGCGCGCTTCGCCCCAAACGTTGCTGCGCAACGTTCGGGCCCCTCCCCTTGCCGGCCTCTCCCCGCCCCTGTCGGGGCAGCCCCTCAACAGAGGGGCTTGTTGCTCCAGAGCCATCAATGGGTTTCCGCCGTGCGGGGATGCCTGGTCGGCTGTACCTCGCAGAAGCCACTGGCGGGGGATGCGAAGTGCGCTGCGCGCGCTTCGCCCCAAACGTTGCTGCGCAACGTTCGCGCCCCTCCCCTTGCCGGCCTCTCCCCGCCCCTGTCGGGGCAGCCCCTCAACAGAGGGGCTTGTTGCTCCAGATCCATCAATGGGTTTCCGCCGTGCGGGGATGCCTGATCGGTTGTACCTCGCAGAAGCCGCTGGCGGGAGATGCGAAGTGCGCTGCGCGCGCTTCACCCCAGACGTTGCTGCGCAACGTTCGGGCCCCTCCCCTTGCCGGCCTCTCCCCGCCCCTGTCGGGGCAGCCCCTCAACAGAGGGGCTTGTTGCTCCAGATCCATCAATGGGTTTCCGTCGTGCGGGGATGCCTGGTCGACCGTCCCGCTTCCACGTTCGATGGCCGTCCAACGACAGGATCTGCCCCACGTCGTGGCACCCCGCGCTTCCTGTCCACGCCCTGACCACTGGCCGTGCCGTGGCGATGCAACGACACGCTGGCACTCACTGCCTGTTGCTATGCTCGGGCCACAGGGGATTGATGCCCGCTATCGGGCCGGATGAGGAACATCAACATGCGGTATTTCATGACGAAGCTAGTGATCACCTCCGCCTTGCTGATCGGCAGCGGCACCGCAGTCGCACAGGGCGGCGGTGCGGCGCAGTTCGGCGCACTGGGAGGCACGCATGCAGGCAATGCCCTGGCGTGCGGCGCAACCCCGGAACAGGCCGCCAAGCTGCGCGCAAGCCACAAGGCACAGGCAAAAACCGTGTTCGGCGCCGAAGCAGGCTTCGACCAGGCCTATGACACGGCCGAAGCGCAGACACAGAAGAAGATCACCGATGCCTGGAAGAAGGGCCAGTACAAGCCCACCAGCGAAGTCTGCAACGAACTGATGAAGCAGGTGCGTTCATGACGCAGAAGCACGGATCGACGATGTCCGCAGTGCGCGCGAGCCTGTTGGCCGCCAGCCTGGTACTGGCACTGGGTGCCTGCAAGCGCGCTGGCGAAGCGCCTGCAGAGGGTGGCGCTTCCTCGGCCGCACCTTCCAGCACCGCAGCCGAACCATCACCGCAGGCGGCTGCGGCCACGGATGGAAGCCAGAAGGCCGCAGCGTTCAATGTTGCCGAGCTGCCCGTATCGCAGGCAACGATCGGCAGCTTCCCTTATCTCGGACTGCCGCAGGGCTACACCAGCCAGGACGTCGTAGACAGCGAATTCGATCGCGTACCGTTCTGGACCGGCGATCGCGTGGAATGGATTGAAGGCAAGGTTCATTCTTCGGTCCTGCAGAGCAGCAGCGATCACCCTTATTCGCAGCTGGAGCTCAGCCGCAATGTACAGAGCCTGGTCGAGGCCCTGGGGGGCAAGCGCATTTTCTCCGGCACCATCCCGGCCGATGCATCGCGTGACATCGGCAACAGCAAGGCGGCGACCACCTATGTCGGCGGCATCGGCGACATCTACAACGAACCCGCAGAAACCTATGTCATCCATCGCGAAGATCGCGATATCTGGATTCACCTGGGCTCGGGTGGAAACTCCGGCGGCCTGCTCGTCGCAGAGACAAAACCGGTGCAGATCACGGCCAAGGTCATTGAAGCGGACACGCTGAAACAGGCACTGGACAGCAGTGGCAAGGTATCCATCCAGGTGAACTTCGCAACCGACGCCGCCGAGATCCTGCCCGATTCGGAACCGCAGATCGCACAGGTCACCCAGCTGTTGAAGGCCGACCCACAGCTTCGCCTTTCCGTTGAAGGACACACCGACAACAGCGGCAGCCAATCGCACAACCAGACGCTCTCGCAGGCGCGTGCGGAGTCGGTGCGCACGCGTCTTGTCGGCGGTGGAATCGCAGCCGAACGCCTGAGCGCGAAAGGCTATGGGCAGAGCCAGCCGGTCGCCGACAACGCAACCGAAGAAGGGCGCCGCGCCAATCGTCGCGTGGAACTGGTCAAGCGCTGATATCACCACGACGTTACTGCGTTGAAGCACTCCGGAAAAAGCACATGCCCTGCATGTGCTTTTTTCTTTTCCGCGCCGCACGGTCATTTGTTTTGCCGCGGATGCAACGAGATAAAAACACGCGGATCTCTCATCCCGTTCGAACAAGAAGCAGGCCGTGCACGCGCCCTCTGTAGCGCGCCAATATTCCGGCACCACAAGCCGCCTGCGTGACACAAATATGTCAGTTAAGTGTTAATTTCCTTAACGAAAAGCGGTGCATCTAGCTCAAATTTGACGTGATTATGTGCAGGCAATTGTTAATCTGCAATGTGCATCACATTTTCAAATATTTCATTGCATATCGGAAAAACCTGACTTGTATCGTCAATTTTCTGTCGATAGGCTTGGCCCCGTTCTCGAACAAGCGACAAATTTTCGACGAACCAGGGTGTGAGCTTCCTGTCTTTACCTCGCCCTGCCATTAATCAGGATCCCCCAGCGGACACGCCGAATATCCCGCACACCCGGGAGGATTCCTGCCATCAAGGAGGAAATACATGGAACGCAGCCGTCGTCACATCCGTTTTTCCCGTAAGCAGGCCGGTCAGGGCATGACCGAGTACATCATCATCACCGCGCTGATCGCCATCGCCGCGATCGGAGCCGTCACCTTCTTCGGAGGCACGGTTCGCAGCCAGGTGGCAGGCATGTCGAAAGAACTTTCCGGCCAGAGCGCGACGCAGTCGATCAACCGCGCCAAGAACCAGGCCAACAGCGCCCAGCAGGAAGCTGACAAGACCAAGGGCATGGACGCGTACAAGAACAAGTAATACCCCAGCCCTGGCGGCATGAAGCCGCCAGGGCCCTCCCAGCATAATCTCCCTGCGCGCACCGCACGCGGCGCGCGACGGGCAGCCATGGCCTCCGGCCCAGGAATTCGTTATGCGCAGCGCATTGGCTTTGGCACGAAGCCGTGCGGCCCGGGGCGTTTCCAGCCACCGAACGGTCGCCGGCCAAGCAATGGTTCTCGGGCTGGCACTCATTCTGGTTCTATGCATCGGGATTGTCCTGCTGTTCAACACAGGGCAGGTGGTGAACAAGAAGGTGGAGCTGGTCAATGCGGCCGACGCCGCCGCCTACAGCGTTGCGATCCAGCAGGCACGCGCACTGAACTACGCGGCCTACATGAACCGTGCCCGCGTTGCCAACGAAGTGGCCGTGGCACAGACGATCAGCCTCTATTCGTGGCTGAACCAGATGCACACCACCTCCATCGTCATCCGCACCACGCTGGATGTGCTCTCCGCCATTCCCTACATCGGCGTGGTGTTCAAGGCATTGGCAACCGCCTTCAAGGTCGCCGAACGCATTCTCAAGGTCACCCGCCAGACGTTCCAGCCTGTCGCGCAGGCGGCCATCATCGCCATCGACAAGCTCAACATGATGTTCGCCGCCTCGGTGCAGCTCGTCATCGAGGGCGTATCGCGGCTGGACAGCTACACCATCGCCAAGGATGTGCTGCAGCGGAACTCACCGCAGGCACAACTGGGCACCATCGGAACCGCGGTGCTCGGCACGCAACTGGCCACGGCCGAGAACCGGCTGCTGCAGCGCTACAGCATTCCCCGTACCGCCAACGGTGGCTCGGCCACGCAGCGCCAGGGTGCCGACCGCTTCCGCAATGTGGTGATGCAGTCGCGTGATGGCTTCAGCAAGAGCCGCAGCGATGATTTCCTCGGCTTCCTGGTGCAGTCCGGCGGCACCGACATGGTCGACTACAACCGATGGGCAGCGCTGGACACCATGGCCGTCGAGCTTCCGCTGCCATGGCCGCTTTCCGATATCGATATTCCAGTCGGCTGGGGCGGTGCGCAGGCCGTGGAAAGCTATCGCAACCAGCGCTTCCTCAACGGCTTCGGCAACGGCAACGGCTGGTACTCGGACTGGGACCGCCGCCGCTACCGCCCGTATGGCGAAGCGGTGCGCCGCAATCGTGGCGCGGCGTGGATTGTCGACCGCAGCCAGGATGCCAACGTGCGCTTCGCCAATGGCCAGCATCGCAAGGCCTTCTTCACCGGCTACAACGGCCTGCGCGACTATCACGACGTCAAGGCCGGGCAGGCACTGCAGCCCTACGCCGAGAATGATCGTGACCGCGACAAGGTCGGCCCGGTCTTCACCATCTATGCCGAGACCGCCGGCACCAGCGCGCGCACCACGTCCGGCGCCGGCATCGGCGCCCCGGCCGGCTCGCAGATGGAACTGCCGGACAGGATGGCCAACAACAAGATCGCCGCACTTTCCTCCGCGCAGGTGTTCTTCGACCGCCCGGTGCAGCTGCGCATGTTCAGCCGCGATGACCGCAAGCGTGAAACCGGAAACCTGTTCAGCCCTTACTGGCAGGCACGACTGGTCAAGACCGATGCCACCACCAAGGCTGCCCTGGCGGCAGCCGGAGCCTTGATGCCATGACGTTTGCTGTTTTCAATCGCCTGCACCTGTCGATCGCCACACTGCTGATCAGCGGCTGTGGCAGCGCGGCGGACAACGGCGAGCCCGCCGCTGCCAGGAACATGCCGGGCATCCATCTTGACCAGATTGCCGAAACCCTGGTGGATGGACGCAACGCGGCGCGCACCAGCTACCAGCAGGCACTGAGCGACTGCCAGGCGGCAGGATTGCCGACCCGCGCACTGGATGACGCCGATGTCGCCCGCCTGGGAACCGTTCGTTACGAAGCCTGGCTTTCCAGCAAAGAGGAAGTGTTCCGTACCCGCGAATGGCGCCTGCTCAACGATGGCCCTGCGACCAGCTGCCAGTTCCGGCTGGAGGCCACCGGCCTGCAGGAGACCCAGAGCGCCTCCGGCGTGGAGCAGGTCGATCTGGCAACGGGAGAGCGTAGCCAGTCCCCCGCCGACAGCGACGGGCTCACCCGCTTTGCCGCCGAAGCCGACGAAGGCAGCGCCTCGCCGGGCTTCCAGCGCGCGGGCAACCGCAGGGTCGCTGGCCAGCCGTGCAACGTGTGGAAGGACGAGAACGGACGGTTCAGCCAGTGCGTGTGGTCGGCTGGTGCCAGCTGGGGCTTCACCCCCGGTGCACTGAACGACTACCGGCCGAGCCGCTACGCCATTGTCCTGGAGCAGGAACCCCTCGACGGCAATGGCACCCGCCTGACCACGCAGCGCATGACGGTGGGCCAACCCTTTGAACGCGGCGACCTCGAGGTACCGCGCGAACCGTCCTCCCAACGATGACCTGCTGAGGTAGCCATGGACAGGGAACGCCCATTCCGCGGCGCGCGTCGCCAGCGCGGCCAGAGTCTCACCGAAGTCGCCGTGCTCTGCGCCGTGCTGGTGCCGATCTTCCTGCTGATCCCGATCCTGGCCAAGTACATCCACGCCCGCCAGGCCACCCAGCAGGCCGCGCGCGCGATCGCCTGGGAAGCCACCGTATCGCCGGACTACAAGCTGCCGGCCAGCGGCCGCCAGCGCGATCTTGCCGTCGACCGCTATTTCGGGCGTGCCAACGATCCCATCGTCAGCCAGGCGCAGACCGGCGCACGCGATGCCGCCGTCGGCGACGTCCTGATGAATACCTTCTCCAACCAGCCGCTGGTGCGGCGCGGTGACCTCGCCCTGGTCTCCTACACCAGCACGTCGGCAGGCGGCATGATGAAGAAGATCGGCGACGTGACCTCGATGTTCGGTTCGTTCCCGCCCAACCGCAACGGCCTGACCCAGGCCCAGCTGCGGTTGGATGTGCAGGATCTGAAAAGTGCCAACGGCAGTGCTGCCGCCTATCTGGAACCCTTCGATTCGCTGGGCCTGAAGCTGCAGGCCACCCATGTGGTGCTGGCCGACCCCTGGAATGCAGCCGGTTCCGGGCTCAAGGTCAACTCGTCACGCTCGGTGATCGCGCAGGTCAAGCCACTGGTGCCATCCCAGCACATGGCGGGCATCGCCAAGGCGTTTGACGGCCTCTCCGGCATCCCGATGATCGGGACGCTGAGCAGGCTTGATCCCGGTTACATCGCGCCCGACGTGGTGCCTGTCGACAAGTTGCCTGCCTATGCGCCGTCGCGTTGACCTGCTGGCGGCACTGGCCGCGCTGCTGTTCGCCTGGCCTGCGCTGGCCGCGTCCTGGCCGGACATTCCCGAGCCCGAGGGCGCGCAGAGCGAGTGGGTGGCCAAGGACATGCTCTACAACGGCCTGCCCATGCGCATCTCGCGCTTCACGTCCGCATTGCCGGTGTCGTCCATCGTCAGCTACTACAACCGCGAATGGCCAGGGCAGACCGTGATCAACGAGGTCGGCGGCAAGACCGTGATCGGCCACGCACACGGCGAGTACTACGTAACCATCGAGGTATCGGCCAAGGGCAGTGGCAGCCAGTCACAGATCGGCATTACACGCCTGCTCAAGCGCAAGCCCGATGCCGCGGCCGGCGCCGATTTCCCGAAACCGTCCGGGACGCAGGTGATCAATGACATCACCTACCTGGACACGCCCGGGCGCAGCCTGTCCATGGAAAGCACGCTGTCTCCGTTCCAGACCGATGCCTTCTATGCCAGCCGCCTCCCTGCGGACGGCTGGAGCCGAAGTTCCGGCCCTGCGGGGTGTTCGATGATCGCGCTGCAGTGCGTTGTCCGCTACAGCAAGGGCAGCCAGGAAATGACCATGACCTTCAACCGGCACGAGCAGGGAACCTCGATTGTCGTCAACCAGTCGCAGCACTGAGACCACCGCCATGAGAAAACGCATTCCCCCGTCCCTACGCCGCCAGCGCGGGGCCGCACTGATCGAGTACGCCGTGGTCGCTTCCGTCGGTGTCCTGGTCCTGGTCGCCGAGCCGAACATCGTGCTCGAGCTGATCGATTCACTGCGCAAGGCGTACCAGGGGTTCACCTACATGCTGTCGATGGGAGTCGTATGAAGGCGCTCCCGCTGAAAGCCAACCGCAACGTCGTCTTCATCATCATCGCCCTCGCGCTCGGCCTGTTCGCGGCCCTGGTCGCCGTGCGCTACGTGCAGAAGGCAGTGAACGAGCGTGCCGCTCCGCCGGTGGAAATGGTGCCGGTAGCCGTGCCCAAGACCGACATGGAGCCGGGCAGCATTGTCACCGTTGCCGACCTTGCAGTGCGCGAAGTCCCCGCCGACCTGCCGCCTGCCGATGCGATCACGCCGGACAATGTGTCCGAGTACAGCGGCCGCATGCTGCGCGCGCCGATCCGCGAAGGTGCACCGCTGGGTGCCAGTGCACTGGTACCGCTGTACGACCAGTTCTCGCGCGTGATCGCCAAGGGCAACGTGGGCTACACCCTCCAGGTGGACGAGACGAACTCGATCTCCGGCATGATTGCTCCCGGAGATCACGTCGACATCCTGCTCACCGTCGAGCAGGAACAGACCGGTGCCCGGGTGCTGCCGCTGCTTGAGGACATCAACGTTCTGGCAACCGGCAACCGCGTCGGCGAAACGCCGGCCTCGGAAGATCAGCAGGGCTATTCGAACATCACTCTGGAACTGACACCGGCACAGGCGCAGCGACTCACGGTCGCCGCCAAGGCCGGTTCGATGCGGGTGATGCTTCGCCAGGTGGAGGATCGTGGTGCGTTCGGCCTCAGTGGCATGACGCAGAGGGAACTGCTCGGCAACGGCACGCAGGGTCGTGCTGGCGTGCAATTCATCATTGGGGGCAAAGGGTCGACGAATGCGCAGCAATAATGGAATCCGCAGCCTCATCGCCGCCACTGCGGCCATCGCTGTTGTCACCTCGCCACTGCTGGCCGTGGCACAGACCACTGGCACCCAGCTGACCCCGGTACCGGTCATGGCCGCACCGCGCCCTGCTGTCCAGGCGCAACCGCAGCCCAACACCAACCATGCACCGGTACCCGGTGGGCAGAGCGCCTTCCCGGCGCCGGTTCCCGATCCCGCCTATCGCACCAGCGCGTCGGCCATGCCCGCGGTGCCACTGCCCACCCGCGCCCGGATCTATGCCGGCCAGGCCGCCGTCTACACGCTGCCCAGCGGGCTCAAGCGCGTGGCCGTCGGTAGTGGCGAGATGCTCGAGGTCACCAACGTCGGCCCGCGCGACCTGATCATGATGGGCATGAAGCCCGGCTCCACCACGGTTCACCTGTGGCTGCAGAACGGCAAGCAGCTGCAGGTGCAGGTGGACATCTCCGAGAACGATGCCGTCAGCCTGGCCGAGACCATCCGTACCCTGCTGGCCGACGTGGAAAAGATCAATGTGCATGCGGTCGCCGACCGTGTGGTCATTACCGGCCAGGACATCAACCCGGGCATCGGCAGCCGCATCGATGCGATCCAGAAGATCTACCCGACGGTGTTGAATTTCACTACCGCCGACCCGGTGGGCATGCGCCCGATGGTGCAGATGGACGTGAAGATCATGGAATTCGACACCAATGCGCTGGAAGAACTCGGCATCCAGTGGGACAACGTCATCCGTGGCCCGGTGGCGGGCATCGTCAAGGATTTCACCAACAACAACTACTACCGCATCAACCCCGAGCAGAGCCCGGCCAACGGCGTGCTGCTGCCGAACAAGCTGCAGGGAACCCAGGCCTTCTTTGGCATCGCCACGCAGATCGGCTCGGCGATCAACCTGATGATGAACAAGGGCAAGGCGTTCCTGCTTGCCTCGCCCCAACTCAGCGCCCGCAGCGGCGGGCAGGCCAAGTTCCTGGCCGGCGGCGAAGTGCCGATCCCGGTTCCGCAGGGTTTCGGCCAGGTCACCGTCGACTACAAGGAATACGGCATCAAGCTCGACATCGAGCCCCTGGTCAACTTCAACCAGGACATCTCCACCCGCATCCTGGCTGAGGTCAGCCGCGTCGATCCGACGGTGACCGTGCAGGGCGTGCCTGGCTTCACCACCCGCCGCACCGAGTCGGAAATCAACGTCCACGCAGGGGAAACCATCGTCATCTCCGGGCTGATCGACTCCAGCGCGCAGCAGGATGCCAAGCGCCTGCCGCTGCTGGGCGATATCCCGATCCTCGGAAAGCTGTTCCGCTCCGATGGCTTCCGTGGCAATCGTACCGAGCTGGTGATGTTCGTTACTCCGCGCGTGGTGACGCCGGGCTCGCAGGAAAACCTCGATGGCCTGGAGCGTGCGCGACAGATCCAGGAGCGCGGCCAGCAGGCCATGCCGCGCAGGAACAAAGATTTCGTGCAGTGACCGGAGCCGTCGCATGTTCAACATCCTCATCGACACACCCAACCGCGACCAGCGACGTGTCCGCTGCCTGCACCGTGAATGCGGGATCGGCCGTGGCGACGGCAACCTGGTGGTGCTGCAGGGCTGGAGCATCGCCCAACGCCATGCGGCGCTGAAGCGCGAGGACGAGGGCATCTTCATCGAGAGCCTGGGAGGCCGCTCGCCGGTACTGGTGAATGGCGAACAGGTCAAAGGCAGCCGTGGCCCGCTCACCAGCCGTGACCGCGTGCAGATCGGCGACTACCTGCTGCAGGTGGTGGACGACGACCCGCCGGCCGAACCCACCGCCGATGCTGGAAGTTTCAATGCGGGCGCGGCCAACGATGTACCGGTGGACGCCACGCCCGCACCGGCACCCGCACCGGCGCAGCCATCCAGCGAACGCCAGCTGGCGCGGCCGGAGCAGCTGCCGCCGGACATGGCGGTCTATCGTGCAAAGCTGCATGCCTCGCTGGTCAAGCAGATGGACCTGCGCCGGCTTGACGTGCGCAGCATGGACGATGAGTCGCTGCGCAACGCCACGATCAAGCTGATCGATGAGGTGATGCAACGGGAGTTCTCCGAGCTGCCCAAGACGATCAACCCACGCAGGCTGGCCAAGGAGGTGCTCGATGAGGCCATCGGCCTGGGCCCGCTGGAAGACCTGATCGACGATGCGACGGTGACGGAAATCATGGTCAACGCGCACGACCAGATCTTCATTGAACGTGCGGGCCGGATCGAACGGTCCCCCATTGTCTTCACCAGTGACCGCGCGGTGCTGTCAGCCATCGAGCGCATCGTGACGCCCCTCGGTCGCCGCATCGACGAAAGCTCGCCGATGGTCGACGCGCGACTGAAGGATGGCTCCCGCGTCAACGCCATCATTCCGCCGGTGGCGCTGCGCGGCCCGAGCATCAGCATCCGAAAGTTCGCCAAGCGCAAGCTGGAAGGAAAGGACCTGCTCACCTTCGGTTCGCTCAGCCAGCCGATGCTGGAATTCCTGATCGTTGCGGTGCGCGAACGGCGCAACATCGTCGTCACCGGCGGCACCGGCTCCGGCAAGACCACCCTGCTCAACATCCTTTCCAACTTCATTCCCGATACCGATCGCATCGTCACCATCGAGGACGCGGCCGAACTGAAGCTCGTCCAGCCCAACCTGGTTGCCTTGGAAGCGCGTCCTCCCAACATGGAAGGCAAGGGCCATATTTCCATCCGCGACCTGGTGCGCAACGCGCTGCGCATGCGCCCGGACCGCATCGTGGTCGGCGAGTGCCGCGGCGGCGAAGCACTGGACATGCTGCAGGCCATGAACACCGGCCACGAAGGATCGCTGACCACCGCCCATGCCAACAATCCGCGCGAGGCGCTGTCGCGCCTGGAAGTGATGGTCATGATGTCCGGCATGGAGCTGCCGATGACGGTGGTGCGCGAACAGATCTCGTCGGCAGTGGACCTGATCGTGCACCAGAAGCGCTTCCCCTGCGGTTCGCGCAAGGTCAGCCACATCACTGAGTTGACGGGCATGGAAAGCGGAACCATCCAGCTGCAGGATGTGTTCCTGTTCAAGGCACGCTCCACTGCCGGACGCGATGGCAAGGTGGTGGGCGAGTTCGTCGCGACCGGTGCAGTGCCGGAGTTCTATGAAGAGCTTGCCGAGCGCGGCGTCGCCGTTGACCTGGACATTTTCCGTACCGGGGGACGGCGGAATGAGTGACATCCTGCTGATCGCCCTGCTGTGTTTTGCCTGCGTGACGGGCTCGGTGCTGTTGCTGGCGCGTGCCAGCTCCGGCTTCATGGACCGTTACCGCGCCAACTTCATGGACCAGGCGCGGGTCAATCTGGCCGACATGTTCCTGTTCGTCGACCCGCGCGTGCTCTTCAGGACCAATGTCCTGATGCTGCTGGCGATTCCCGTGCTGCTGTGGATCGTCACCGGCGGCAACCTGCTGCTGCCGATCCTGGCCCTGATCCTGCTGGCCATAGCGCCACGCAAGATCTACCTGTGGCTGAAGCAGCGCCGCCTCGACCAGATCCAGCAGCAGTTGCCCGACGGGCTGCTGATGCTGGCCGGCAGCCTCAAGGCCGGCGTCGGCTTCAATCCTGCGCTGGAAGCACTGGCCCATGACGGCCTGCCTCCGCTGGCCCAGGAGCTGGCACTGGTACTGCGCGAGCAGCACATGGGCGTGCGCACGGAGGAGGCGCTGGACAACTTCGCCGCCCGCGTGCCCATTGCCGACGTGAAGCTGTTCGTGGCCGCCGTCAGCATTTCGCGCGAGGTTGGTGGCAATCTCGCCGAGAGCCTCTCCACGCTCGCCGAAACGCTGCGGCGCAAGCTCATCATGGAAGGCAAGGTCAAGGCACTTACCGCGCAGGGGCGCCTGCAGGGCATCGTCATGGCGATGCTGCCAGCCGGCCTTGTCGGCTTCCTCGTGCTGTTCTATCCAGAAACGATGAACCCCATGTTCCACACCTTCATCGGCTGGTGCGTCATGGCCCTGATCGGGGTACTGGAATACCTCGGCTACCGCATGTGCCGCAAAATCATGACGATCGATATATGAACGCCCTGCTCATCCTGGTCGCACTGCTTGCCGCTGCCGCTGTTGGGCTGCTTGCATTCGCGCTGCGCGGACTGGTGCAGTCGGTCGAGGTGGACCAGCGCAACTACCAGGATCCGCTGCCGCTGCTGCTGCGCATCCTGTGGCCGCTGATTACGGTCGCTACGCGCCTGGCCGGGCCGCGCCTGTCCTCGGCACAGCTGGAGCGCGCGCATCGCAGCCTGCAGTCGGCCGGCCAGGACTTCGTGCTGTCACCGGAAGAACTGTATGGCGCACGCATCGTCTCCGCCGCCGTGGCCAGTAGCTTCCTGTTGCTCACCATCATCCTGCTGGGCCGGTTCGGAGTCGGCTCCGTGCTGATGGCCCTGGCATTCGGCGCACCGTTCGGGTGGATGTATCCCACGCTGTGGCTGGGCGAACGGCGGAAAGCGCGCTCCAAGCATGTGATCCGCGACCTGCCTATCTTCCTCGACTTCATCACCATGGCCGTCGAAGCGGGCCTGAACATCACCGGTGCGATCGAACAGTCCGTCGACAAGGGTCCACCCGGTCCGCTGTCACAGGAGTTCTCGCGCATGTTGCGTGATCTGCGCGCCGGCCTTCCGCGTGCCGAAGCGCTGCGGCGCATGTCCGATCGCGCCGACATTTCCCAGTTGACCAGCTTCACCAGCGCCTTGATCCAGGCGGACCGGGTGGGTGCCAGCCTGAGTGACACACTGCGCTCGCAGGCCATGCAGCGCCGCGAAGAGCGCTTCCTTCGCGCCGAGAAGCTGGCCCTGGAAGCACCGGTGAAGATGATGCTGCCGCTGGTGCTGTTCTTCTTCCCGCTGATCTTCGTCGTCCTGGCCTACTTTATCTTCCTGCAGATGAAGCAGCAGGGCATCCTGTGAGTCCCCGCACATGAGAACCGGCGCCCTGATCCGCGACCACCAGCAGTTGCTCAGCTGCGTCTGGCATGCCGATCGATGGCACCAGCGGCTGCGCGGCCTGCTGTTGCGCGCGCCACTCCAGCCTGGGCAAGGCCTGCTGATAACCCCCTGCTCGAGCGTGCACACCCTGGCCATGGGGTATCCACTCGACCTGTTGTTCCTGGACCGCGATCAGCGCGCCGTTGGCTGGCGCGAGGCCGTGCGCCCATGGCGCGGCGCCTGGTGCCCCGGCGCCTACTCGACGCTGGAAATGCCGGTGGACAGCCTCAGGCATATTGCTCCGGTGCTGGGCGAGACGTTCCAATGGTGCCCTTCTCCGCCTGCGGCACCGCCATCCACGAGGGCGTTGCAATGAAGCACATCCGCACATCCATCCGCCAGCAGCGGGGGCAATCGCTGATTGAATTCTGCATCGTGGTTCCGGCCTTCGTCTTCCTCATCCTGGTCATCTTCCAGTTCGTCCTGATCTATCGCGCCAAGTCGCTGCTGGATTTCGCCACGCTGCAGGCCGCGCGTGCCGGCGCGGTCAGTGGCGTCAATCATTCCGAGATGCGCAGCGCACTGGAAATGGCAATGGCTCCCCTGTACGCGACCTCGCCGGATGCCGCCGGTGCCGTCGCCGCCCGCGCCAAGGTCGCCCTGCTGTGGAAGAACCCGTTGCTGTCACCGAAGATCGAGGTCATTTCACCCAGCCGCGCGGCGTACAACGAGTTCCGCGAGCGCCAGTTCGATGGGCGCTATGCGCTGCCGAACGACAATCTTGCCTTCCGCGATGCACGTGTCGGCAGCAGCCGCGTCAGCGTGCAGGACGCCAACATCCTCAAGATCAAGGTCACCTATCCGATGCCCCTGATCGTTCCCTTTGCCGACCGGGTGATTGCCGGTCTTTCAGACCTGGTCAGCGAAGGCGACAGCTTCCGCCCGGCCTCGATGCTGATCGAGGACCCGATCACCGGCCATCGCCGCATGCCGATCGAGTCCTACGCGATCGTCCGCATGCAGAGCCCCGTGCATGACAGCAACAACCTGGCGCGCTGACATGCAGGTGCTGCTGGCCAGCCTGTTGATGGCAGCAACCTGGGCCGTCGCCGCGCAATCCACGGACGCTGCTGACAACGAACCTCCACAGGCGCGATTGCTGGCACGCGCTTATGGCCTGGGCCCACTCGGTCCAAGCTCGCCTGGTGGTGAGGTCGAGGTCGAGATCCGTTTGCGCGGGCCTGCCATCCGTATTGATTTCCGCGGCGACAATGCGCCCGATGCATGGCTGACCACCCAGGGCCAGCGCGGCCGGGCATGGCTGGTGAGCGAGCGCGGCAACTACACGCTGCCGGTCGCCGACGCCAGTGGTCCCTACTGGTACGATCCTGCCGCCCCATGCCACACGATCGGAGGGCGCTGCTCTCCCGCACCCGGCGAGTTCATCCTGGGTCGCCTCGCTGCCGGCTGGCGCTATGACAATGCGCAGGGCCCTGATGGCACCACCTCCGGCACGTTGTGGATCGATACCCGCACGGGCCTGCTGCTGGGTTACCGCGGACGCACCGGCAACCAGCGTACCGAACGCGGCCTGCGGGTTACCGAGGTCACATTCGATGAGGTGCCGTCGAGCCTGTTCGACCCGCCCGCCGGATTGCGGCGACGCACGCAGGATGCGGCGAACTGAGCGAGGTGGTTGCAGTGCCGACACCGTGGCGCGGGAGGTCTCACTCCCTCCGCGCCGGTAGATCCACGCAGCGCGTGGATCTACCGCTGGCCCGCCCCCCTTAGAAGCCTACCCGCAGGTTGATCTGCCCGCCGACATCGCGGCGGCCATCACCGTGCTGGCCCTGCACGAACATCGACAGCTGGCTGTTGCGACCCAGGCCGACCGCCACGCCGAGCTGGCTGACCAGCGCATTGCGTGCCATCACCGCGCTGTAGACATCGAAGGCATCGCCACCGACCGCGAAGCGGTTGCGGCTGGCCACATCGGTGTCACCCGATGCATGCTGCCAGCCCAGGCCGACGGTCAGCTGCGCCGGGAAGCGCGCGCCGCTACCCACGTCCCAGCGGCCCCGCACGCCCACTGTGCTGACGTTGAGCGTGTCCTTGCCACCTTCCAGCACCAGTGCGGCACTGCCACCCTGCTCCAGCGCACGATCACTGTCGACCCAGTGCCGGGTGAACTGCACGTACGGCTGCAGTTGGGTCCTGCCATGGGTCCAGGTCCAGCTGCCTTCGACCTGGGCGATGGTCACGTCCGAATCCTGGCGGCTGTACAGGGTCTGGCCCAGCAGAGGCACTTCACGCGTGGTGCGCGTGCGGTAGTCACCGCGCGACACGCTGCCACCGACCGCAAAGCCGTTGTTCCACTGTCCCTGTGCATACAGGCCGAACGTGTTGCCGCGCAGGCGGGCGCGCGAACTGCGATCGTACAGGCGCGTATCCAGCCGTTCGTTGCCGGCCGCCGCACCCAGCACCACGTGTTCACCCAGCTGCCAGTCCACACCCGCCATCACCGCATTGCGATTGGAACGGATCTCATCGCCATTGCCATCGCCATCCTGCTTGAACACCTTGCCGCTACCGGCCAGCCAGGCCGAGGCACGCTCACCACGCACGGTCGGCAGCTCACTGCCCAGGCGCTGGCGGATGCCCTCTTCCAGGTAGTTGTCGTACAGCAGCACCGCGCGGCTGGCCGCGTGCACTTCGCCGGAGAGCTGGTCGAATGCGCTGCGCGCAGTGCTGGCGTCATACAGCAGCACCGTGTTGTACAGGCCCAGCGCCGCGCCACTCTGCGGCAGGCTGTCCAGCGCCGCAGCGGTGTTGTACTGGTTGCGCGTGTTGGCCACGGTGGTGAACGCCGCCGTCTGCGCCACGTCGATCTGCAGGTTGGCGGTGTTGGCGGTGTAGACCGGGGTGATGGTCAGGAAGGCCGACGGCGAGTTCGCCGAGGCGAACTGCCCGCTCACCCCACCGCCCGCGTTGATCACCGTGTACTGCTGGCCCTGCTGGTAGCTGGTGCTCGGCGAGATGGTGTTCACCTTTACGGTGCTGCCACCCACGTTGGCGCTGCCGCCCACCTGTACCGTATCGCTGCCGCTGGCACCCAGATCGATGCCCAGCGTGCTGCCCGGCGACAGGGTCAGGTTGCCACCCACGGTGATCGTGCCGGTGCCATTGCCTGTGCCGCTGCCGTTGCCCGGGCCATTACCCGGCGACAGCACGCCACCACTGGACACCGTCACGCCACCGCCGGTGCCACCAATGGTGCCGGTGCCGGACAGCGTGGTACCGCTGCCGATGGTCCACTGGCCACCGATGGTGCCGGTGACATTCAGGCCGCCGCCGGTGACCTGGCCGGTACCGTTGAAGCCACCACTGTTGCCGCCGAGGTTCAGGCCACCGGGGCCGGCCTGCACGATGCTGCCGCCGCCGCTGATGCTGCCGCCCAGCGTGGTGGTGCCACCGGTGTTGATCACCAGGCCACCGTTGTTGGTGATGTTGCCGGTGATCGCGCCGCTGGCCCCACCGTTGCCGACCTGCACCGTGCCACCGGCGTTGATGGTGGTGCCACCGGTATAGGTGTTGTTGCCGGTCAGGATCACGGTGCCGGTGCCGGCCTGGGTCAGGCCGCCGCTGCCGCTGATGGTGCCGCCGACGGTGGTGTTGCCGCCCACGTTGAACACCAGGCTGCCGTTGTTGCTGACGTTGCCGGTGATCGCACCGCTCGCGCCACCGTTGCCGACCTGCAGCGTGCCGCCGGTGTTGATGGTGGTGCCGCCGGTATAGGTGTTGTTGCCGGCCAGGACCACGGTGCCGGTGCCGGCCTGGGTCAGGCCGCCGCTGCCGCTGATGGCGCCGCCGACGGTGCTGTTGCCACCCACGTTGAACACCAGGCTGCCGTTGTTGACGACACTGCCGCCGATCGCACCGGTCGCACCACCATTGCCAACCTGCAGCGTGCCACCGGCGTTGATGGTGGTCGGGCCGGTATAGGTGTTGTTGCCGGTCAGGGTCAGCGTGCCGCTGCCGGCCTGGGTCAGGCCGCCACTGCCGCTGATGGTGCCGCCCAGCGTGGTGTTGCCGGCCACGTTGGACAGCAGCGTGCCATTGTTGGTGACATCACCGACGATCGAACCGGTCGCACCGCCATTGCCCAGCTGCAGCGTGCCACCCGCATTGATGGTGGTACCGCCGGTGTAGCTGTTGGTGCCGGTCAGCAGCAGCGTACCGCTGCCGGCCTGGGTCAGGCCACCACTGCCGCTGATGGTGCCGCCCAGCGCGGTGTTGCCGGCAACGTTGGAGATCAACGCACCGTTGTTGGTGATGTCGCCGACGATGGCGCCGGTTGTACCGCCATTGCCCACCTGCAGCGTGCCGCCGGCATTGATGGTGGTACCGCCGCTGTAGGTGTTGTTGCCGACCAGGGTCAGCACCCCGCTGCCGGCCTGGGTCAGGCCACCACTGCCACTGATCGCGCCGCCGACGGTGGTGTTGCCCGCGACGTCGAAGACCAGGCTGCCGTTGTTGGCGACATTGCCGGTGATCGCACCGGTGGCACCGCCATTGCCCACCTGCAGCGTGCCACCGGCATTGATGGTGGTACCGCCGGTATAGGTGTTGTTGCCGGTCAGGGTCAGCGTACCGGCACCGGCCTGGGTCAGGCCACCGGTGCCGCTGATGGTGCCGCCCAGCAAGGTGTTGCCGGCCACGTTGGACACCAGCGCACCGTTGTTGGTGATGTCACCGACGATCGCGCCGGTCGCACCGCCATTGCCCACCTGCAGCGTGCCGCCGGCATTGATGATGGTACCGCCGGTGTAGGTGTTGTTGCCGGTCAGCACCAGCGTGCCACTACCGGCCTGGGTCAGGCCGCCGCTGCCACTGACCACCGCGCCCACGGTTGCCGTCGTGCCCAGGTTGTAGACCAGGCTGCCATTGTTGGTGATGTCGCCCAGCACCGAGCCGGTGCTGCCGCCGTTGCCGATCTGCAGCGTGCTGCCACCATTGATGGTGGTGCCGCCGGTATAGACGTTGTCGCCGCTCAAGGTCAGCGTGCCGGTGCCGCTCTGCACCAGGCCACCAGTGCCACTGAGCACACCGCCGAAGGTGGTGCTGCCGTTGTTGCCGCCGATGGTCAGGGTCGCACCGCCCAGCACCACGCTGGATCCGGTCACGCCGGCCAGGCCACCGATGCTCTGGCTGCCACCGGCACTGATGTCCAACGTGCCGGCACCGGACAGGTTCACCGTGCTGGCACCGGACAGGCTGCCACCGGCCGCCACCGCCAGCGTGCCGCTGTTGATGGTGGTGGTACCGGTGTAGGTGCTGGCGCCGCCCAGGGTGACGGTTGCCGCGCCATCTTTCAGCAGGCCGCCAGCGCCGCTGATCGGGCCATTCAAGGTCAGCGCGTTGCTGCCCGCCAGGGTCAGCGTGCCATTGGCCAGCTGCACGGTGTTGGCCAGGGTCAGCGCGCTGGTGCCGTCCAGGCTGGCGTTGCCGCCCACGGTCAGCGCGCCGGTGCCCAGCGAACCGTCGTTGCCCAGCAGCAGGCCACCGGCATTGAGGGTCACGCCGCCCGTGAAGACGTTGACGCCAGTCAAGCCCTGGATGCCTGCGCCGTTCTTTACCAGGCCACCGGCCCCTCCGATGGTGCCGGCGAACGTGGTATTGCCCACGCCATTGAGGGTCAGCGTGCTGCCGCCCAGCGCAACGGTCGAACCCGCCACGCCTGCCAGCGAACCGATCGCCTGCGCACCACCCGCGCTGATGTCGAAGGTGGTACCGGCATTGGCCAGGTTCACCGCACCGGTCGCCGCCAGGCTGCCACCGGCGCCGATCGCCAGCGTGCCGGCGTTGATGGTGGTACCCCCGGTGAAGGTGTTGGTGCCGGTCAGCGTCTGGGTCCCCGAGCCTTCCTTGATCAGGCCACCCGAGCCGGCCAACGAACCACTGAACGTGCCATTGCTGGCATCACCGATCGTCAGCGTGTTGGCCCCCAGGTTCACCGTACCGTTGCCGACCAGTGTGCCGAACTGCTGCGTGCCGCTGCCCGCCGACAGATCGAAGATCGCACCCGAGGCCAGGTTGACGATGCCACTGGCGTGCAGGCTCGCGCCAGCGCCCAGTGCCAATGTACCGGCGTTGATGTTGGTGCCACCGGTGTAGGTGTTGGTGCCGTTCAGGGTCAGCGTTGCGGCTCCCTCCTTGGTCAGGCTGCCGGTGCCGCTCAGGTTGCCGTTGAGGGTGAGGTTGTTGCTGCCGAGGACGGTCAACGCGTTGTTGAGGGTGAAGTTGTTGGCGAGGGTGACCGCTGTGTTCGAATCGAGCGTCGCAGCGCCCGCGACCGTCACCGCACCGGTGCCCAGCGCAGCATTGTTGCCGACCACCAGGCCGCCGGCGTTGAGCGTTACGCCGCCGCTGAAGGTGCTGCCGCCGTTGAGCGTCTGCACGCCTGCACCGTTCTTGACTAGGCCTCCGTTGCCACTGATCGCACCGCTGAAGGTGCTGTCCACGGTGCCGCCCAGGGTCAGCGTGCTGCCACCCAGCGCCACCGTGCTGTCGGCGACGCCGGCCAGCGAGCCGATGGCCTGGTTGCCCGCTGAAATGTCGAACGTGCCGGCACCGGCCAGGTTCACCGCGCCGGTCGCGGCGAGGCTGCCACCCGCGCCGATCGCCAGCGTGCCGTTGTTGATGGTGGTACCACCGGTGTAGGTGTTGGCACCGCTCAGGGTCACGGTGGCCGCACCGTCCTTGACCAGGCCGCCGGTACCGGAAATCACACCGCCCAGTGTCAGCGCCTGGCTGCCAAGCAGGTCGAGGTTCGCGCCCGCTGCGAGCCCGATGTTGTTGGCCAGGTTGACGCCTGTCGATGCGTCCAGCGTCGCGTTGCCGCCCACTGCCAGCGCACCGCTGCCGAGCGCAGCGTTGTTGCCGACCACCAGGCCACCGCCGTTGAGTGCGACGCCACCACTGAACAGATTGGCGCCTCCCAGTGTGAGGACGCCGGCGCCATTCTTGACCAGGCCACCGGTGCCGGAAATCGCGCCATCGAAGAGGCTGTTGCCCACACCACCGAGTGTCAGCGTCTGTGCACCCAGGCTCACCGTCGAGCCCGCCACGCCGTTCAACGAGCCGATGGTCTGGTTGGCACCTGCGGTGGAGATATCGAAGCCGGTGCCTGCAGCGCTCAGCGTCACCGCGCCGGTGGCTGCAAGGCTGCCGCCCGGACCAATCGCCAGCGTACCGGCAGTGATGAAGGTGCCGCCGGTGTAGGTGTTGGCACCGGTCAGCGTCTCGATGCCCGTACCGACCTTGGTCAGGCCACCCGTGCCTGCGATCGAGCCACTGAAGGTGCCATTGGTGGCGCCGCCGACTTCGATCGAGTTGGCGCCGAGGTTCACCGTACCGTTGCCGACCAGGGTTCCGAACACCTGCGTGCCGCTGCCGGCAGACAGATCCAGCGTGGCACCTGTGGCGAGGTTCACGGTACCGCTCGCCGCCAGGCTGGCACCGGCCCCCAGCGCCAGCGTGCCGGCGTTGATGTTGGTGCCACCGGTATAGGTGTTGATGCCATTCAAGGTCAGCGTCGCGCTGCCGTTCTTGGTCAGGCTGCCGGCACCGGAAAGGACGCCGTTGAGCGTCAGTGCGTTGGTCCCGAGCACGGTCAGCCCGGCGTTGAGCGCGATGTTGTTGGCCAGCGTTGCCAGGCCGGTGGTATCCAGTGTGGCAGCACCGCCGACCGTCAATGCACCGGTGCCCAGCGCCGCGTCATTGCCGAGTACCAGCCCGCCTGCATTGAGGGTCACGCCGCCGCCAAAGGTGTTGGCACCGGACAGCGTCTGTACGCCCGCGCCCACCTTGACCAGCCCCCCGCCGCCACTGATCACGCCGTCGAACGCGGCGTTGCCGGCCGTACCGAACGTCAATGAGTTTCCGCCCAGCGCCAGCGTGCTGCCGCCCAGACCATTGAGTGCGCCGATGGTCTGGCTGCTGCCGGCACCGGAGATATCGAAGCCGGCGCCCGCGCCCAACGTGACGTCACCCGCCGCGGCCAGGCTGCCGCCCGTGCCCAGCGCCAGCGTGCCGGCATTGATGGTGGTACCGCCGGTGTAGGTGTTGGCACCGGACAGCGTCAGCGTGGTAGCGCCGTTCTTGATCAGGCTGCCATTGCCGCCGACCACGCCCGACAGCGTCAGCGCATTGCTGCCCGGCACCGTCAGTGCAACGCCCGAGCCCAGCGTGACCGCATTGCCGAGCGTCACTGCCGCGCCCGCATCCAGCGTGGTGCTGGTATTCACCGCCAGCGCGCCGGTACCAAGCGCACCATCCGCACCGACGACCAGGCCACCACCGTTCAGGGTCAGGCCGCCAGCGAAGGTGTTGGTGTTGTTGAGGGTCAGCAGGCCCGTACCGTTCTTGACCAGGCTGCCATTGCCGGCCACCACGCCACCGAGCGTGACATCGTTGCTGCCGCCCAGCGTCAGCTGCGTGCCCGCACCGAAGTTCACTGCATTGGCCAGGTTCAACGCCACCGTGCTGTCCAGCGTGGTGGTGCCACCGATGCCCAGCGCACCGGTGCCGAGCGCGCTGGCATTGCCGAGGATCAGGCCACCCGCGTTGAGTGCAACACCGCCACTGAAGGTGTTGGCACCGGACAGCGTCTGCACGCCGGTACCCGTCTTGACCAGGCCGCCAGTGCCACCGATCACGCCGGCAAAGCTGCCGTTGCCGGCGCCGCCAAAGGTCAGCGACTGCGCGCCCAGCGCCAGCTGGCTGCCTGCGACGCCGTTGAGTGCGCCAATGGTCTGCGCGGCACCGGCTGCGGAGATGTCCAGCGTCGCACCGGCACCGGCAAGATCCACCGCACCGGCCGCGGCAAGGCTGCCACCGGCCCCCAGCGCCAGCGTGCCGGCGTTGACGGTGGTGCCACCCCCGAACGTGTTGGCGCCAGACAGCGTGAGGCGCGCCGCGCCATCCTTGATCAGCCCGCCGGCGCCGAACACCGGACCGGTCAGCGTCAGGTCATTGCTGCCCAGCACGGTGAGGTTGGCGCCGGCGGCGAGGCCGAGGGTGTTGCCCACCGAAAGCGCCGCAGTGGCATCCAGCGAAGCGTTGCCGCCCACGTCCAGCTGGCCGGTACCCAGCGCCTGTGCGTTGCCAAGCTGCAGTACGCCCGCGTTGAGCCCGACGCCCCCGCTGAACGTATTGGCGCCGTTCAACGCCAGCGTCGCCGCACCGTTCTTGACCAGCCCGCCGGTGCCGCTGATGACGCCCCCCAGCGACACGTTCTGGCTGCCCAGCAGATCCAGCACCGCACCGGCGCCGAGGTTGACGCTGTTGGCCAGGTCCAGCGCCACCGAACTGTCCAGCGTGGTATTGGCCCCCACCGACAATGCACCGGTGCCCAGCGCGCCGGCATTGCCCAGCAGCAGGCCGCCGCCGTTGACGGTCAGCCCGCCACCGAAGCTGTTGGCGCCATTGAGGGTCAAGGTGGTGGCACCGTTCTTCACCAGCCTGCCCGCACCGGACACCACCCCACCCAGCGTGATCGACTGCGAACCCGGCAGCGACAACGCGGCGCCTGCACCCAGTGCCACGTTGTTGCCCAGGTTCAGCGGCGCACTGCCGTCGAGCGAGACGTTGCCACCGATGCCCAGCGTCCCCGTGCCGAGTGCGCCGCTGTTGCCCAGCAGCAGGGCGCCAGCGTTTGCGTTCAGTCCACCACTGAAGGTGTTGGTACCGTTCAAGGTCAGTGTCGCCGCGCCGTTCTTGACCAGGCTGCCGGTGCCCGTGATGTTGCCGGCCAGGGCCAGGTTCTGGCTGCCCGGCAGGGTCAGGACCGCGCCGAGGTTGATCGCATTGCCCAGGTTCAACGCTGCCGTGGTATCCAGCGAACCGTTGCCGCTGACCGTCAACGCCCCGCTGCCGATCGCACTGCTGTCGCCCAGCAGCAGGCCACCCGCCGTCAGATTCACGCCGCCACTGAAGGTGTTGGCGCCGCTCAGCGTCTGCACGCCGGTGCCCTGCTTGATCAGGCCACCGGTGCCGCCGATCACGCCGGCGAACGTCTGGTTGGTGGCATCACCGAAGGTGAGCGTGCTGCTGCCCAGCGTCACCGTGCTGCCGGCAATACCGGACAGCGCGCCGATGGTCTGGTTGCCGCCGAGCGAGATGTCCAGGTCCGCGCCAACGCCGGCCAGGCTGACCGCACCGCCGGCGGCCAGGCTTCCGCCGCTGCCCACCGCAACCTTGCCGGCATTGATCGCCAGGCCGCCGGTGAAGGTATTTGCGCCACCCAGCGTAAGCGTGGCGGCACCGTTCTTGACCAGGCTGCCGGTGCCACCGATGGCGCCGCCCAGCGTCAATGCGTTCGAGCCCAGCACATTGAGCGAGCCACCCGCGCCCAGCGTGATGCCATTGCCGACCGCAAGCGCCGCGCTGGTGTCGAGCGACACCACGCCACCAACATTCAGCGCACCGGTTCCCAGTGCTCCAGCGTTGCCCAGCACCAGGCTGCCGGCATTGAACGCCACGCCGCCGCCGAAGGTGTTGGCGCCATTGAGCGTCAGCGACGACGCACCGCTCTTGACCAGGCCACCGGTGCCACCGATCACGCCGTTGAACGTCAACGCCTGGTTGCCGAGCAGATTGAGGCTGGCACCCGAACCGAGGTTGACCGCGTTGGCCAGTGCAAGCGCCCCCGTGGTTCCATCGAGCGTCACGTTGCCGCCGACACTGAGCGCACCGCTGCCCAGCGCAGCAGCATTGCCCAGCAGCAGGCCGCCGCCGTTGAGTGCCACGCCGCCACTGAGGTTGTTCACGCCCGACAAGGTCTGCACGCCGGTGCCCAGCTTGACCAGGCCACCCGTGCCTGCGGCGAACGTGCCGCTGTAGCTGGTATCGCCCAGCCCGGCGAGGGTGAGCGTGTGGCTGCCCAGGTTGACCGAACCGCCGAGGCCCGCCAGCGAACCGATGGTCTGGTTGGCGGCCGCCGACAGGTCCAGGGTGGTACCGACGCCGACCGTGATCGCACCGGTGGGTGACAGGCTGCCGCCCCCGCCCAGCGCCAACGCGCCTCCGGCCAGGTTGAAACTGCCGGTCAGCGCATTGGCGCCGTTCAAGGTGAGGGTGCCGGCGCCGCTCTTGGTCAGGTTGCCGGCACCGGAGATCGAACCGTTCAATGACAACGCATTGCTGCCGAGCAGGTTCAGCGAGCCCCCGCCATTGATCACCAGATTGTTGCCCAGGGTGAAGCCCGCCGTCGTATCCAGTGAAGCGCTGCCACCCACGGTCAGGTTGCCGCTGCCCAGTGCACCGGCATTGCCCAGTACCAGGCCGCCGGCATTGAGGTTGACGCCGCCGGAGAACAGGTTTGCGCCGCCGAGAGTAACGATGCCGGTGTTGTTGACCGTCAGCCCGCCAGTACCGGACAGCAAGCCCCCCAGGCTGAACGCATTGGTCCCTGCCAGGGACAGATTGCCACCAAGGCTGAAAGCGTTGGCCAGGTTCAGACCGGCCGTGGCAGAGGCGATGGCACCGCCGTTGGCGGTGAACAGCCCTGTGCCGAAGGAACCGGCATTGTTGAAATTGACCAGGCCATCATTGAGCGTGGTCGTACCTGCACCCGCCCACGCACCCTGCAGGTTCCAGGTGCCGCTGTTGACGGTGAGCTTCTGGAAGTTGAGGTACTGGTTCCAGCCCAGCGTGGTCACCGCTCCGCCGGTGCCGGACCCCGGACCGCTGACGACGTTCTGCAACACCAGCGTGTTGTTGGCCGCACCACTGCCGGTACCGGCGTCGACCGATCCCGCAGCCGCAACCTTTACCCCGGTGACACCGGTAATCACGCCGGCAAGAGCGCTGCCGCCGCCGCTCACAACGCTGGAACCCGACACTGCGGTGAAGGTGTTGCCGCCGGTTGAATCACCCAGGTGAACGCTGCCACTGACCGCCCCCGCATTGAGGAACGTGTTACCGCCAGAAGCACCCAGGCCGACGCGTCCGTCGATGGTGCCTGTGTTGGCCACATTGGCGGCTGCACCACCATAGGTCACCACCGTGGTCGCGTCGGAAACGCTGCCTGCACCAATCAGCGACGTGCTGATCAGGCCGGCGTTGTTGATGGTGGTGGTGCCGTTGACATTCTGTGCCACCAGCGCCTGTCCACCGAAGCCCAGCAGCGTTGCGATGTTGACGACACCCTTGATCTGTCCGCTGGCGTTGTTGTTGACGACGATCGCGCTGTTGTTGGCAGAACCATTGCCGATGACCAGGCCGGGCGAGGCGAGGATGATCGAGCTCGGATCGATCGTGCCATTGTTGTTGACCGTCACGTTGTCGCCGGTCAGCGTTGCTGCGTTGCCGCCGCCTACAATCGGCGGCGTACGCAGCAATGCACCCGCGTCGATGTTCAGCGTGAGGCCGTTGGTCGCGTTGGAGTAGTTGTTGATGCTGGTGGTGCTGTCGCAGTTTACGGTTGTGGTGCCGGTGCACGCTGCGAATGCCGATCCGCTGGCCAGTGTGGCGGCCAAAGCCGCCGCCAGCTGGTGCGCCCGCAATCGCGGCACCCGCCCTGCGCTGACCGCGCTTCCGCCGGGGTTCTGGGCGACCTCCGAAGCAACCTGCATTACCCCAAGGGCACGATTGAAAACCAGACGGTAAATGCGGTTCATCGGTAAATCTCCATGAAAAGACCGGATGGCACAGCTGGCAGGTTTTTTGGAGACAATGCGGCCCACCCCGGCTCCCCGAACGGGAACAAGGCCTGAAGGCATTAACTCCTGAAAATCTTCACATCTTCACGCGATCGCACCCGGGGACAGGTGCGCCAGCGCGTCCGTCAAGGCGAAAACTCCCCGATTTCGCCCGACGAATGGCGGCACTGTGCGACCGACGGTGCCAGCGGCATGTGAATCACGCGCGCTATTTTTATGACGTGCGTCAAATAACAGGGGCGGACAAAATGGTTTTGCCGAAAATGCATATTGCTGCATGTGGCGGAGAATCCATTCCCCGCCATGAGTAAATAAATTCAGCTGCTGGAGAGTTTCATCAGCACCAGGCCGGAAACGATCAACACCGCCGCACCGATCCGCATCGGGCTGACCTGCTCGCCCAGGAACACAATGCCAACCACGAACGCCCCGACCGCGCCGATGCCGGTCCAGATCGTATAGGCGGTTCCCAGCGGCAGGCTGCGCATGGCCACCGCCAGCAACCAGAAGCTGGCGATCATGCCGATGATGGTGACCACGGTGGGGGTGAGCCGGGTGAAGCCTTCGGACTGCTTCATGGACACGGCCCAGACGATTTCCAGCAGGCCGGCAAACAACAGATAGATCCAGGCCATGACGGCCCTCCTCTTGGTAGGGCCAGGCCGTCCTGGTCATTGGTTCCCGATGTGGGGGAGGTCGTTCCTCCTGGCCGGCATTCTAGCAACGGGGGTGGGTACCGGCCGCTGCCGCCGGGAGCGGGTTACAGCCGATTCAGTGCATGAAGCTGGCGTCGATGGGCCCGTCTGCGCTAGAATGCGCGTCTGCCATCGGCCAGCCCGATGTGCAGTCCGGCTGTGGGCTCCGGCGCGCCGCGCGCTGTTTCCCCTGATCCGTGAACTGGCCGCCCACCGGGCGGCCAACGTCTCTATGGTGGCCCCGTCGGCCCCTCGCGACGCTAGGTCGAAAACCCCGCCAGGGCCGGAAGGCAGCAACGGTATCGATCGACGCGGGCGCCGAGGTCAGCCGGCGGGGCCACCGCCTTTTCCGCACTGGGCTCAGATCCCTTTGCATGGCAGAGGGATCTGACCCCGGCTTCGCATTCTTGGCCCGGCATGGCGCCGCGCTACCCTGCCTCGGGCGTGCCCTGGTGGAACACCATGCGCCATCTGTCCCCGTGCCGGCGCCACAGCGAACTGCGCAGCACCCAGTGCTGCAGCTGCCCATCAAGGTGATGGCGGCTGCGGTAGCGCACCTGGGCCAGGTCCTGCGACAGCAGCCAGACGGCGTACTGCTCCGATTCGATCTGCACCTGGGCACGCTCCAGCGGAATCTCCACCAGCGCGGCCGCACGGTCGTAGCACTGGCCGGAGCTGCCGATCTCGCTGAAATCCTCATCCAGCAATGCGGCCAGTTGCTCGCGGTCGGCACGCACCTGCGGCGCATGCAGTGCGCGCTCCAGCGCCTCCAGCCCGGCAGCCAACGCCGCATCTGCGGGCTGGCCGGTACCCCTCACGGCGGGTCCTGGGCCAGCACGTGTGGGGCGGTCGGGCTCGCCAGCGGCACGCACTGCCCCGGCTGCGCCACGCGGTGCCCACGCGCAGCCAGCGCCAGACCATCGGCCGCGCTGGCGTAGTGGTACAGCATCATCCGCGCCTGCAGTTCGGCGCTGTACTCACGCTCCAGATCGTCCACGCCGGTATGCGAGGGATTGCCGTGCAGGCCGCAATCGTGAGCGATCAGTTCGTTGTCACTGGCAAAGCGTGCCAGCATCTCCGGAATCGGCCGGGTATCGCCGCTCCAGGTCAGCGCGCCCTGCAGGCGCAGGCCATAGGCCGTCTCCGGCCAGTGGTGGCGCACCGGAAACACTTCCAGGCGCACGCCCTCGTGCCAGAACGCCTCGCCCACCACGATCAGCTGGAAGGCATCCCAGAAGTTCGCACCGCCCTCGGCCAGCACGTTCGGGTAATCCCCGATGCGCTTGTGCAGCAGCGGCACCACCGTGGCGGGCACGTACAGGCGCACCTTGCCGCGCCGGTGCGCATTGAAGAAGGTATCCACGAACAGGCGCTCGAAGCCGGCCACGTGGTCCAGGTGCACATGGGTGACGAACAGCGCCTGCGGCATCTGCCCGTAGTGCGCCTTGAACGCGGTCAGGCCTTCGCCACCACAATCGATGGTCAGCCATGGACGCCCATCGCGCTCGATCACCGACATCGGCGACCCCAGCTCGACCGCCGACGCATTGCCGACGCCGAGGAAACGCAACGCCCAGTCCATCAGGTGCCCCGGTTCCAGGCCATGTCATAGGCACGGCGCAGCCGCGCGTAGTCCTTCTGCACGTCTTCCACGCTGCGCTCGCCGCGCAGCTTGATCAGCGAGCGCAGCAGGCGCTTGAGGTTGCGCTCGCGCCAGGCGGTCGCCGGGATGCGGATCACGCCGCGGTCGAAATCGATCAGCCAGCCATGGCCGCTGCCATCGAACAGGATGTTGTGCGCGTTGAGATCGGCATGGTCCAGGCCGGCACGATGGAAACGGGCAATCAGGCGCCCGGTCTCCTCCCAGGGAGCCCCCCGGCCGGCCACCAGTGCGCGGTCGGCCAGCGAGCGCACGCCCTCGATCCGCTCCATCAGGATCGCCGCCCGGTAGCGCAGGCCCTCGCGCATGTAGAACGCGGCGATCGGCCGTGGCACCGGCAGCTTTTTCTCGCGCAGGGCGCGCATCAGGCGGAATTCGGCGAAGCTGCGGGTCCGGTCCGAGCCGCGCCAGAGGTACTGGTCATGGCTGATACGGGCCGCCATGCCGCCGCGCAGATAGTGGCGCAGCACGCTGGCACCGAACGGCGCATCGACGAACCAGGCGCTGCCGCGGCCGCCCTCGCCCACCGGCCGGGCCCTGCTGCCCCAGTGCTGGGGCGAGAACAGGCCGATCTCGGCTTGCCGCAGCCGCTCGCGGTCGAACAGAATGGCCCCGATGCCGCGACCCTCGCGGCATGGCGTCAGCGCTTCATTGGCGTCGAATGCGACCATTTCATTGAGTCTAACAACACATGGCATCAGCGTCCTCCTCCTTGTGCCTCCTGCGCCTGTCCGCACTTGGCGATGTCACCCACGTGGTGCCCCTGGTGCGTACCCTGCAGGCCGCGCGCCCGGACACGCCGATCCACTGGATCATCGACAAGGTCGGCCACAAGCTGCTCGACGGCCTGCCCGGCGTCACCTTCCATGCCTACGACAAGAAGAGCGGCATGGCCGGGGTCAAGGAACTGCGCAGGCAGCTGCCGCCGGGGCGCTTCGAAGCGCTGCTGCAGATGCAGGTCGCGTTCCGCGCCAACCTGCTGTCGGCCTTCATTCCGGCCGAGCGCCGCATCGGCTACGACCGCAGCCGCTCGAAGGACCTGCATGGGCTTTTCATCAACGAACGCATTCCCGACCGTCCGGGCATCCATGTGCTCGATGCCATCGGCAGCTTCTGCGAACCGCTGGGCCTGCGCCAGACCGAGGTCAGCTGGGACCTGGCCGTGCCGCAGTCGGCATATGAGTGGGCCGCCGCGCAGTGGCACGACGATGGTCGCCCGGTGCTGATGATCTCGCCGTGCTCCAGCCACGTGCGCCGCAACTGGTACGCCGACCGCTACGCCGCCGTGGCCAACCACGCGGTCACGCGCGGCTGGCAGGTGGTGCTGTGCGGCGGCCGCAGCGAACTTGAGCGCAGCATGGCCGACGCCATCCAGGCACAGCTGCACACGCCGGCGCTGGACCTGGTAGGCAAGGACACGCTGAAGCAGCTGCCCGCCCTGCTGGCCCGCGCCAACCTGGTGATGACGCCCGATTCCGGCCCGATGCACATCGCCAACGCGATGGGCGCCAAGGTGCTGGGCCTGCATGCGGCCAGCAATCCGAACCGCAGCGGCCCGTACTCGGATCGTCGCTATTGCGTGGACCGCTACGACGATGCGGCACGCAAGTACCTCGCCAAGCAGGCCACCGATCTGAAGTGGGGCACCAAGATCGAGTTCGACGATGTGATGGAACTGATCACCGTGGAAGACGGTATCGCTGCCTTCGAACGCTACGTCGCCGACCACCTGGGGTGAGCGGCAGGCCGCCCGGGATTACACGCGCTGCGCGTAATCCTGATAGGACTTCTCCTCCACGTACGCCGAGCCCAGCGCCAGGTTGATCGCCTTCTTGATGCGCGCGCGTTCGTCATTGCGCAGGTACACGCTGCGCGCCAGGTCGATGAAGCCCTGGTCGAACGCCTGCGCCTTCTCCTTCAGCCGGATGTCGTCCTCGATTTCCCACAGCTGCTCGTTGACCACCTTCAGCTCGGCACGCAGCCTGGCGATGTCCTTCACGGCCGCCGGGTGCGCCATCCAGGTCTGCTCCAGCGCCGACAGCTCCCTGCGCACGTTGGCCAGCTTGCCCTCGTCGCTGATGCGCTCGGACTTGATCTGCAGGATCGAAATCTTGTCCAGCAGCTCGCCGAAAGAAACGGGAACGAGGATTTCAGCGGTCATGGGGAAAAGCTCCAGCAGGTGATGCGTACATGGTAACCCGCAGCGTCCGCACGGATATCCCCGGTAGATCCACGTCATGCGTGGATGAGCCTGCCAGCAGGAACAGCATCCACGCACCGCGCGGATCTCAGTGATGCATCTGGAGGACCAAGCCCCTCTGTTGAGGGGCTGCCCCGACAGGGGCGGGGAGAGGCCGGCAAAGGGAGGGGCCCACACGTTGCACAGCAACGTGTGGGGCGACGCGCAGAGCGCGTCGCGTCCCGCGCCAGATCAGTACAGGGTCACTACGGCGTGATTCCCGCCGCGCATCGCACCGCGCGGATCTCCCGTGATGCATCTGGAGGACCAAGCCCCTCTGTTGAGGGGCTGCCCCGACAGGGGCGGGGAGAGGCCGGCAAAGGGAGGGGCCCACGCGTTGCGCAGCAACGTGTGGGGCGACGCGCAGAGCGCGTCGCGTCCCGCGCCAGATCAGTACAGGGTCACTACGGCGTGATTCCCGCCGCGCATCCACGCACCGCGCGGATCTCCCGTGATGCATCTGGAGGACCAAGCCCCTCTGTTGAGGGGCTGCCCCGACAGGGGCGGGGAGAGGCCGGCAAAGGGAGGCGCCCACGCGTTGCGCAGCAACGTGTGGGGCGACGCGCAGAGCGCGTCGCGTCCCGCGCCAGATAAAGAAAAAGGGCTGCCTTTCGGCAGCCCTTTTTCTTTATCTGGCGGAGAGGGGGGGATTCGAACCCCCGAGGCGCTATAAACGCCTGCCTGATTTCGAGTCAGGTACATTCAACCACTCTGCCACCTCTCCGGGTGGTCCCCGGCGGACCGGGGACGCGCATCATACGAGGAAGTCAGGCCGACGACAAGTCATTCCGGTCAATGAAGTGAAAATTTCCTGGATGCATGCCTTGCCGGATGCCCGCAGCCCCCCGATGATGCCTGTCTCCCCAGCAATACCCCGCCCCTGCACACCATGATCGAATTCGGACACCTCACCCACCCCGGCCTGCGCCGCGAGCTCAACGAAGACACCTACTACGGTGACAGCGAGCTGGCCCTGTGGCTGGTGGCCGATGGCATGGGCGGCCACGCCTGCGGCGAGGTGGCCAGCGCGCTGGCGCGCGAAACCATCGTGCGCGAGATCCGCCGTGGCGCGCCGCTGGCCCAGGCCATCCGCACCGCCGACGAAGAGATCATCCGCGCCTCGCGGCGGCGCAACGACACCCTGCCGATGGGTACCACCGTGGTCGCCGCACGCGTGCAGGGCAATCGCTATGAAGTGGCATGGGTCGGCGACAGCCGTGCCTACCTCTGGCGTGACGGCCAGCTGGCACAGCTCAGCCAGGATCACAGCGTGGTGCAGGAACTGGTCGCGCAGGGCAACCTGACGGCCGAACAGGCACGCGCGCATCCACATCGCAACGTGGTCACCCAGGCGCTGGGCGTCACCGATCCGGCACATCTGAACGTGGCCACCACCAGCGGCGAGCTGCGCCCCGGCATGCAGCTGCTGCTGTGCAGTGACGGCCTGACCGAGGAAGTGGACGACCGCGGCATCGCCCGCACCCTCGCCTTCGAGGATGCAAGCGCACAGGAATGCGTGGACACGCTGGTCGCCGCCGCGCTCGACGGCGGTGGCCGCGACAACATCAGCGTGATCCTGGTGCGCTGCCATTAACCCGTAGATCCACGCCAGGCGTGGAGGCGGTAGTGCCGGCCGCTGGCCGACTCACCGGGAAACGTGTTCACGCAGATGCCGGCCAGCGGCCGGCACTACCTCTTCCAGGCATTACGCGCTGGCGGGCTCTTCCACCTTCGGCCCATCCCACAGTGCGTGGCCGGCCTTCTTGCGCAGCCGCTCCAGCCGCGCGGCATGCGCTTCCAGCTCCGACGGCGTGGCCACTACGCGCGGACGCGGCAGCAGCTTGCTGGTATCGAAGGCCTGCAGCGCCGCACCGGCGCCACCGCCATCGTCATCCCCCAGGCCGAATCCGATCTCTTCCTGCCCCGAGGTCAGCGCGATGTAGACGTCGCCCAGGATCTGCGCATCGAGCAGGCCGCCATGCAGCGCACGGTGCGAGTTGTCCACGCCCAGCCGCTTGCACAGCGCATCCAGCGAATTGCGCTGGCCCGGGAAGCGCTCGCGCGCCATCACCAGGGTATCGATCACTGTGCAGCGATCGGTGATCTTCCCGTACTGCGGGCCCAGCAGCGACAGCTCGTTGTCGAGGAAGCCCAGGTCGAACGCCGCGTTGTGGATGATCAGCTCGGCGCCATCGATGAAGGCCAGGAACTCATCGGCGATCTGCGCGAAGTCCGGCTTGTCAGCCAGGAACTCCAGGGTCAGGCCGGTGACTTCCTGCGCGCCCTGTTCGAACTCGCAGTCCGGCTTGATGTACTGGTGGTAGTTGTTGCCGGTCGGGCGGCGCTTGAACAGCTCCACGCAGCCGATTTCGACGATGCGGTTGCCCTTCTTCCATTCCAGGCCGGTGGTTTCGGTATCGAGGATGATCTGACGCATGGGCTCAGTTTACCGGGCTGGCGTCGCGGATCTGGATGGCCGCGTTGCGCGCCAGCGTATCCACCCGCTCGTTGTCCGGGTCACCGGAGTGGCCCTTTACCCAGCGCCAGTCGATCTGATGCCGCAGCGTCGCGGCATGCAGGCGCTCCCACAGCTCGCGGTTCTTCACCGGGTCGCCGCCGGCGGTCTTCCAGTTCTTGCGGATCCAGCCGGGCAGCCACTGCGTCAGGCCCTGCCGCACGTACTGCGAATCGGTATAGAGCACGATGTTGCAGGGCTCGGTGAGCGTCTCCAACCCGGAAATGGCCGCCATCAGCTCCATCCGGTTGTTGGTGGTGTGCGCTTCGCCGCCGCTCAGTTCACGCTCGTGGCCCTTGTAGCGCAGCAGCGCAGCCCAGCCGCCGGGGCCGGGATTGCCAAGGCAGGAACCGTCGGTGTGGATTTCGATGGTTTTCAATACAACTCCAGATCAGGTGGCAACGGTGCCGAGCCAACGCACCGGCAACGGTTTCGGCCCGGGCAGGGCCAGCGTGCGCTTTTCAGCATGGAACAGGCAGGCCGCGCGCAGCGGCGCCCAACCGCCCGTGCGGCGACTGCCTGCACCGCGCCAGAGCGGGCCGAGGTAACGCATATCGTCGCACTCCAGCCCGTGGCGGCCGAGCAGCAGGCGGATCCGCTGTGGCGTGCGCACCACCAGTCCGTGCTGGCGCCAATGCGTGCGGTAAGGGCTGAACGGGTTGAGGCTGCTCAGCCACAGGTGGCCGCCCGGCATCAGCACGCGCTCGCACTCGTCCAGCAGTCGCTCCGCATCGCCCGCGGTCACATGCTGCAGCACGACCGCGTTGACGCTCTCGCTGGCCAGCGGCAGCGGCAGCGCACAGCGGGTGTCGCCGGCATAGCCCTGGCCCTGCCGGAACAGCCGCAGCCCGCGCCCGCCCAGCTGCGCATCCTCCAGCCAGGCCGCACTCGGTGCGATCCACAGCCAGGGCTGCGTCGGCAGGACAGACAGCTGCGGCAGCAGCAACTGCCGCTCCAGCACGCGCAAGGAGCCCGCCGGTTCAGTGTCGAACCACGGGGCCTGGCTCGCTTGACGGGTGCTCTGCAGCGCGGGCATGGTCCAATTCTATGCGACTGACTGCCCTGCCCGCATTTGCGGACAACTACATCTGGACGTTGATCGACGACGCTGGCGCCGCCGTGGTCGTCGATCCCGGCGATGCCGCGCCGGTGCTTGCGCTGGCCGATCAGGGCCTGCGCGTGGACACGATCCTGCTCACCCATCATCACGATGACCACATCGGTGGCGTGCCCGCGTTGCGGGCACGTTTTCCCGGTGTACGGGTCATCGCGCCCGTCGAGGAGCGCATCCCTGCAGCGACCGAGCGGGCCGGCGAAGGTGAACGCGTTCAGGCACTGGGCCGGACGTTCCACGTACTATCCGTGCCCGGGCATACCCGCAGCCACATCGCGTTTCACACTGCTGAACATCTTTTCAGCGGAGATTCGTTGTTCAGCCTGGGCTGTGGACGCCTGTTCGAAGGTACGCCGTCCCAGCTGCTGGCATCGATGCGCAAGCTGGGTACCTTGCCCGCGCAACTGCTGCTTTGTTGCGCCCACGAGTACACCGTGTCAAATGCCGTCTTCGCGCGGCATGTCGACCCCGCCAACGCTGCCCTGTGGCAGCGCCAAGAGGAGGCTTTGGCCATGCGCCGCGATGACCGTTCCACCCTGCCGGTAACCCTGGCCAACGAATTCGACTGCAATCCGTTCCTGCGTGTGCACACGGCGCCGATCCGCGCGGCAGTGTCGGCGCACCTGGGCCGCGACGTCGTTGACGACGTCGACGTCATGGCCGGTCTCCGGCACTGGAAAGACGGCTTCCGCGCATGATGCGCCGAAGTCTGCCGCTGGCCCTGGGCCTGGTCCTGGGGCTGGCCGGAACCGCCGGTGCCCAGTCGCTGGGCGCGGGCATCGGCCAGAACCTGGCCGCCGCGGCGGCCCTGCCGCTGGATCCGGCCGCGTTGCCGGCCGCGTCGGTCCGCAATGGCCAGGAGATCTTCTCCAGCTTCCGCGACGGCCTGGCCGAGCCCACCTGCAATGCCGAGGCCACCAGCCCGCGCTGGCAGAAGCAGTTCGCCCACGCCCCGTCGCGCCTGGCCAACCAGGATGACGATGCGCTGGTGCTGTTCGGCTACGTGGTTGAAGAGCTGCGCAAGGCCAACCTGCCTACCGAATTCGCACTGATCCCGTTCGTGGAAAGCGGCTACCGGCCCAATGCCCGCAATGGCAGCGGCCCGACCGGCCTGTGGCAGTTCATCGCCACCACCGCGCGCAACCACCGCGTGCCCATGGCCAACGGCTACGACGGCCGCCTGTCGGCGGTCGATTCCACCCAGGCCGCAGTGCGCTACCTGAAGACCCTGCACGGCATGTTCGGCGGCGACTGGCGCTTGGCCACCATGGCCTACAACGCCGGTGAGTACCGCGTGTTGCAGTCCATGCGCAAGGCCGGCATGAACGCGCAGAACGCCAAGCCGTCGGCGCTGCCCGGCCTGTCGCCGGTCACCCATGCCTACGTCGAGAAGCTGCATGCCCTGGCCTGCGTGCTGGAAGACGTGGAAGACCAGCCGGGCGTGATGGCCTCGCTGGACCGCACCGTGCCGGTGCTGAAGGACCACACCCTGCCCGCCGGCACCAGCGTCCAGCAGTGGGCCGCACAGCGCGCCCTGGACCCGGCCAGGATCGCCCGCCTCAACCCCGCCCTGGCGGGCGGTGGCCGCGCCTCGTCGGGTACCACCCGCGTGCTGGCTCCTGTCTCGGCTGCCAATGCGACGGTGGCGGACACCGCATCCGCCCTGGTCGCCAGCGCTGCGCCAGTCGCCACCGCAGCACCGACGCCGCAGGTGGCCAAGACCGTCGCCGCGATCGCTGATCGTCCGCGCAGCCGCCGCCACACCGTGCGTGATGGCGAGTCGGCCTGGACCATCGCCCGCCGCTACGGCATGCCGGTCAAGGCCCTGTTGTCGCTGAACGGCCTGAGCGGCAGCAGCGTGCTGAAGCCGGGCGCCGTGCTGCGCGTGGAAGACTGAGTCCGGCGCGGCACCGCCGCGCCCTGCCCTGTTTCCTGCAGAGCTGAGCCCTTGCTCGGCTTTTTCATGCCTGCGCCCGGCAGACGCAGTCGAGCATGGCTCGACGCTACACATCGGCAGGCACAAAAAAAGGCCCGGCAGTGCCGGGCCTTTCTCATGGATGCAGCCGCAAGGCTTACAGGTTCGCCTCGGTGGTCTGGATCACGAACTTCTTGCGCATCGCCTCGATGTAGGCCTTGGCCGCGGCCATGCCATCGATCTGGCTCAGCTGTTCCTTCAGCTGCTTCTGCTGCTCTGCAGTCACTTCCTTGATGTCGCCCGGATTGACCTTGTTCACCGCGAACAGCAGCGCGTGGCCATTGACGTCGACCTTGCCATAGCTCGGCTTGCCTTCGGCCGGCACCGGCGCACTGAAGATCGCGCGGTTGATTTCCGGGGTCGGCACCGGCTGGCTGCGCGGCAGGCCCGGCATCGGGCTCAGCTGCAGCTTCTCGCTGGCGGCCAGCGACTGCAGGGTGGCACCCGCCTTCAGCTTGGCCAGGATCGCATCGGCCGCCTTGTCGCTGGCCTGGCGCTGGCGGTCAGCGCGGATCGCGGCGATCACCTGGTCACGAGCCTTGTCCAGCGGCAGGGCCTGTTCCGGGGTGTGCGCAGCCACGCGGATGACCACGCTGTGGTTGGTCGCGCCCCCCAGGGCGATCGGGTCACTGGCGGTACCGTCCTGCACCAGCACGTCGGAGAACGCCGCACGCAGCACGGCCGGGTCAGCCGCGATGCCACTGGCGGTCGCGCGGGTGATCGGGCCCAGCGTCTGCAGCGGCAGGTTCACTTCCTTGGCGGCAGCGGCCAGATCGCTCGGGCTCTTGTTGATGGCATCGACCAGGCGACCGGCCAGCTCGTTGAAGCCGCGCTCACCGTCGGCCTTCAGCTGTTCGGCGGCCAGCGTGTCACGCACTTCCTCGAACGACTTGCCCTGGCCACCGCGCACAGCGGCCACCTTGATGATGTGGTAACCGAACTCGGTCTTCACCGGGCCGATCACGTCACCGGCCTTGGCCGCAAACAGCGCGTCCTCGAACGGCTTCACCATCGCACCGCGCTCGACCCAACCCAGGTCACCGCCCTGGTCCTTGGAGCCCGGATCTTCCGAATTGGCCTTGGCCAGCGCGCCGAAATCGGCACCAGCGGCCTTGGCTTCGGCAGCGATCCTGTTCGCCTTGGCTTCTGCACCGTCACCGGTGATCAGGATGTGCGAGGCCTGGCGCTGCTCCGGCGAGGTGAACTTCGCCTTCTCGTCTTCATAGCGCTTGCGCAGGGTGGCTTCATCGGCCGCCGCCGGTGCCGGCAGGTTCGCGCCGTTGATCTCGACGTACTCCAGCGACACGCTCTCGGCCTGGCGGAAATCCTTGCCGTGGCTGTCGTACCACTGCTTGATCTGCTCATCGGTCACCGGCGCGGTATCGGCCGGTACGGGCGGCAACGCGGCCAGCTCGACGTCGCGGGTTTCGCCCAGCAGCTTCAACAGGCGCTCGGTCTCGGCCTGGGTGACGAAGCCGGAGCTCTGCAGGCCCGACGGAATCACCGACTGCTGCAGGCTCTCGCGCACCAGCTCCTGGAACTGGGTCGGCGTACGCGGCGGGTTGCCGCCGGCCAGGGCCAGGCGATAGTTGTTCTCGTTGAACTTGCCGTTCGAATCGAGGAATGCGGGCATGGTCGCGATGTACTCGCGCACCGCGCCGTCGCCGATCACCACGCCTGCCTGCTCACCGACCAGGCGCACGACCTGCTCGTCGATCAGCTGATCGAGCACGGCCATCTTGTTCTCGGTGCTCTCGAACGCGCGCGGGTCGAAGTTGTCGCCCTGCTGCTGGCGCTCACGCATGCGCTCCTGCTCGAAACGCGTGCGGAAATCCTGCGAGCTGATCTCGTGGTGCTGCCACAGCATGCGCACCGGCCACCACGACGGCGCCGAACGCCACCAGGTCGGCGGCGCGGAAACCTTGGCCACGTTCTGTGCGCCAACGCCACCGAGGTAGCTGTTGTCGATCACGAACAGGAACGGAATCATCAGCAGCCCCAGGATCACAGTGACGATCCAGCCTGAGGTCTTGTCGCGGAGTTTCTGCAGCATGGTGAGGAATCACAAGGCCTTATTGGCGAGCCCGGCAGTGTAACCCGCTTCGCCGCAGGGACCAAAAGCAGCGCCAGCGCGGCCTGCGCCCACATCGGCAGGCATGCGCCATCCGCGTGTCGGCCATTTCCACCATGGCGCAAAGAAAAAGCCCCCGGCTTGCGCCGAGGGCTTTTGAAGTTGGCGGAGCGGACGGGACTCGAACCCGCGACCTCCGGCGTGACAGGCCAGCATTCTAACCAGCTGAACTACCGCTCCGCGCTTGAACTTTGCAGGCGCCCAGTATATCCGAAGACTCCCTGGAAACCCAGCCCGATGAACACTTTTTTCAAAGTTTTTTCACAGGGACTTAAGAATTCTGCAATGGCGGAGCGGACGGGACTCGAACCCGCGACCTCCGGCGTGACAGGCCAGCATTCTAACCAGCTGAACTACCGCTCCGTTCTTGCAAAAACCTTTTCGCCTTCCTTCCGAACCTGTCGGTGAGAAGACAAGGCCCCCAGCTTCAGGCCGGGGGCCTCGATGTAGTGGCGGAGCGGACGGGACTCGAACCCGCGACCTCCGGCGTGACAGGCCAGCATTCTAACCAGCTGAACTACCGCTCCGCGTTGTTACCTTTTTTGCTTTCAGCCGGCCTGGACCGGGGAGAAAACAAAGCCTCCAGCTTTTGGCCGGAGGCCTCGTTGAATGGCGGAGCGGACGGGACTCGAACCCGCGACCTCCGGCGTGACAGGCCAGCATTCTAACCAGCTGAACTACCGCTCCACACTCAAACTTTTACCGCGGTGCTGTGGTGGGTGCTGAGGGTTTCGAACCCCCGACCCTCTCCGTGTAAAGGAGACGCTCTACCGCTGAGCTAAGCACCCCAGCGAGCCGCTTAGTTTACAGCATCCTTCAGGGCCTTACCAGCCTTGAACGACGGATTCTTCGAAGCAGCGATCTTGATGGTGTCGCCGGTCTTCGGGTTGCGGCCGGTGCGGGCAGCACGGTCGCGGACCTGGAAGGTACCGAAGCCAACCAGGGTGACCGCATCGCCGTCCTTCAGCGCCTTGGTGACGGCAGCAACGACGGCATCGACAGCGCGGCTGGACTCGGCCTTGGTCAGGTCTGCAGCTTCAGCAACGGCATCGATCAATTCGGTCTTGTTCATTCTCTACAACTCCTTTGGCGGTGGGTTCCGCTTATTCGACAGGGAAGCAACCGCACGCGCTCTGCATGCGGCCGCCATGTGGAAACGGTTCGCCGAATTCAGCGATCGCCAGACTGCGATCACTCATTCGCGAGTGCTGCTTTTATACCAGTGGCCCTACCCCCACGCAAGCTGGAAAGCCAGCAACGACGCGGGTTTCGGGCCGTTGGACAGCGCGCGTCAATGCTTGACGCGCGCGTTTCCACTCGGTTTGGCCTTGCTGCGCACCGTGACACGTTGCGCACTCTTGCGCGCCTTCTTCGGTGCCAACGGACGCTCCAGCGCCAGGTCCAGGACTTCTTCGATGTACTTCACCGGCACGATCTCCAGATCGCGGGTGACGTTGGCCGGGATGTCGGCCAGGTCCTTGCGGTTCTCCTCGGGAATGATGACCGTGCGGATTCCGCCACGCAGTGCGGCCAGCAGCTTCTCCTTCAGTCCACCGATGGCCGTGACGCGACCACGCAGGGTGATCTCGCCGGTCATCGCCACGTCGGCACGCACCGGCACCTTGGTCAGCATCGATACCAGCGAGGTGACCATCGCCGCGCCGGCACTCGGGCCGTCCTTCGGCGTAGCGCCATCGGGCACATGCAGGTGCACGTCGTGCTTCTGCAGGAAGTCGCTGTCGATGCCGAAGCCGACGGCGCGCGAACGCACCACCGACAGCGCCGCTGAAGCCGATTCCTTCATCACGTTGCCGAGCTGGCCGGTCAGGATCAGCTGGCCCTTGCCCGGCACCAGCGTCGATTCGATCTGCAGCAGATCGCCACCCACCTCGGTCCAGGCCAGGCCGGTGACCAGGCCGATCTCGTTCTCTTCCTCGGCACGGCCGAAGTCGAAGCGACGCACGCCCAGGTACTTGTCCAGGTTCTTGCTGGACACGCTCACCAGCGCCTTCTTCTTCGCGCCCTTCTTCGCCTTCACCGGCTGCGGGCCGGCCAGCGCGATCTCCTTCACCACCTTGCGGCAGATCTTGGCGATCTCGCGTTCCAGGTTGCGCACGCCCGACTCGCGCGTGTAGTAGCGCACGATGTCCTGGATGGCGTCACTGCCGATCTCCAGCTCTTCCGGCTGCAGGCCGTTGGCCTTGACCTGCTTGGGCACCAGGTAACGGGTGGCGATGTTGAGCTTCTCATCCTCGGTGTAGCCGGGGATGCGGATCACTTCCATGCGGTCCAGCAGCGGGCCGGGAATGTTGAGCGAGTTCGAGGTGGCCACGAACATCACTTCAGACAGGTCCAGGTCCACTTCCAGGTAGTGGTCGTTGAACGCGTTGTTCTGCTCAGGGTCGAGCACTTCCAGCAACGCCGAGGACGGATCGCCGCGGAAATCCATCGACATCTTGTCGATCTCGTCGAGCACGAACAGCGGGTTCTTGCTGCCGACCTTGTTGAGGTTCTGCACGATGCGGCCCGGCATCGAACCGACGTAGGTGCGACGGTGGCCACGGATCTCGGCCTCGTCACGCACGCCGCCCAGCGACATGCGCACGAACTTGCGGTTGGTGGCCTTGGCGATGGACTGTCCCAGCGAGGTCTTGCCCACGCCCGGCGGCCCGACCAGGCACAGGATCGGGCCCTTCATCTGCTTCACGCGCGACTGCACCGCCAGGTATTCAAGGATGCGTTCCTTGACCTTCTCCAGCCCGTAGTGATCGGCATCGAGGGTGTCCTGCGCCACCTTCAGGTCCTTGCGAACCTTGCTGCGCTTCTTCCACGGCACGCCCAGCAACCACTCCAGGTAGTTGCGCACGACCGCCGCTTCGGCCGACATCGGCGACATCTGCTTGAGCTTGTTCAGCTCGTTGCGCGCCTTGGCCTCAACGGCCTTCGGCATGCCGGCCTCGGCGATCTTGCGCGCCAGCTCTTCAAGCTCGCCAGGCGCATCGTCCAGGTCACCCAGTTCCTTCTGGATGGCCTTCATCTGTTCGTTGAGGTAGTACTCGCGCTGGCTCTTCTCCATCTGCGACTTCACGCGGCCGCGGATGCGCTTCTCCATCTGCTGCACGTCGATCTCGCCGTCGACCAGGCCGACCAGCATCTCCAGGCGGTCACCGACGGCCAGCGTTTCCAGCAGGCGCTGCTTGTCGGCCAGGCGCACGCTGATGTGCGCGGCGATGGTGTCGGCCAGGCGCGCCGGCTCATCGATGCCCGACAGCGTCTGCAGCAGTTCCGGCGGCAGCTTGCGGTTGGTCTTCACGTACTGCTCGAACAGCGACATCAGCGAGCGGGCGATCGCCTCGACCTCGCGCGCTTCGCGCTCGTCGCTGGCGTCGATCTCCACGGCCTGGCCGTGCAGCGAGCCGTTGCGCTCGTCAACGTGGGTGACCTGCACGCGCGACAGGCCTTCGACCAGCACCTTGATGGTGCCGTCGGGCAGCTTCAGCAGCTGCAGCACCTGCGCCAGCGTACCGACCTGGTAGAGGTCGGCCGCATGCGGGTCGTCGGTTTCGGCCGACTTCTGCGCCAGCAGCAGGATGCGCTTGTCCGCCTCCATTGCCTGTTCGAGCGCGTGCATGGACTTGTCACGGCCGACGAACAGCGGAATGACCATGTGCGGGAACACCACTACGTCGCGCAGCGGCAGGACCGGCAGGTCGAGGGTTTCACTTGGGGAACGGGCCATGGGGGCTCCAGGGAAGGGGGAAAACCGCCTCCGGGAGGGCATCTTCCGGAGACAAAAAAAGCCGATGGCCCCGTTATGGGGCCATCGGCTTTCAGATGCAAGGCATTCCTTGAAAATCCTTTCCAATCAACAACCTGGAAGGATCACTCGGCGCCTGCGGCCTTCTGTTCAGGGACCGCCGGGGTCTGGTAGATCAGGTACGGCTCGGACTTGTGCTCGATCACCGATTCGTCCACCACCACCTTGCTGACGTTTTCCTGCGACGGCAGGTCGTACATGGTGTCCAGCAGGACCGATTCGACGATGGTGCGCAGGCCACGGGCACCGGTCTTGCGCTTGAGCGCCTTCCTGGCGATGGCCGACAACGCGTCCGGACGGAACTCCAGCTCGACGTTTTCCATCTCGAACAGCTTCTTGAACTGCTTGGTGATGGCGTTCTTCGGCTCGGTCAGGATCTTGATCAGGGCCGGCTCGTCCAGCTCCTCCAGGGTCGCCACCACCGGCAGGCGGCCGACGAACTCCGGAATCAGGCCGAACTTGATCAGGTCTTCCGGCTCGACTTCGGCCAGCACCTTGCCCACTTCCTGCTTGCGCTCGCTGCTCTTCACCTTGGCGCCGAAGCCGATGCTGCCGACGTCGGTGGAACGGGCCTGGATCACCTTGTCCAGCCCGGCGAACGCGCCGCCGCAGATGAACAGGATGTTCTTGGTGTCCACCTGCAGGAATTCCTGCTGCGGATGCTTGCGCCCGCCCTGCGGCGGAACGCTGGCCACGGTGCCTTCGATCAGCTTCAGCAGGGCCTGCTGCACGCCTTCGCCGGACACATCGCGGGTGATCGACGGGTTCTCGCTCTTGCGCGAGATCTTGTCGATTTCATCGATGTAGACGATGCCCTGCTGTGCCTTCTCGACGTCGTAGTCGCACTTCTGCAGCAGCTTCTGGATGATGTTCTCCACGTCCTCGCCCACGTAACCGGCTTCGGTCAGCGTGGTGGCGTCGGCCATGGTGAACGGCACGTTGAGCAGGCGGGCCAGGGTTTCGGCCAGCAGCGTCTTGCCCGAACCGGTCGGGCCGACCAGCAGGATGTTCGACTTCGCCAGTTCGACGTCGTCGTTCTTCTGCCGGCTCTCGATGCGCTTGTAGTGGTTGTACACGGCCACGGCCAAGGTGCGCTTGGCGCGGTTCTGGCCGATCACGTACTGGTCCAGGACCTCGAGGATCTCGCGCGGCTTGGGCAGCGAACTGCGCGCCGACTGCGCCTTTTCCTCAAGTTCCTCACGGATGATGTCGTTGCACAGCTCCACGCACTCATCGCAGATGAATACGCTCGGACCCGCAATCAGCTTGCGCACTTCATGCTGGCTCTTGCCGCAGAAAGAGCAGTAGAGGATCTTGCCGGTGTCCGTGGAACGACCTTGGCGGTCTTCGCTCATGCTTCGCTTACCCAGTTACCCCACCCGCTGAACGGGGGTTCGATTCGAGAATAGCACAGGGCCGAGGGGACACCAGTCCCGCCCGACCCTGCAGGAACGGGGCCTCCCTGGCCCCGTGAAGGCCGGTCAACCGGCCTGGATCGACTCATCCGGACGACGCTCCAGGACCTGGTCGACCAGACCGTAGGCCTGCGCCTCGAAGGCGCTCTTGAAGTTGTCGCGCTCGGTGTCGCGGGCGATCGTCTCCAGCGACTGGCCGGTGTGCTTGGCCAGGATCTCGTTCAGGCGCGAACGCAGGGTCAGGATCTCACGCGCGTGGATGTCGATGTCGGTGGCCTGGCCCTGGTAGCCGCCCAGCGGCTGGTGGATCATCACGCGCGAGTTCGGCAGCGCATAGCGCTTGCCGGCTTCGCCCGCGGCCAGCAGCAGGGCGCCCATCGAGGCGGCCTGGCCGATGCAGGTGGTGCTCACATTCGGCTTGATGTACTGCATGGTGTCGTAGATCGCCATGCCGGCGGTGACCACGCCACCCGGCGAGTTGATGTAGATGTTGATGTCCTTTTCCGGGTTCTCCGATTCCAGGAACAGCAACTGCGCCACCACCACGTTGGCCATGTGATCGTCGATCGGGCCCACGAGGAAGATCAGGCGCTCCTTCAACAGGCGCGAATAGATGTCGTAGGCACGCTCGCCGCGGCTGGTCTGCTCGACCACCATCGGAACCAGGTTCAGGGCTTTGGTTCGGTTGTCCATTACGTGAGGTACCTATCTTGGGGGGCAACAACCCCGCGCCGGCAAAGGCGCGGGGCATCCGGTGATCCGCCGGCTTACTGGCGGATCGCGTCCTGGAACGACAGCTTCTCTTCGGTGTGCTGGGCACGCTCGGCGATCCAGTCGATCACCTGCTCTTCCATCACACGGTTCTGCAGGCCAGACATCAGCTGGGGGTCGTTGCGGTACATCTCAATGACCTGCTCCGGCTCTTCGTAGGTCGAGGCGATCAGACGCATCGTTTCGTTCAGGCGCTTGGCTTCCAGGCGCAGGTCGTTGATGCGGGCCACTTCACCGACCAGCAGGCCGACCAGCACGCGCTTGGCGGCGGCGTCCTTGAAGCCTTCGTGGGCATCGGCCGGGATCTCGCCGACGTTCTGGCCGTTGCGGCGCAGCTGCTCGACCTGCTGGGCCAGCATGGCGCGGGCTTCGTTCTCGACCAGGCGCGGCGGCATTTCCACCGACGAGTAGGCCGCGATCAGCTGCTCGCCCACTTCGCGGCGCAGGCGGTTCATCAGCGCGCCCTTCAGCTCACGCTCCAGGTTGGCGCGGATGTCGCTGCGGAACTGCTCGACGTCGCCACCCTTCACGCCGAAGCTCTTGATGAAGGCTTCGTCGACCGCCGGCACGACCGGCTCGGACACGTCGGCAACCTTGACGGTGACCTGCACGGTCTTGCCGGCCAGCACCGGCACGCGCCAGTCAGCCGGGAACTCGACGTCCAGGGTCTTCTCTTCGCCCTTGGCCAGGCCGACCAGGCCCTTTTCGATGGTGTCGAACATCATGCCCTGGCCGAGCACGATCGAACCCTTCTCGGTGCCCTCGGCCGGCAGGCGCTCTTCGCCGGCCTGCGACCAGGTTTCCACCGCGACCAGGTCACCGTCCTGCGCGCCACGGCTGACCGGGGCCCAGGTACGACGCTGGTTCTGCAGGTTCTCGATCATCTGGTCGATGTCGGCGTCGGTGATCTCGGCGGTGTGGCGCACGACGGTCAGCTTGCTGACGTCGATGTCGCCGAAGTCCGGCACCACTTCCACGGTGGCCACGAAGGAGAACTCACCCTCGTCGCCCTTGTCGATGCGCGGGCTGCCGACGACGCGCAGGTCGTGCTCGCGCACGGCCGCGTCGAAGGTCTCGCGCAGCAGGCCGTCCAGCGCCTCGCCACGGACCTGCGCGCCGAAGCGCTGCTCGATCACCTTGGCCGGCACCTTGCCCGGACGGAACCCCTTGATGCGGGTGGTACGGGCGATTTCGCCCAGGCGGCCGGCGATGTGGCTCTGCAGACGCTCTTCCGGCAGCGAGAAGCTCAGGCGGCGTTCCAGGTTGCCGGTGGATTCGATCGAAGCTTGCATGTTGACTCCTGCCACCGGTGGCCCAGGCCCCCGGCTCGATGATTGGGATGAAACGGTTGTTAGGACACGACGTCTGGGACGCGCCTGCTTGCCGCAGCCCTTTAGTTTCGCCCAATTCGGCCTGCACTGCCAGCGCGTGCCGGTCAAGGGGGCGCCGATGGCCCGATCAGGGCGGGGACAGGCCGGCACTGGTGCGAAAGGGGGGACTCGAACCCCCACGCCTTGCGGCACTGGAACCTAAATCCCGAAGCCCCTGCCGATTAGTGCTGACCACTCAACTACTTACAGCGTTCCAGTCTATCAGGTGACGCTTCGGGTGACATATAGGTGACGCCGGGTGCCGCGACAGGTGACACCAGGTGACGCCGAATAAAGTGGTCATCTTCGGCGGACCTCCTCCTAGGACAACCATTCAGAACTACTCATTGCTGTTCACCACCGAGGACTACTACAGTTCCACATAGGTCCACCCAGGACCAACAACCGAACCACTCAGGACCGTACCGGGCAGCCCCCGGTGCGGTCCTCCCGTTTTGACTTTTGCATCCCCCGAGGGCAAACGATGACGACTTGGCAAGAGAACGACCTGCACGCCGCCCAGCTCGAACTGGAGAAGGAAAGCACCAGCCTGGGCATTGCCCGCTACGAGAAGATCAGGGAGCAGCGCCAGGAGGCCGAGACCGGCCCCGGCCGCAAGCTGGTCATGGAGAGCATCGACGCCACCGCCGCCGCGATCATGGCGTTCGTGGCCGAAGCCGACACCGGCAAGCCGGGCAAGCGCCACGCCGCCCTCAAATTCATCCGCCACCTGAACCCCCACGCCCTCGCCTATCTGACCAGCTTCACCTGCGTCAACGCGCTGGTCGCCGATCACCGCAAGGCGGTGTCCGTGGCGATCACCCTGGGCCACGAGGTCGCCAACGAGATCAACTTCTCCCTGCTCCGCGAGAAGCACCCCGGCCTGTACCGGGTCGTCCAGGAGCAGCTCAAGAAGTCCACCTCGGCCCGGCACTCCACCGCCGTCATGCGGCACGTCATCGCCGACGCCGAGTTCGCCCCCGAGGACGACAAGCGCCTCTACCTGTCCGACAAGGACGCGCTGCTGGTGGGCATGAAGCTCATCGAGCTGTTCGTCGAGGCGACCGGGCTGGTCGAGCTGGTCACCGTCGCCGAGCGCGGCAAGCGCCACCTGCTCATCGCCGGGAATCAGAAGGTGCTCGACTGGCTGACCAAGGCCCACGACAGCGCCGCCCTGTACCAGCCGGTGCTGATGCCGATGGTCGTCCCGCCCCGTCCGTGGACCACGCCCCGCGACGGCGGCTACCTGACCGACATCGGCGGCCGGGCTGACCTCGTGCGTACCCGCAACCGCGCCTACAAGCGCGAGCTGGCGCTGGTCGATATGCCCAACGTCTACCAGGCCCTCAACGCCATCCAGGCAACCGCCTGGAAGGTGAACGTGCCCGTCCTAGAGGTCATGCGCGAGCTGTGGAACGCAGGCGGCGGTGTCGCCGGGCTGCCGGAGCGTGAACTGATGGACCTGCCGAGCCGCCCTGCCCTGCTGGAGACCGACCCGGACTACTTCAAGGAGCACCACGCCGACGAGTTCAAGGAATGGAAGCGCGACCGCGCCAAGGTCTACGAGGCCAACGCGCGCAGCGTGTCCACCCGCCTCGCCGCCGCGCAGAAGATCGCCTTGGCGGAGAAGTTCGCCGAGTACCCCGCGATCTACTTCCCTCACAACCTCGACTTCCGCGGCCGGTGCTACCCCCTGCCCCCGACGCTGACCCCGCAGGGTGATGATGCGGCCAAGGGCCTGCTGACGTTCGCCCAAGGCGTGCCGCTCGGCGAGGACGGTGCCTACTGGCTCGCCATCCACGTCGCCAACTGCTTCGGCGTGGACAAGGTGTCGTTCGAGGAGCGCGTGGCCTGGGTGCGCGAGCACGAGGAGCAGATTCTCGACAGCGCCCTCGATCCGCTGGACGGCCAACGCTTCTGGATGGACGCCGACAGCCCGTTCTGCGCGCTGGCAGCGTGCTTCGAGTGGCTCGGCTACAGCCTCAACGGCCGCGATCACGTCTCCCACCTGCCCATCGCGCTCGACGGCTCCTGTAACGGCCTCCAGAACTTCTCGGCCATGCTCCGCGACTCCGTGGGCGGTGCAGCCACCAACCTGATCCCGCAGCCGAAGCCCGCCGACATCTATTCGCGCGTGAAAGACGTGGCCCAGGAGAAGCTGCGCGCCCGTGCCGAGAGCGGCGACCCGCTGGCGATCAAGCTGGACGGCCAGCTCACCCGCGACATCGTGAAGCAGCCGGTGATGACGCTGCCCTACGGCGTCACGAAGTCGGGCATGCGCGCCCAGGTGCTCTCCAAGTTCAAGAAGCTGGGCATGGAGGACGATTGGGAGACCGCCGAGTACCTGGCGACCCTGCTGTGGGAGTGCATCGGCGAGGTCGTGATCGCAGCCCGCGCGGCGATGGACTGGCTGCGTGACGCCTCCAAGGTCGCCTCGTCGGCCGACCTGCCGGTGAGCTGGACGACCCCCGCTGGCTTCCCGGTCCTCCAGGAGTACCGCGAGGAGGAAGGCGTCCGCATCCGGCCGCACGTCGGAGGCCGCGAGGTGAATTTAGTGGTCAACATCGGCGGTACTAAGCTCGACCGTCGCAGGCAGACCCTCGGGATCAGTCCGAACTTCGTCCACTCCTGCGACGCCAGCCACATGATGCTGACCACCTGCCTCGCGGCAGAGAACGGCATCGAGTCGTTCGCCATGATCCACGACTCCTACGGTACGCACGCGGGCCAGGCAGCAATCCTCGCCGCCGCACTCCGGCAGGCGTTCGTCGATCAATACAGCGGCGACGTACTGGCCGACTTCCGACAGCAACTCGTCGAGCAGCTCCCGCCAGAAGCGGCAGAGAAACTCCCACCCCTCCCGCCGCATGGCGACCTGGACCTCAGCCTGGTGCTGGAGTCGCGCTATTTCTTTGCCTAGTCCATCCCCCTTTGGCAATTGATACCCCAAGCGAGAACATCAACATGAGCATCAACTACCAGCACGCACTGAACACCTACGTTGCCCAGGACCACTTCGGTGTGGTCCTCGGCATCTACAACCCGGCCGAACACGGCACGGTCGAGGAGTTCAAGCACCGCATGACGGAGCTGCAGGCAGGTGCGTGATCGCGTCATCGACGGACTGCACTCACGTTCTGCCGAGAGCGCCGCACGCGGCGCTTTCGTAGTGATCGACAGCGTGCAGTCCCTCGGCCACCCGGCCGATCAGGTGATCGGCTTGGCGTGCGCCTTCAAGAACTTCTGCGAAGTGCTCGGCCTCGATCCGATGGAAGTGCTGCGGGTCGTCTCGCGCATGGAGCAGGACTGCCGCTACCGGCAGGTCAACACCCTCAACGCCGTGCGCCGCTACGCGGAGCGCGAGCTGAAACCGCACTACCCGTGATGCGTGACCCGATCACCGACGCCTTCATCGACGAGGCGCTCATCGGCTTCGACATCGACGAAGCCTTCGGCATTTCCGCCGACACCCCGTTGACCGCCGCCGCTGACCTGTGGCGCGCGGGCATCTATCTCCCGACCAACTACGAGACCGACAACTGATGGCAACCAAGAAGCGCGAACGATTCGTCTCCCCCAAGGGCACCGCCGTGTGGCCGCGCCTGAACGAACCGGACACCAAGTTCAAGCCGGAAGGCGAATACACCGTGAGCCTGGCGTTCGACCCGAACGACAAGGACTTCAAGGCGCTGGCGAAGAAGCTGGAAACCCGGCGCGACGAGCTGTTCCAGGAGTTCCTGAGCGAGAACCCGAAGAAGAAGAAGGGTGCCGAAGTGGCCCCGGTGTTCACCGAAGAAACCGACGAGAACGGCGATGACACCGGCCGCGTGCTGGTGAAGTTCAAGATGAAGGCCAGCGGCGTCAGCAAGCGCACCGGCAAGAAGTTCACCATGCGCCCGGACATCTTCGACGCCCGCGGCAAGAAGATCGACAACCCGCCGCAGATCGGCGGCGGCAGCGAACTCAAGGTCTCCTACGAGATCGGCGGCTCGTTCGTCGAATCGGCCAAGAAGTTCTACCTGACCTGCTACATGGTCGCCGTCCAGGTGATCGAGCTGGTCGAGTTCGGCCAGCGCAACGCCAAGGACTACGGCTTCGGCGAGGAGGACGGCTACGAGGCCGCCGACAGCGCGCCGTTCAGCGACAGCGATGACGACTCGGACGACGACAGCGACTCCGACGACGAGGGCGATGACGGCGACTACTGATCCGCTGTCGGTCATCGTGAACACCGCGAGGGGGGCCAAGCATTTGGCCTCCCTCACGTTCCCGTTTGACCCGGTGCCCGCCTCGCGCCCGAAGGTTTCGCGCTGGGGCGTCTACTACGGCAAGACCTACAAGACCTGGAAGGAAGCCGCAGAGAAGCATCTGCCAGCCGGTGATCTGGACCTGTCGCCGACCGATCCGGTTTTAGTGGTCATCATCGCGGTATGCAAACGCGCCAAGACCTCGAAGGGCGCGTTTCCCAAGGGCGACGTGGACAACCTCGCCAAGGGGCCGATGGACGTTGTGACCAAAGCCACCGGCTATTGGGCCGACGACAAGCAAGTCATGTGGCTGCTCTCCGGTAAGCGCTGGGCGCAGCCGGACGAAGAACCACGCACCGAAGTCCACCTCTACAAACTCTAAGTGCGCCTCAAACCTCTGGAATCGGTAGAGGCGCTGTTCGTCCTCGCCAGCATGACCCGCCCCGAGCAGGTCACGACCGGCGAAGAACTCGCACGCCTGCACCGCTCGCAGGGCTACTCGAAGATCGCCGTCCACTTCGTCATCGAACGTGACGGCTCGATCTACGACGGTCGCCCGCTGAATCAGCCCGGCGCTCTCGCCGGTAAGCACAACCAATCCGCATACCAAGTCTGCCTCCTGGGCGGCGTCAACGACGCCATGCAGCCCGAGGACAACTTCACCGAAGCCCAACACGCCGCGCTGCGACGCCTGCTCGCCGCCTACGGCAAGCCCGTCGTGTGGGCACCTGACTTCCCTCGATAGGAGAACCCAACGTGAAACCGCTGCCCCCGCAAACCCAGGTCGTCCTGGATCACCTGCGTCGCCACTCGCACCTGACCTCGTGGCAGGCCGAAGGCGTCTACCGCATCCGCCGCCTCGCCTCGCGCGTCGATGAGCTGCGCGCTGCTGGCTTCGAGATCGAAACGCAGACCTGCGAGGACGCCTCGGGGCAGCGGTACACGCGCTATCGCCTGTCGCGCCGTCAGCGCCGCAGCAAGGCTCCGCTCCTGGAAGCGCGCCGCGCTCCGAAGCAGTACCGCGTCGATGCGCTGCTCCAGCTGTATCGCAACTACTGCACCGACGAGCTGGGCCTCGACGCCAACGATGCGACCGAAGAAGTCGCCGCATTCACCAAGTTCCTGCTGGAGAAGAACGCATGACCAACACCGCTACCACCGTCATTCCGTCCGCGATGCGCCTGGCTTTCGAGCGCGCATGGGCGCGCGCCGACAAGCCGTTCCGCGGCCTGGGCCGCACCGTCAAGGGTGCGCTGAATCGTCGCCTCGGCATTTCCTACCGCAAGCGCATGTGGTCCGTGGAGCGTGCAAAGCGCTGACTCCGAATACCTCCACAAAGAGCCGTGCCCGAACTGCGGCAGCAAGGACAACCTTGCGCGCTACAGCGACGGGCACGGCTACTGCTTCGGCTGCGGTCACTACGAGCCAGCCGAAGGCGAGGAGGTCTCTCAACCCACCAGCAGGAAAACCATGAGCGACTTTGCGAAGGGTGAACCGCAAGCCCTGGCGAAGCGCGGTATCACTGAGGAAGCATGCCGTAAGTACGGCTACTGGATCGGCAAGGACAAGCACGGCAAGACCGTGCAGATCGCCAACTACAAGCGCGATGGCGGCATCGTCGCGCAGAAGCTCCGCTACCCCGACAAGAAGTTCTCATTCATCGGCGACTCGAAGGCGTGCGGGCTGTTCGGCCAGCACCTCTACGAACCGGGGCGACGCCTCGTCATCACCGAAGGCGAGATCGACGCGCTCTCCGTGGCGCAGGCACTCGGCCTCCGCTGGCCGGTGGTGTCCGTTCCGAACGGAGCGCAAGGCGCGGCCAAGTCCATCAAGCGCGAGCTGGAGTGGGTCAACGGCTTCGACGAGGTTGTGCTCATGTTCGACATGGACGAACCGGGCCAAGCCGCCGCGCAGGAAGTGGCGCTGCTGCTGACTCCCGGCAAGGCCAAGATCGCACAGCTCCCGGCGAAAGACCCGAACGAGCTGCTCCAGCGTGGCGATGCCGAGGCGATCACCCGCGCCATCTACGAAGCGCAGACCAAGCGCCCCGATGGAGTGGTGACGTTCGGCTCCCTCAAGGAGAAGGCACTCAAGCCGGTCTCGATGGGCATGCCTTGGCACGACCCGCGCCTCACCGCGCTGACCTACGGCAAGCGGTACGGCGAGGTCTACACCTTCGGCGCGGGCACCGGCATCGGCAAGACCGACTGGCTGATGGAGGAAGCAGCCTTCATCGCGCAGGAAACCGGCGACCGCGTTGGCCTGTTCTTCCTGGAGCAGCAGCCGGTCGAGACGGCGAAGCGCATGGCAGGCAAGGTTGCTGGCCGCCGCTTCCACGTCCCCGATGGGAGCTGGACGCAGGAGGAGCTGGAAGCCGCGTTCGAGATTCTCGACAAGGGCCAGGTGTTCATCTACGACCACTTCGGCTCGTCCGAGTGGGACGTGATCGAAGCCAAGATGGCCCACATGGTCGTCGCCGAGGGCGTCAAGCACATCGTCCTCGACAACCTCACGTCGTTTGCGGCCGGTGCCGAGGACGAGCGGAAGATGCTGGAGGACACGATGGCGAAGATCGCGCAGTTCGCGCAGCGCCACCTCATCTGCATCTACCTGGTCTCGCACCTCGCCACGCCGGAAGGCAAGCCACACGAGGAAGGCGGGCGCGTGATGCTCCGCCACTTCAAGGGCAGCCGCGCGATTGGCTTCTGGACGCACTTCGCGTTCGGCCTGGAGCGCAACACGCAGGCCGAGAACGAGGCCGAGCGCAACTGCACGACCTTCCGCGTCCTAAAGGATCGCTTCACCGGCCAGTCGAACGGCCAGGTTCTCTACTACAGCTACGACCACGCATCCGGCCGCCTGCTCAATGCAGATGCTCCGGGCGAATACGGCGACTTCGCCGACGAGTCATCCGATGTATCCACCTCCGACTACTGACGGCCGCTCGGTCGTCGGCTTCATCCCAGCTGATGCGCCGCTCTCCTTCGCTGAGAGCCTCGTTCTCCCCTACCAACTCCCGCGCTCCGACCAAGCCTGCCGTGTCATGTACGGCAAGCCTGGGCGGCGCGTGGTCATCCACATCAAAGCCGAGGAACTACCCCAATGAAAGAGATCGTCGCCATCGCAATCGACCTGCTGACCGCTCCGTTCCGCAAGGACACCGTGACCGACGTGGTGAAGGTGCTGGAGGGCCAGGTGGACAAGCTGTTCAAGATCAGCGCCGACCGCATCGCCACCGCATCGACGCTGCGCGACAAGGCCGATGTCCTGCACTCGCAGGCCGACGAGCACGAGGAAGAAGCCGAGCGCGCCCTGCGCGTCGCCGAGCGCTTCACCAACCTGATCCGCTAAGGGACCAACCATGACTGCCGAGCAACACGCTCGGTCCCTGTTCGACGTGTTGCCGGCCGAAGTCCGCCACCTGGTGATCCTGGGTGGCGGAAGCCTGCGCGCGTTCTACGACGGGACCGAAATCAAGGACATCGACTGCTTCTTCGTGTCACTGGCGAGCTACACCTACGTGGCCGCGTACCTGAGCGGCCGTAACGACTGGACCAGCGAGGCCGCTCCGAACGGCATCCGCAACTTCCGCTCGCCCGAGGGTCACCTCGTGAGCCTGATCGGCTTCGAGTTCGGTACGCCGCACGAGCACTGCGCCCGGTTCGATCTGCGGTGCTGCGCCCACGTCGCCATCTACGAACCCAGCACCGACGAGGTGGTGGTCGTATCCCTCGAAGGCGCGGTTGCCGACGCATCGGAGAAGCTGCTGTTCGTGCTGAACAACAACGGCACCGAGCGCACCATCCGCCGCATCACGCACTACGTCGAGGATTACGGCTACACGCTGCATCCCGACCAGCCCGAGCAGGACGAACTGTTCGAGGACGACGACTTCCCCGGCCACGCGCCGCAGGGCGTCCACACGCCGCCGAAGGCCCCCGAGCCGGAGTACATCCTCCGCGCCCGCCGCCGCGTCCGCGCAATCCCCGTAACCAACCACGGCTACCCGTAAGGAGGACCGCCGTTGATCCTCGTATTCGACTGCGAGACCAATGGCCTCCTCGACGAACTTGACACGATCCACTGCATTTCCCTCCAAGAGGTAGATGAGACCGGCGCACCGCGCGGTCCCATCCTGTCCGCCAACGATCACGGCACGGGCGAAATGACAGTCCGTCAGGCCGTCGAGAGGCTCAAGAAGGCCAAGCGCGTTGTCGGCCACAACATCGCCGGATTCGACATTCCGGCTATCGCCAAGGTGTTCCCGGACTTCAAGGTCCAGGCGTACTTCGACACGTTGCTGATGTCCACGCTGGTCTACCCGGACCTCAAGGACCGCGACTTCAAGGCCCGCAAGAAGCAGGGAGCGAACCCGGTGTTGCCGGGCAAGCTGATCGGCCGCCACGCCCTCGAAGCGTGGGGCTACCGCCTCGGTCGCTGGAAAGGCGACTACGCGGCGCAGATGGCCGCACGCGGCCTCGATCCCTGGGCACAGTGGTCTCAGGAAATGGACGACTACTGCGACCAGGACGTTGCGGTCACGCAAGCGCTGTTCGCGTTGCTGATGAGCAAGGGCCTCCCTACCGAGGCCATCGAGCTGGAGCAGGCCGTCGCGCCGATCCTCTCGCGTCAGCAGCGCTACGGCTACCTGTTCGATCAGGAGAAGGCGCGTGAGCTGGAGTGCATCCTCGTGTCCCGGCGCACTGCGCTGGAGGCCGAGCTGCGCAAGGTCATTCCGCCGTGGAAGGTGGTGAAGCGCAAGTTCGTACCGAAGCGCGACGACAAGCGCCGCGGTTACGTCAAGGGCGTGGAGGTCACGACCTACAAGGACGTGGTGTTCAACCCGGCAAGCCGCCAGCACATTGCTGACCGCTTGACTGCAATGTACGGCTGGCAGCCCCAGGAGTTCACCGAGAAGGGCCAGCCGAAGATCGACGAAGAAGTCCTGGGCGCGCTCAAGTTCCCGATCATCCCGCTCCTGCTGGAGCACTTCATCGTCAACAAGCGCCTCGGCCAGCTCGCCGAAGGCGACGAGGCGTGGCTCAAGGCCATCAAGAAGGACGGCCGCATCCACGGCAGCGTGAATCAGAACGCAGCGGTGACCGGCCGCATGACGCACTCGAAGCCGAACATCGCTCAGGTGCCGAAGGTCCAGCACTCGAAGGAGAAGGGAATCCTCAAGGGCCAGGAAGGCGGCTACGGATTCGAGTGCCGCTCGTTGTTCTGCGTCCCAACAGGGAAGCTCCAGGTCGGCGCGGACGCCTCGGGATTGGAGCTGCGCTGCCTGGCGCACTTCATGGCAAAGCACGACGGCGGCGAGTACGCCAAGGTCATCCTCGAAGGCGACATCCACTCCGTCAACCAATCGGCGGCAGGACTGCCAACCCGCGACAACGCCAAGACCTTCATCTACGCCTTCCTCTATGGGGCAGGCGACGCGAAGCTCGGCTCCATCGTTGGCAAGGGTCGCCAGGCCGGGGCGAAGCTCCGCTCGAAGTTCCTGGCCGGGCTGCCTGCGCTGGAGAAGCTGGTACGCGGGGTCAAGAAGCGCGCGGCCGAGAAGGGATACCTGATCGGTCTCGACGGCCGGAAGCTGCACATCCGCAGCGACCACGCCGCGCTCAATACCCTGCTCCAGTCGGCCGGTGCGCTGGTGATGAAGAAAGCCCTGGTGATCCTCGACGCCGACCTGCAAGCCGCAGGGTTGGTGCCGGGCGTCCACTACGAGTTCCTCGCCAACGTCCATGACGAGTGGCAAATCGAAGTGGACGAGGACAAGGCCGAGTTCGTGGGCAAGACCGCCCAGGCTGCCATCCGCAAGGCTGGCGATTACTTCGGCTTCCGCTGTCCGCTCGATGGCGAGTTCAAGATCGGAAGGAATTGGGCCGAGACGCACTGACCCGCGGCAAGCGGGACATTGCACTCGCCCTGGTGCGCCAAGCGAAACGCCGGGCAGCTAGGAAGGGACTGCCGTTCGACCTCACGTCGGACGACATCGTGGTCCCCGACTTCTGCCCGGCACTGGGCATCCCGCTGTACCGCGCTGTCGGGCGCAAGGCCCAAGGCCCCAACTCACCCACGCTCGACCGCATCGAACCTGACCTCGGCTACGTCCGGGGCAACGTGCGCGTGATCTCCGCACGCGCGAATCAGATCAAGTCCGACGCGACTCCCTCGGAGCTTCTGCGAGTCGCCTGTTACGTCCAAGAGAACCGATGAACCCAACCAACATCCTGCGCGCCCTCGCGGCGCTGCTGGTCGTTGCCGCGCTCGCGGCAGGCGGCTTCGCAGCCTGGAAGTACACCGCAATGGCCCAGCGCGTGACGGAGCTGGAGGAGTCGGCAAAGGAACTGGCCGACCTCAAGCAGACCGTCGAGACCCTCAACCGCGAAGCCGTGCGCCGCTCTGCCTTCGATGCAGCGCTGCGGAACGCCCGCGCCACCACCAACCGCTCTGTGGAGATTGCAGCAAATGCTGACCCGGAAACTGGCGATTACCTGTCTCGCCGCATTCCTGACGAGCTGCGCCGCGCACACCTCGAAAGTCGTGCCGGAGCAGTTCCTCCAGCCGACCGTCATTGAGGGCACGCACTCCTCACTCGACGCCGTGATGGCTGACCCGACCACCACCACCTACGACCTCTACCGCTTCGGCGGCAACGCCGAGGACGGCCTCCAGCGTTGCAACGCCGACAAGGCGAGCGCCCTGGAAGTCCTCAAGGAATCGAACCGATGAACGAGAACCGGCTTCGCGTGCATTTCATTGGCGGCCCCGCTGACGGCGATGTCCGCGTGATCGATCCGTGTACCACCTACCGCGTGGCTGTGCTCGAACACCAGCCCGAGGTTCATGCCTACAACGCCAAGTGCCCGTGCTGCACCGAGCGCATGCTGCGCCCCGTGGAGTGGAGCACCGCGACCTACTTCATCCGCCGCGTTAGCGAGAAGTGCTGGGTCGCCGTACACGAGAGCATGGTATGAAGCGCGCTCTCCTGATCCTGGCGCTGTGTGCTGGCCTCGCTGCGTGCGATATGAAGCCCTGGCCGCCGAGTGCGGACTATGGCTCGTGCCTGAAAGGGCACAGCGAGAACTCCTACATCATCATGTGGCAGTCGATGTGTACGGGGAACTCCTGCACGCAGATTCCGTACACCATCCCGACCACCGACTTCGTGTGCGACGAGCACGAGTACCCGCTCGGCGACGGCCCGGAGTACCAGGCCGGAATGAAGCGCTACGCCGCCGAGCTACAGGCGTGGTATGAGCGCTACCCGGAGAAGCGGCCATGACTTCCTACGTCACCTATCGGCCACCGCAGGCGGCCGGTTCCTGGGTCATTGGCGGCAACTTCTTCGTGCAGGTCCGGGAGCGTCCGAACTGGCTGCACCGCTGGTTCGCGCTGGCGTTCCTGGGATGGCAGTGGGTGGACGCATGAACAAGCGCGGCCCCCTGCTACTGATCGACGCCGATGTGCTGCGCTACCAGCTCGCGTTCTCGAACACCGCGAACATCGACTGGAACGGCGACGGCAACAAGGTCGAAGCGATCCAGCCCGAGCGCGCGAAGGCGAAGCTGGAGGACTACATCGACGAGATCGTCGAGAAGTTCGGCGCGCGTGATTACCTGCTGGCCCTGTCCTGCAAGAAGCACAACTTCCGCAAGGACATCGACCCAACCTACAAGCTCAACCGTGCCAGCAAGGACAAGCCTGCCCTGTGGTACGTGCTCGACGAGTTCGTCTACGACGAGTTCGGCGACAAGATCGTGGAGATCGAGAACCTGGAAGGTGACGACGTGCTGGGGCTGCTGGCCTCGCACCCGAATCCGAAGCGCGCGCCAGGCAGCCGCATCGTCGTGTCCATCGACAAGGACATGCAGACGATCCCCGGCATCCGTCTCTACAACCCCAACCGTCCCGACGTGGGCGTCCGGCCGATCTCGGCTCACGACGCTGACCTGTTCTGGATGAAGCAGGTGCTCACGGGCGACCAGGTGGATAACTACCCCGGCTTCCCCGGCATCGGCCACAAGGGCGCGGACGAGCTGCTCATGCCCATCCACGAGGCGTACCGCGATGCGTCCGTCGAGGAGCACCTCGGCGCGCTGTGGAACACCGTCGTCACCACCTACACCACCCGCATCCCCCGCGGCGGCACCGAGCCGCTGTCGAAGCACGATGCGATCCGCCAAGCACGCCTCGCGCGAATCCTGCGCTACGGCGACTACAACCCCAAGACCAAGGAAGTGAAGCTGTGGAAACCCTGATCCTGTTCATCACCATCGTCGCCGTGCTGGCCGTGCTGTTCGCCTTCGTCGCCTACGGCGCTGCCTGGCTGTGGTGGCGCAGCCTCAACACCCTCGAACGCACCCTGTACCGCTCGGCTGGCAGCGTCAAGCTGTGGCCGGCCGCTGTCGGCGTTGCTGGCGCGGCTTGGCTGATCGCCCGGTGTTTCGCCTGACGACAACCAAGCCACCTGATCCTGCTTACCGCAACTCGTCCACGTAGAACTGCTTCCAGTGTGCAATCTCTGACGGATTCCGACTTACGGGTTCTCGGCTATTGAAAACCCAAAGCTGGATCGCCTTCGGCGTAGTCAACGTTTCATACGTGCAGCTGAACTCAGTGAGCTTATCTGTGATGAGCTGCTTGGCCGCATCGTAGCGCTCTCGCTGAATTCCTTGTGCTTGCCCTGATGCCACGAGCGCATCCATCGCCTCCTGTAGGCCATAGAGCTTCTGTGCAAGCTCAGAGATTTCCGCTCCGTTTGTGTTACTCGGCGTAGAACTCGCCATACCTGTCTCCTTCCATAACGAACACGAATTGTACCCGGCTAAGGCCGGGTTTCTCTTTTGGAGTCCCCATGAAGATCATCGGAATCACCGGCCGCGCCCGCAGCGGCAAAGACACCCTGGCCGAGTTCCTGGTCAGCGACCACGGCTTCGTGAAGCTGTCCTTCGCGGCCCCGATCCGCGCCTTCGTGGCGGACATCACCGGCCTGCCGGTGTCCGCGATGGAGGACGGCCCGCTCAAGGAGGAGCCGCTCGACTGGCTCAACGGGCAGACCCCGCGCCGCCTGATGCAGACCGTGGGCACCGAGTGGGGCCGTGAAATGATCGACCGCGACCTGTGGGTCAAGGTGGTCGCGCAGAAGATCCGTCAGGCCCGCCGCGACGGCGCTGCTGGCGTCGTGGTGTCGGACGTTCGCTTCGACAACGAGGCGCAGTTCATCCGTGAGTGGGGCGGCCAGGTGGTCCAGGTGCTCCGCGACAGCGCGGCCCCGGTCTCGGCGCATGCCTCCGAGGCAGGCGTCCACGGCGACCTGATCGACACCGTGATCGACAACAACGGCCCGATCCACCGCCTGCGGATGGTCGCGGAATCGCTGGCCCGACTCTAAGGGTTTAGTGGTCATCATCGGGGGAAACGACAGTTTCCCCACCTATTCATAACCCAGGAGTTCTATGCAAATCCCTCTGCACTCCTACGACCTGATCGACCTCCTGGACGAACTGCACCCCGAAGTGATCTACGACCCCGCCAAGCCGAAGGAGGAGTTCCTGCTCCGGCAGGGCGAGCGCCGCCTGATCCTCCGGCTAAAGGCGCTGCGGAAGGTCGAGCAGATGGAGCACCGCGCCCGCTAATCATGTGCAGCAAGCCCAACATGCCGGACCAGCAGGAGAAAGACCCGATCCTGCTGACCCGCCAGGACACCCAGCCGACCGGCCACGCGGCCGATCAGCGGCGTAAGTCCAAGGTCCGACTGGACCTGAACAACGCAACGCAGTACCAAGGACTGACCATTCCGAATGGCTGACGCCAAGCAGACCTCGGCCGAGAAGCAGACGGCCGCGAAGCGCTACGGCGATCTCAAGTCCAACCGCAAAGAAGCCGAGACGCGCGCCAAGCGCTGCGCCAAGGTTACCCTGCCCCGCCTGTGGGTGGACGAGGGCGCGAAATCGCGTACCCCCGGTTCCGCCTACATCGACACCGGCCCGAAGTGCGTCAACGCCCTGGCCTCGAAGATCGTGCTGGCCTGGCTCCCGCCGAACGCCTCGGTGTTCAAGCTCGCGCCTGACCAGGCAGTCGCCGAGAACATCGCCGAGCAGGCTGGCGTGGAGACCTCCGAACTGGAGGCCGCGCTGGTGGACGTGGAGCGGGTCATCGTCAACGACCTGGAGACCAGCGGCGTCCGCCCGGTCCTCAGCGAGGCGGCCAAGCACGCCATCGTCCTCGGCAATTTCCTGCTCTACGACCCCGACGAGGGCAAGCCTAAGCTGTATCCGCTGACCTCCTACGTGACCGACCGCGACGGCCTGGGCAACGTGCTGGAGATCATCACGCTCGACAAGATCGCCCCGGCCATGCTGCCGGACTCGATCCGCGCGGCGGTGATGCAGAAGCTCGCCCAGGAACGCGACGAAAAGACCAAGAACGACGACGTGAACCTCTACACCTGGGTGCGTCGCTCGGAAGATGGCAAGGAGTGGGAAGTGGTCCAGGAGGTCGAGGGCGTCGAAGTCCCCGAGACCGTGGGCACCTACCCCATCGACGCCTGCCCGTGGATTCCCCTGTGCGCGCCGCCGTCCCTCGTGGACGACTACGGCGAGGGCTTGGTCTACGACTACGTGGGCGCGTTCGAGTCGCTGGAGGCGCTGCGCAAGGCGATCCGTAAGGGTGCCGCCGCGCTGGCGAAGATCATCATGTTCCTCAAGCCGACCTCGACGATCCGCGAGCGCCAGCTCACCGAGGCCGAGTCCGGCGCGGTGCTGCGTGGCGAGGCCAGCGACGTGACCACGCTCCAGCTCCAGAAAGCCTACGACCTGAACTTCGTGCGTCAGGAGGCCGAAGGGCTGGCGAACTCGCTGGAGCTGATCTTCGGCGTGAAGTCCGCCGTGCAGCGCCCCGGCGAGCGCGTGACCGCCTACGAAATCCGGGTGCTCACCCAGGAACTCGACGACGCCCTCAGCGGCTTCATGGCGATGTCGGGCGAGCAGCTCTTGCTGCCGCTGATCCGCCGCCGCCTGCACAAGCTCCAGAAGCAGGGTCGCCTGCCCGAGCTGCCGCAGGAACTCATCAAGCCGCGCATCACCGTTGGCATCGCCGCCCTCGGCCGCGGCCACGACCTGAACAAGCTGATCGAGTTCGGTCAGGCAGTGGATGCGCTTGTCGGCGCAGAGGAGAAGGCGCGCCGCCTCAACAGTGGCGAGGCGATCTCCCGACTGGCCGCCGCTTCCGACATTTCCACCAAGGGCCTGATCCGCTCCGACGACGAGCTTGCTGCCGAGCAGCAGGACGCCTCGGCGCAGGAGGCGATGGTCCGTGCCGCTCCGAATATCGCCTCAGCGATGACCCAAACCCCGTAACCCCGAGAAGGACGCAATGTCGAACGAAACCACCGAGAAGCCCGCCAAGCCGACCAAGGAAGCCCCGAAGGCTCCGAGCGTCGAGCGTAAGGGCAAGGCCGAGATCACCCGCAAGACGAACGGCCTGGTCATCGTCAACTACAAGCCCGAGGACAAGTAATGTCGCAGCCGGGCAAGTCCGAAGTGACCGTCAGCCTTGACGGCATCAACGGCCAGCCGACCCCAGGTCAGCAGCCGCCGCAGAACTCCCAGGACACCCAGCAGCCCGCACCGGGCGCGCAGGGTGGCACCGATGGCGAGCGCCTGTTCGGCGGCAAGTACAAGACCGTGGAGGAGCTGGAAGCCGCCTACGCACAACTGAGCACGCCAGCCGACGACAAGGGTGGCAAGGGCGGCCCCGCGACCATCGACGACGCCACCGCGGATGACGCGCGTGACGCCTTGGCGCGGGCTGGCCTGAACCTGGACGACTTCGCCACCGAGTTCAACTCGAACGGCTCGCTGTCCGAGGAGAGCTACAAGAAGCTCCAGGACGCGGGCTATCCGAAGGAGCTGGTGGACGTGTACGTCGATGGCCTGCGCGCTCGCGTGCAGACCTACGAGAACGCCGTCTACTCGCCCGCAGGTGGCAAGGCCGGTTACGACGGCCTGGTCCAGTGGGCTAAGACCAACCTGAGCGCCGAGCAGAAGCGGGCGTTCAACGAAGCGGTGCAGTCCGGCGACGCCGGCCGCGCAGCGCTGGCAGTCCAGGGCCTCGTCGCCCTCCGTGGCGGCAACGGCCGCCTTCTGAATGGCAAGACCGCATCGAACGCCGATGCAGGCCCCAAGCCGTTCCAGTCGCAGGCGCAGGTCGTCGAAGCGATGCGCGATGTGCGCTACCACCGTGATCCGGCTTACCGCGCGGAAGTCTCCGCCCGCCTGGCCGTGTCGCCGCTGTTCAAGTAATCCACTCAACCTCAAGCAAGGACTAAATGTCGGACGCAATCCCCTCCCGCCTGGGTCAAGCCCAGGCCAACGGCGACGCCTGGGCGCTGTTCAAGCAGAACTACACTGCTGAAACCATCACCAGCTTCGTCGAGAACTACAAGCTGGACGGCCGCGTGTCGGTGCGCAACATCGAGAGCGGCAAGTCCGCCTCGTTCCCGAACGTCGGCACCATCGGCTCCGAGTACCATGTGCCGGGCACCGAGATCAAGGGCCTGGTGGTCGAGCACAACGAGACCATCATCACCCTCGATCCGATGCTGATCTCGCACGCCTTCATCGCCAACATCGACGAGGCGATGAACCACTACGACGTGCGTTCCGAGTACACCCGTCAGCAGGGTGCGGAGCTGGCGCTCAAGCGCATGCAGAACGAGCTGCGCTGCGCGATCCTGGCCGCTCGTACCACCGAAGGCAAGGTCGAAGGCCAGCCGGGTGGTGCCATCATCAAGGCCGCCACGATGGCCTCCGATCCGACCGTGCTGGCCGATGCGTTCCGCAACGCCCGCATGCTGTTCGACGAGAAGCTGCTGCCGGACAACCCGCAGGAGTTCACTGGCGCACTGGCCCCGGCTCAGTGGTATCTGCTGACCGAGAACAAGGACTTGATCGACCGCGACATCAACGCGGAATCGAACGGCTCCTACGGCCAGGCGATCATTTCCTCGGTCGCCCGCATCCCGCTGGTGAAGATCAACGCGATGCCGCGTGTCGATGAGTCGGCCCTGGCCTCGATCCCGGCCAAGTACCGCGGCAACTTCGCGGACACCGTGGGCGTGATCTTCCACCGCTCGGCGGTCGGCACCCTCAAGCTGCTGGACCTGTCCCTGGAGGACGTGTACCAGGGCGAGAAGCAGGGCACCCTGATGCTGGCGAAGTACGCGCTGGGTCACGGCATCCTGGCTCCGCGCGGTGCCATCGAGCTGTCGAAGGCCCCGTAAGCAATACCGCGCCGTTGGGCAAATCCCGCGGCGCTTCAATCTCTCTCCATCTACGGGGGACATCCACATGGGTGTCCCCCGTTTTTTTGCCCCGAATCCATGAACCTCGAACTCACTCCGACCACGGAACTCGAAGCCGTCAATGTGCTGCTCGGTGCTATCGGCGAAGCGCCGATCAGCGACCTCGAAGCGCTCGGCAACCTGTACGCCTCGCAGGCGCGCGACACCCTCCGCGCGGTGAGCCGCGAGGTCCAAACCGCTGGCTGGTGGTTCAACACCAGCGAGTCGTTCACCTTCACGCTCAACGCGGAAGGCAAGGTGCTGCCGCCGCAGTCGATCCTCAAGCTCGTCCCCGCACGCGGAAGCGAGCCGCTGGTGATCCGAGGCACGCGCCTCATCAACCCGCTCACCCTCGCCGACACGTTCTCGTCGGCCCCCACCGCCGACTTCGTGACCTGGTTCCTCGCCTACGAGGAGCTGCCCGAGTCGGCCCGCCGCTACATCGCCGTGCGCGCTGCGCGTCTGTTCCAGACGAGCGTGCTGGGTAGCGACCAGCTCTACGTGTTCACCGAGAAGCACGAGGAGGAGGCATACCTCATCTTCGCGCAGGAGCACGCCGACTTCACCTACGCCCGCGGCCACAACTTCCTCAGTGGCTCGACGGACGTGTCTGATATTTGGGACCGCTGATGCCGCTAATCACGGGGGACTATCCCTCGTTCCTGGGAGGCGAGTCGCAGCAGGACGATACCGTCCGCTCGCCGAACCAGCTCACCAAGGCGATCAACGCCTGGCTGCATGCCGCAATGGGCGCTGGCAAGCGCCCGCCCGCCGAGTTCGTTGCTGGCCTTGGCGTCACCCTCGATCACGACTGTGCCTTCCACTCCATCGTCCGCGATGAGAACGAGCGCTACATCGTCGCCGTGGGTCACCGCAGCATCCGCGTGTTCGACCACGAGACCGGCAAGGAATACACCGTCAACGCCACGGGCGACGCGCTCAACTACCTGGACACCCAGGGACAGCGTGCGTGGTCGTGCTTCGCGCTGGCGACGTTCTCCGACACCACCTTCATCGTCAACCGGCTGGTAGACGTGAAGCAGAGCGATGAGCTGTCGCCCGGTTCGCTGTACGGATCGGCGCAAACGATGTCCGACCTGCCGAAGCCCGGCGACAAAGGCTCGGCCGTTGTGCCGACCGGCGCGATCTACAACATCATCGGCTCGTCCGAATCGCAATTCGACGACTACTACGTCCAGAAGCAGTCCTCCTCGGTCTACCTGGAGGTCGCCCGGCCGGGCATCAAGCACCGCTTCGATGCCAAGACGATGCCGCACATCCTCAAGCGCATCCCCGATCCAGTGCATGCGGACGGCTTTTGGTTCTCCTTCGGTGGACCGGAGTGGACCGCGCGCCTCGCGGGTGACGAGCAAAGCAACCCGTTCCCGTCCATCGACGGCCAGCGCATCCGCGAGGTGTTCAAGCACCGGGACCGCCTAGGCTTCCTGGCCGGGGAGAACGTGCTGATGTCCGAGGTCTCCGATCCGTTCAACCTCTGGCGCACTTCGGTGACCCAGGTGCTCGACGCCGACCCCATCGACGTGAGCGTCAGCGGGTCTAACGGCGTCACCACGCTCTACCACGCAGTCCCGTTCCAGTCGGCCCTGTTCCTTGCCGCTGCGGGCGGCCAGTTCCTCCTGACCGCCGAGCCGTACCTGGCCGCCAAGAACGTCAAGAGCGATCCGGTCAACAGCTACAGCAGCTCGCCGTACATCCGGCCGAAGCTGATGGGCGAGTCGCTGTACTTCACCGAGGACAGCGGCGCATACGCCAGCGTGCGCGAATACTTCATCGACGACCTGTCGGTGACCGGCGACGCCGCCGACGTGACGGCGCATGTGCCCAAGCTGATGCCGGGCCGCATGCGAGCGATGGCGAGCGCAAGTGGTGCCGACTGCGTGTTCTTCGCTCCTGACGAGCCGACCGACGCGCAGCTCTACGTCTACTTCGTCCGCTGGATCGGCGACGAGAAGCAGCAGTCCGCATGGACGCGCTGGTCAATCTCCGGCGTCGGTCGCATCGTCCACATGCACGCCATCAACGACGTGCTGTACGCCGTCGCGGAAGCCCCAGGCGGCGGCTGCGAGCTGCTCAAGTTCCGCATGGTGCTCAACCAGCACGACACGGATGCCACGGGCGACTACAACTTCCTGCTCGACCGCATGCTGGTGGTGCAGCCCACCTATCAGCAGTTCGGCAACGAGACCTGGATCGACCTGCCCTACATCGTGCCCGATGGCATGACGGTCACCGTCCTCAAGACGGACGACTGGCAAGACCCCGGCGCGTACCTGGACATCACCAAGGCGCGCTGGGACAACGCCCGCACCCGCCTTGCGCTCCCCGGTAACCACACCGAGGGCCGCGTGGTCGTCGGCATGGACTACGAGCACCGCCTCACCCTGACCAAGCCCATCGTTCGCGGTGGGCAGAACCAGGCCGTGCTGGTGGGCCGCACGCAGGTGCGTGACATCGAGGTCGCCTACAAGGATGGCGCGTACTTCGAGCTGGAGGTCGAGCAGCACGGCAATGGCCGCGTCGAGACCTACGTGGCGTCGCACTCCGGTGCGTACACCGCGCGCGTCCTCAACGACTCGGTGTTCCGCACCAGCGCCCCGACGTTCCACTCCGGCTCTCGCCGGTTCCCCGTGCTGGGCGACGCCAACAGCGTCCGCATGCACCTCGTCAACCGCCTGCCGTTCCAGTGCTGGTTCCAGTCAGCACAGTGGCGCGGCATGTTCGTCTCCCGCAGCCGAGTATGACCCTGACCTATCGAAGCCCCACCGCCAGCGACATCCTCCACGTCGCCGAGAACATGCGGCAGGAGGACATCCTGGAGGTGGCGGCTTCGCATGGTCACACCCCGCTCCAGGCGCTCGCATTTGCAGTGACCGCGAGCGACCGCAGTTTCGCCGCGATGCACGACGGTTCCCCCGTGTGCATCTTCGGCTTCAGCCAGCACGCCGAGGGTATCGCCTCGGTTTGGCTGCTGGGCACCGACGCCCTGGTGGCTCCCACGTTCTGCCGCACGTTCCTCCGAGAAGCTCGGCGGATCAGCGACGAGTGGTCGGCCACCTTCGGCACCATCTTCAACTTCGTCGATGTCCACGCCGTCACCACGCGGCGATGGCTCGGCTGGCTTGGCTTCCGCGAGAGCGGCGTCGAGTCCGCCTACGGCTTCGCCAAGACACCCTTCGTCCGAGTAACCAAGACCCCATGTGCAACCCCGTAGCAGTCCAGGTCGGTATCGCCGCAGTCAGCGCGATGGCGACCATGTACGGCCAGGATCAGAACAACAAGGCCATCGAGGAAGCCGCGGAGCGTCAGCAGGAGCAGATCAACGACCAGGCCGCCGAGCGCACCCAACAGCGCATGGAGGAGGCCCGCGCACTGCGATCCGCGATGCGCGCCTCCGCAGCAGAAGCGGCAGTGTCCGGCAACTCGGTCGAGCTGCTGGCGAACGACATCATGGCCCAGGCTGGCCGTGACGTGGCCCTCATCGAGAAGAACCGCAGGAACGGAGTCGTCGAAAGCGGCTCCGAAGCACGCGCTCGTATCCGCACCGGCAATGCCGAGGCGCTGGGCGGCGTGATGCAGTCAGGCGCGAATGCCTACAGCAACATCCAAACCTACAAGCGCTATTCCATTCCCGGAGACGAGTAACCCGTGGCTCGCACGAAACCCCAAGAGATCATCCGCCGCGCGCAGGTGCCGCAGCGTCTCGCCGAGCGCCCCGTTCTGGCGGTGCAGGCTGACCAAGCGTCCTCCGCTGGTGCCGGTGTCCTCTCTCGCACCGCCGCTGCGGTGCTGACGCGCGTCTCGGATTCCGTCAACTCGCAGATGATCTCAAACAGCCGCGAGCAGTACAGCGCCGCGGCGACCCAACGTATGCAGGAGGACGCCGAGGGTACGCCCCGGCAGGCCGAGGACTTCGTTGCCCAGCAGTCGGAGTCATGGCGTCGCGGCTACCTCAAGGCAGACGGCATCATCCGCGTCCGCGACTGGCAGATCGAAGCGGCCAAAGAGATCGCCAAGGCCGAACCCGGCACCGACATCGAGCCGCTCATCAAGGAGCGGATGGCTGCGCTGACGCAGAACCCCGAGTTCCAAGACCCGCAGGTCCGCAAGGCCCTGATGCCGGTCGCCATGCGCGCCGCGCAGCAGGTCCGCCAGCAGTGGCAGGCCGACTCGATGCGGGAAATGCTGGTCCGGCAGAAGGAGTCGCTGACCGCGATCATCCGCGACGGCATCAAGGGCGGCACGTTCCTCACTTCCGAGGGCATGAACGGCCTGTACGCGATGCTGGACCAGGAGGAGTACGCCTATCTCAACAAGCGCGACGTGGACGAACTCTACGTCGAGGCCGCCAAGGAGGAGCTGGCCGCAGGCAACCGCGATCCTCAGTCGATCCTGGCGTTCCTGGAGCAGGACCGCGGCGACGGCCAGCCCGGCTTGATGAACACCGAGCACGGCGACGAGCTGCGCGCGGCGGCTGCCGCTGGTGCCCGCGTGATCGCACACCGCGAGGACGAGGCACGCAAGCAGGCGATCGCCGAGGCAGAGTGGACGCTCCAGGGCCTCGCGGATCGCGGCCAGCTCACCCACAAGACCATCGACACCTGGGCCAGTAAATTCGGCCTGAGCGGTGGCGACCTCCAGTCCTTCAAGCGATACTGGAACAACCAGCAGGAGCAGACGCTTCGCCGCTGGGAGCAGGAAGCGAAGGAGCGCGCCCGAGAGGAGCGCATCCGCAAGCTGGTAGCCGGGGGCAATCCCTACGAGATCAGCGACGCCGACCTCAAGAAGCAGGCCGGTAAGGAGTGGGAGGAAACCCCGCAGGCCGCACGCGGCCAGGTGCTCCAGAAGTGGGCACGGCAGGGCATCGTCATCCCCCAGCTCGAACGCATCCTCAAGCGCGCTGACCCGGCGTTCCAGGAGAACTTCCAGAACGCCGCGACGCTGTACGAACAGCTCCGCAAGGTCTCGCCCAAGTACGCCGATACGGTCGCTGGCGGCGAGGCTGCCGCAATGCTGGACCAGTACCTCTACGACACCCGGCGCAGCGGTCAGTCTCACCAGGAGGCCGCTCGCGTCCTGACGCAACCGAAGCGGGAAGTCGAGGAGGCCCGCTCGGTCATCAACGACACCTGGAAGTCCGGCATCAAGGACTACCTGGAGATCGACGGCAAGCCGCGTGACCCGCGTGAGCTGCACCGCATCCGCCAGGAAGCCGAGCGCATCGCCTCGCGTGGCGGAGTGTCCGGCGAAGCTGCCATCCGTGCAGCGGTCGGTCAGATCGACGCCCAGCGCACGACCGTCAACGGCCGCCGCGTGCCAAACATCGGCATGCCGCAGGGTGCCGAGCCAGCGGTAGACGAGCTGATCCAGACGGTCGCGCGCAAGCTCGGCCGCGACCCGGATGAGCTGTCGGCCCTGCCCAATCCCCGCAATCCGGGGCAGTGGCAGATCGTCGGCCCCGACAACTGGCTGATCCCTGACCCGGACACCGGCCGCGCCATCGGTTTCGACCCGCGTGCCATCGCGGCACAGCACCAGCGCTGGAAGGGAGACCTTGCGGAATCCCAGGCGCGTCGTCGGGTCGAGCAGCGCACCACCTGGGCGGACCAGTCCCGGAACATCCGCGACCTGCGCTCGCAGTCGGCGACCACGGAAGTCCCTGCGGCCATCGCCAAGCGCGACGCCAGCGCCGCCGAGGCTCCCGCCTTCGAGCTGCCCAAGTTCGACCTCACCAAGCCGCTGGTTCCCAACGCGGGCACCAAGCAAACCACCACCACCCCGGCAGTCCCCGAGGACTTCCTGGAGTACCTGACGAGGAAGTAAGACCGCATGTTTGAATCCCTACCCGGCGCAGACGAGAACATCGTCAAGCCGGCAACCCAGCAGCCCATCGTGCAAGCCGTGCGCGAGCGCAAGGAGCAGCGAGAGGCCGCGGAGCGCCGGAAGGATCAGACGACCGTATGGGACGGATGGGGCGCTGCCCAGGCAAAGGGCGGCATCGGCTTCATCGACCGCTTCATCACCGAGCTGGGCTACGAGCCGCAGCAGGGCTATCGCATTCCCGCAGACGCGCGCAAGCGCTGGGAGTCGATGGGCCTGCGCCCGGAGCAGTGGGAGCTGTTCGGCCGGGCCACGTCCGACGAGCACCTCTCCTATCTGGAATCCGTGGCCTTTATGAATCAGATGGCGGACGACGACCTGGCGCAGTTCGGCCTGGGCGGACAGATCGCCCTCGGCTTCACCGACCCGGTGGCAACCGGCCTCGATCTCGCCACGGGCGGCCTGGGGTACGCAGCCAAGGCCGGACGCCTCGCCAACGCGGTGCGTTCCGGTCTACAGGCTGCGGGCACCTCCGCGCTGATGTCGGCCGCAACCTCCACCTACGACCCCGAGCAGACGCTCGCGGATGGCGTGCAGAGCGCCGCCCTGTCGTTCGCGTTCGGTGGTGCCCTCGGCGCTCGCCGGGGTGCCCTGTTCGACGGCGAGGTGAAGCCTGACGTGGTGAAGCGGCTGGCCGGTGACGACTCGCTGTCCGCCGCCCGCGTGGCAGGCACCGCCGCCAACGACCTCACGCCAGGCGTCCTCCCGCTGCGCAACGAGAGCGCATTCGAGCAGGAGTTCACCGACAAGGCGCTGGTCAACGCGCACATCACGCCCCACTTCGCCACCGTCCGCCGCGACCTTGCTGCCCGCATGGGTAGCGCCAAGTCGCCGCTGGTGCGCGAGGCGGGCCGCCTGCTGTTCCGCGATGGCGTCGGCTACACCGATCGCTCCGTCGCGGTCCAGGAGTCCACCAGCGAGTTCGCCAAGCGCCACCTGGCCGTCATGGAGACGGAATGGCGGAGCGGAGTGAACGCCGCATGGGACGCCTACAAGCAACGGACAGGCACCCATTGGTGGAACTTCTCCGAGCGCGCAAAGTTCAACGAGGAGGTCGGCCGTGCCGTGCGCGGTGCGCCTGACGTATCACCGGAAGCCGCCAAGGCGGCCGGCAGCGTCGCCAAGGCGATGCGCGATGCGCTCAAGCTGGCGCAGGACAGCAACCTCGACGGCTTCGCCAACGTGGCGCAGAACGGCAGCTACCTGCCGCGCTACTGGAGTGGCAAGGGCTTCAAGCGCCTGTTCGGCGAGATGCAGCTTCACCAGGACGACGTGATCGAGCAGCTCATCAAGCCCGCCATGCGTCGCGCCTGGGAGGCCACCACCGACGAAGGCGACGAGATCGACGACGAGCTGCTCGGGGCGGTTGCACGCTCCTACCTCAAGCGCGCCCAAGCGAACTTCGAGGGCGACGGGATGGACCTGCTGGTCCGCCCGCTGGACAGCGATTCGGTCGAGGAGATCGGCAACATGCTGACCGAGGCGGGCGTCTCGCCCGTGCGGTCGCAAGAGCTACTGTCCAAGCTGGAGCGCAAGACCTACGAGTCGGGCAAGCTCGACCGCGCGAAGAAGCGCATCGACCTCGACGAGACCTACTCCACCACCATCCGCAACGAGGCTGGCGAGGACGTGCAGGTCTCGATGGCCGACCTGTTCGACAACGACGTGGACTCGGTGATGACCCGCTACATGCGCGAGATCACCGGCTGGTCGGCGCTGTCGTCGAAGGCTGGCATCAAGAACCGCGCACAGCTCGACCGCTTCGTGTCGAAGCTCAAGAGCGACGCCCGCAAGTCCGGCGACGACGTGAAGGACATCGAGCGCCTGATCGACATCGGCCTCAAGTCCACCTTCGGCCGCAGCACCGAACTCGATCCCGCCAGCCGAGGCGCACGCTACGCGCGGTTCCTGCGCAACTGGAACTTCGCCCGCGTGATGAACCAGGTCGGCTTCTCGCTGTTCGCCGAGCTTGGCCCGACCATCGCGCATGCCGGTCTCCGCAACTTCTGGAACTCCGTGGGTGCCGCCCGCGACTTCCTGGTGCGCGGCGCTGACGGCAAGCTGTCCTCGCAGGAGGCGCGCGTCATGGAGCGGCTGTTCGCACCCGGCACCGACTGGCTGCGCAACCCGCCGTTCCTGCGCCTGGACGAGGATGCGCTAGTGCCGCAGACGTTCAACGTCAAGCACGGCGAGAAGATCGACAACGCGATGAACATGGCGACGCACGTCACCTCGGTCGCATCCGGCATGGCCCCGATCAACACGATGCTCCAACGCATCGCCGGTCGCGCCACGCTGCTGCGGCTGCTGGACATGGCGAACGCCAAGAAGCTGTCGGACGCCGAAGTGGCCCGCCTGCGCACCTGGGGCCTCGACGAGAAGGCCCAGGCCGACGTGTTCGGCTACCTCAAAGGCAAGCGGCAGATCGAGCAGATCGACCCGGACAAGCTGCCGTTCCAGACGCGCGAGCGCATGGCGGCCTTCCTGTTCCGCGTGACGCGACACCAGGTTCTCGAAGGTGACGCCTCGGACAGCATCGAGCTGATGCACTCCACCACCGGCCGCATCGTCACGCAGTTCCGCAGCTTCATGGTCAACAGCTACACCCGCCACTTCCTGAACTCCGTCCACCACTACGACGACTGGCGCACCTACGCGATGGTCGTGCTGTCCACTTCGGCAGCAGGCATGGGCTGGGCGGCTCGCACGTACATCAACACTGCGGGCAACCCCGAACAGCGGAAGAAGCAGCTGACGCAGGAGAACTTCTACAAGAACGCTGTCGCGCAATCGAGCTGGTCGAACGTGATCCCCGCGGTCACCGACGCCGTGTGGGCGGACGCCTTGGGTAACGACCCGGTGTTCGCCAACAACCGCTCGACCGGCCTGGAGAACGGCGTGATGGGCATCCCGTCCATCGACCTGTTCAACAAGGTCTACGGCAGCACGCGGATGATCGGTTCGGCCATCCGCGACGATGAGGAGATCACCGAGAAGCAGATGCGCGACTTCTGGAAGATTTGGTGGTTCAACAACATGACGGGCGTCCGCAACATCGCGGATCAAGCCCTACAGCAGTTCCCTGACCGCAAGGACGGGACTGATCGACCGTAACCAGGAGGCCCTTCGGGGCCTCCACCTTTTTGAGGACGCATGATCGAACTATCGCGCGGCCTTTCCTTCGTGCTCTACACCTACGAGGGAGGCCCTACGCGGTTCACCGTGCCGTTCCCGTACATCGCCCGCGAACACATCCGGGCGTTCGTCGGTGAACCGGACGCGGCCCGCGCTGTCTCCGTGTCGTGGGTGGACGCCAGCACCATCGAGATTCCGTCGCAGGATGGCGTGCTCGACGCACCCTACACTGTGACCATCCGGCGATTCACGCCGATTGACGCCCTCCTGGTCAACTACAAGGAAGGCGCAAACCTCCCGGCGCGCGACTTGTCCAAGTCGTTCCGCCAACTGCTGTACGCACACCAGGAACTCGCCGAGTTCGGTGGTGGCAGCGGCCTCCCCGGTGGCGGCCCCGGTAACCCCGGTGGCGACCCGGACCTCAACGCAATCATCGAGCAGCTCCTCCGCTCGCCAGCACTGCAAGACCTGCTGACCCGCATCGACCTTATCGACGTGAACGCCGAGGCGATCCTGGAGGAAATCATGCGCTCGCACGAGTTCTTCGACGTGCAGCGCGACTATGGCGACAAGATCAGCACGGCCACCCACGAGATCGGACTGCTGACCGAAGGCAACAAGGTCATCGCGCAGCAGATCATCGACCTGTTCGCGCGGGTGGACTACGGCGAGCAAAGTAGCCAGGCACGATTCCTGGAGGTCAATCGCGCCATCGCTGACGAGCGCTCCGCGCGCGTCGAGGCGATCACCGAGCTGCAAGGCCAGGTGGTCGAGAACGGCAAGACGATCTCCGCAGCGCTCAACCAGCGCATCGACGAGGTGGAGAGCACCACCGAAGCGGCGCGTGCGGCCACCGAGCAGCGCCTCGGCGCAGAGATCGAGGACAGCGCGGCGCAGGTCCGCACCGCGGTCATGGCCGAGGTTGACGCAACCAAGGCCCGCGTGTCCGACGTTGAGACGGCAGTAGTCCGCCACGGCGAGAACATCGCTGGCCTGGCCGAGACCACCGAAGCCCTGACGGACGCCGAGGGTGCCAACACGGCATTCCGACAGCAGATGGCGGCCAGCTACGGCGCGAACGTGCCGCAGGGGATTGCCAATGAGATCGACGGCCAGGTGTCGGCGGTTTCGGCCGCCTTCGAGCAGCGCATCGACACCGAAGCGTCCGCGCGCGAAGCCCTGGCTTCCCAGGTATCCACGCTGGAGACCAGCACCGCGCCGACGATCTTCTCGGACGCGCAGCCCTCCCCGCCCGCTGGCGGCTTCAAGGTTCCGACCTTTTGGGTCAAGACCGTGCAGACCGGCGCGTACCTGACGCAGATTTGGGATGGCACCGGCTGGCGCAAGGCCGACCTGGATGTCACCTCTCCGACCGGCGCGCTGGTGCAGCAGCTCAACACCACCAAGATCACCGCCGAGCAGGCACAGGCCATCGCGGCCACGCAGGTCCAGGCGTTCAAGGACGGCGACTTCGCCACCATCCGGCAGGAGTTCAACGTGGTCGCCGGGCAGCACTCCGGCATGTACGGTCAGTGGCAGGCCAACTACTCGGTCAAGATCAACGCGGGCACCATCAACGGCGTCCCCGTGGTCGCCGGTATCGCCCTCTCCGCCAACCCGCAGACCGGCAGCGACTTCATCGTCACCGCGGATCGCTTCGCCTTCGTCCACCCGCAGTACACCTCGGGCGGCACCTTGGCGAGCATCAAGTATCCGTTCGTGATCGGCACTGTCGGCGGCCAGTCCACCGTGGGCATCCAGGGTGCGCTGGTGGTGGACGGGACGATCACTGCGGACAAGATCAGGGTGAACTCCCTGGCCGCGCTCACGGCAAACGCAGGCACGATCAACGGCGGCACGTTCAAGACCCACACCCTCGACGGCAACGGCAACATCGTCAACGCTGCCGAGTTCCGCGTGGAAATCTCCAACCTCGGCGACTGGCCCCTGTGGGTCGGCTCCGGCGCGAAGAACGCCAACAACGCGGTGTTCTACGTGGACCGCAACGGCGGCGCGTTCTTCCGAGGCCGCGTCAATGCTCCCAACATCGTTGGGCAGTTCCAGTCGGCGACCGGCGTGTGGTGGACCGGGGCAACGAGCCTCTGCTACCAGGCGGGCAACAACTTCATCCCGCTCGGCGATTGGGTGGCGATCCACGAGTTCTGGCTCGGCGCTCCGGTGCTGGCTGGCGAGGGTCATACGCCCTCCGTGTCGGTGACCGTCACCGCGAACACGCGCGTCTACGGGCTGCACGTCATCTTGGAGGAGCTGCGCGACTCTGTGTGGGTCGTCATCGCCTCGCACGAGCCGCCGATGTACCGCGCGTTGATTCAGCAGATGGGCGGCGACGGCAACACCTTCACTGCGTCCAACTTCTACACCTACGAGCAGTCGGTGACGCTCTCGGCGTCCGGCGCATGGACAGGCGGTGCCCGCGCATTCCGCGTGCGGTGCCGCGCATCCAGCCCGCCTCCGCAGGTCCACGGCTACGACGCCCCGGCCTACCCGAACTACCTCATCACGTCGATTGGCGGCTTCGCCTTCGGCATCCGATAACCCTCAGAGAGAACCCAAGCACCGCATGAGCACTACCCCCGGCTACGTCTCCAACGCCGAGCTGGCCTCGCGCCTCTCGACGCTGGTAGACCGCTGGAACCGGCGCGAGAATCAGATGATCGCGCTGCTGACTCAGGAGGAAGGCACCGTCGTCGTGACGGACGGCCTGGGCAACAACCACACCCTCCCCTCGTTCCCGCAGCTCCAGAAGGACGTGGCCGGGCTGACCGACGAGCTGACCGGCTCGGTCGTGCAGGTGCGCGACCTGGTGTCCGTGGCAACCGGCATGGCGAACGCCGCGCAGGCGTCCGCAGATGACGCCTCTGGCTTCGCCGACGCTGCCGAAGCATCCGCCGTGCGCGCTGCGGAATCCGCCGCGAGCATCGACGACGACGTGCAGGCCACCGCCGACGCGGCGACCTTCGCTGCTGCCAAGGCGGCCGAGGCTTCCGACAGCGCGACCGAGGCGGCAAGCTCCGCAGTGGACGCCGCCGCTTCGGCGACGGCCTCGGCCACCTCGGCGCTGGCTTCGGCTGGCTCCGCAAGCCAGGCGGGCACGTCGGCCACCGCAGCGGGTCAGGCGCGTTCCGACGCGCAAGCAGCGGCGACTGCTGCCGCCACGTCACGGGATCAGGCGCAGACCATCCTGGGCTATGCGACCGACGCGGCCGACCGCGCGGAAGCTGACGCCACCGCTGCCGCAGCATCGGCTGCCGCAGCCGCCGACAGCGCGACCGCCGCAGCGACCTCGGTCACTCAGGCGACCACCCAGGCCAACCGGGCGGAAGCCCAGGCGTCCGCCGCGGCGACCAAGGCTGGCGAGGCTGCTGGCTCGGCGACCACCGCAGCCGGTCATGCCTCCGCTGCGTCCGGCTCGGCGTCTGCCGCCTCGATCTCGGCGCAGACCGCATCGTCGGCCAAGGCCGCTGCCGAGGCTGCCCGCGACAAGGCTGGCCTGTACGCGAACGCGCCGCAGGGCACCGAGGTCTCGCCGGGCGAGTTCTCGGCGAAGCATTGGGCCGCCCAGGCGCAGGCTGCCGTCACTGGCTCGCTGGTCTACATGGGATCGTGGGATGCCGGCACTGGTGCGTTCCCGGCCAACCCGGTGAAGGGTCACTTCTACAAGGTGGTCGGCGAAGGCACTGTGGGCGACATCCACTGGCGAGTCGGCGACCAGGCGCTCTACGGCGCTACCTGGGAGAAGATCGACAACACCGATCAGGTCACCAGCGTCGCCGGTAAGCAGGGCGACGTGACCCTCGTGGCTGGCGACATCGGCGGCCTGGGCGCGCTGGCGACCCGCGACGACGTGGACTTCAACACCCACGTCACCGGGAAGCCGACGACCTACCCGCCGAGCACCCACACGCACACCAAGGCGCAGGTCGGCCTCGACAAGGTGGACAATACCGCCGACCTCGACAAGCCGATCAGCACCGCGACGCAGACGGCGCTCGACGGCAAGGCGGCGGCGACGCACACGCACACCATCGCCAACGTGACCGGCCTCCAGTCCGCGCTCGACGGCAAAGCGGCGGCGTCCCACTCGCACACCATCGCAAACGTAACCGGGCTGCAAGCGGCGCTCGACGGGAAGTCGGCAATCGGCCACACGCATACCGCCGCCGAGATCGCCAACGTCGTCAACGTGACCGACGATCAGTCCATCGGTGGCGTCAAGACGTTCGCCTCCGGGCAGATTCGTGTGCAGGGATTTGGCGGCGAGGCCACGTCCGGCGTCATGTACCTGGGGTCGCTGGATCGCTATGTGTACGTGCCGCCAGCTGCGAACTCGCTGGAGTTCCGATTCGGCGATGGCACGGGTGGCGTCGCGTCCCTCAACGCTGGCGGCACCGTCTGGACCTCGGCGAACTTCAACCCGGCAGGAAAGGCCGACGCCGGTCACACGCACACCATCGCAAACGTCAGCGGCCTCCAGTCCGCACTGGACGGCAAGGCGAGCCTGGGTGGCGCAACCTTCACCGGGCAGGTCACTCTGGCCTATGGCGCGCCGCTGCGGTTGACCGGCATGGGTGCAGCGGGAACCGCGTACATCCACGGAACGAACGGCGCTGGCGATGACGTTTGCTCGATCACCCGCGTGAACACGAACAGCTGGTACAACCTGTACTGGAACGGTGCTGCGAACATTGCGGGCCGCCTGACGGTCGGCGATCAGATTTACCTCAACGCTGGCTGGTTCCGCTCCCAGCAGTCCGGCACCGGCTGGTACTCGGAAGCGCACGGCGGCGGCATCTGGATGCAGGACAGCACCTGGGTTCGCACCTACGGCGGCAAGGGATTCCTTATCGCTGGCCCAGGCGGTAGCGGTGGCGACCTCCGTTTGGAGAGCTACTCGCCAACCATCACCTGTTACGACTCCGACAACGGGACCACGCACTGGCTCCATTGCAACGACAACAACCACGGCTTCCTCGCCAGCAACGCCTTCTCGTGGTGCGCCTACCGCGACGGCAGCAACAATTGGGTCGCCACGGGCAACATCGTCGCCTATGCGTCCGATGCGCGTCTAAAGAAGAACATCGTGGACGCCTCGGCCTCCAAGGTGGCCGACTTCTTCGACCGCTTCCGTGTACGCGAGTTCGATTGGGATGCCAAGGCAATCGCCGAGCTGAATCCCACGTTCCACCCGAGCGCGGATCACGAGGTCGGCGGCATCGCGCAGGAGGCCGAGGAGGTCTACTCGTTGATGGTCGCCACGCACGCAAACGGCATCAAGACGATCCAGTGGGAGAAGGCTATTCCCTTCCTTATCGCTGAGGTGCAGGCGCTGCGTAAGCGCGTCGCGGACCTTGGGGGAGGTGCCTGATGGCCCTCCCCGGCTCCGGCCCTATCTCCTGGGAAATGATCCGCGCCGAGTTTGGCGGCGGCTACCCGATCTACGCGGACCAGTATTACCGAGGACGTGGATTGGTGCCCGACGTTCCGGCCAACTACGGCGTCCCCACGAGCGGCCCGATCTACGCCTCGCAGTTCTACAACGCGGTCAAGGCGACGCCGTTCCAAGCATCGCTGTCGCCGAGCTACCTGATGGGTAACTGGCCTCAGTCCACCAACGGCACGGTCAGCGAGTCGTTCAGCGTTTATTGCTCGGGCGGCACCGGCAACTACTCCGTGGTCTCCCGCTCCGTCACAGGCGGCGCGTCGATCTCCGGCAGCGGCCTCGGTGGCACTGTGACCGCCTCTGGGCGGAACACCTCCCGCATGGGGCAGTTCACAGTCGTCGTCACCGATGGCGTCACGCAGATCACCCTGACCGGCAACTACGAGTACAGCTTCGGTCGTCCGCTCTAACGCATCCACCACCTACAAGAGACCTAATGCACGATGAAGTGAAGCTGGTCGGCGCTCTCGCGGGCGTCGGCCTCATCGTGGGCATCGCAAAGATGCTCACGTCGAACGATCCGATCACCTGGAAGCAGGCGCTCGGCCGCGCAATCCTCTCTGGCGCTACCGGCCTTGCCGCTGGTGCCATCGTCATTTTCATCCCCGGCGTCTCCTTCGTCGCCCAGGTCGCGCTCGCGTGCATCCTGGCGTCGCTCGGCACGTCCGCGCTGGAGACCGTACTGAACCGCGTCGTCAACAAGTGACCGCCCCCAAGGATGCCTTGGAGCGACTGCACGCCGCAGTCGCTGACAAGCTCGCCGACACCATCGACTCGATGGAGTCGGACGCGAAGGGCCTGGCCTCGATCCTCAACGTGGCCCGGCAGTTTCTCAAGGACAACGGCATCGACGTTGCGGCCACGCCGCCCGGCTCACCGCTGGGCAAGCTGGCCGACAAGGTGTCCGAGTTCCCGTTCGATCCCGCTGAGGATGGGCGGCTGAACTGATGGAGGGCATGACGAGCCTCCACGTTCGTCACCCTTTCGAGGACTTCCGCAACTTCGCCTGGTACGTCTGGAAGGAGCTGGGGCTACCAAGCCCCACTCCGATCCAGTACGACATCTGCGAGTTCCTGAAAACCGGCCCGCGCCGTCGCGTCATCATGGCGTACCGCGGCGTCGGCAAGTCCTGGGTGACGGCCGCCTACGTCTGCTGGCTCCTCTGGAAAGACCCCCAGCACAAGATCATGGTGGTCTCGGCATCGAAGGAACGCGCCGATGCGTTCTCGGTGTTCGTCAAGCGCCTGATCGAAACCCTGCCTGAGCTGCAACACCTGCGCCCGCGTCCCGACCAGCGCAACTCGAACCTGGCGTTCGATGTCGGTCCCGCGCAGCCCGATCAGTCGCCCTCGGTGAAGTCGGTCGGCATCAACGGCCAGCTCACCGGCTCCCGCGCCGACACCATCATCGCGGACGACATCGAAGTCCCAAAGAACTCCATGACCGTCGTGCAGCGCGAGAAGCTCGCCGAGCTGGTCAAGGAGTTCGACGCGGTGCTCAAGCCTGGCGGCGAGATCATCTACCTCGGCACTCCGCAGACCGAGGAGTCGCTCTACAACAAGCTGCCCGAGCGCGGCTACGTCATCCGCATCTGGCCTGCGCGCTACCCGAAGGACACCAAGCACCGTCAGGTGTACGGCGACCGCCTCGCGCCGATGATCGCCGATGCGTTCGACGCGAACCCCAAGCTCGCCTGGAAGAACTGCGAGAGCGTCCGCTTCTCCGATGAGGACTTGATGGAGCGCGAGGCGTCCTACGGACGCTCCGGCTTCATGCTCCAGTTCATGCTCGATGCGTCGCTGTCCGACGCCGAGAAGTACCCGCTCAAGCTGTCCGACCTGATCGTGATGGACGTGGACCGCGAGGTCGCTCCGATCCGCGTGGTCTACAGCAGCGGCCCGGAGTACATCGTCAGCGACATCCCGTCCGTGGGCTTCACTGGCGACCGCCTGTACCGGCCCATGTACCTCGCCTCGGAAATGGAGGAGTTCACCGGCAAGGTACTCGCCATCGACCCCTCGGGCCGAGGTGGCGACGAAACCGGCTACGCGGTCGTCGGCATGCTTCGCGGCATGCTCTACGCGCGCCGCGCTGGTGCGACCAAGGGCGGCTACGACGACGACACGCTGGAGACCCTGGCGCACATCGCGCGCGCCGAGAAGGTCTCCGCAGTCCTCATTGAGGCGAACTTCGGTGACGGCATGTTCGCCAAGATGCTCTCCGGCGTCCTGGCGCGCGTGTACCCGTGCTCCATCGAGGAGGTGAAGCACTACGGCACCTCGAAGGAGAACCGAATCATCGACGTGCTGGAGCCGGTGCTGAACCAGCACCGCCTGGTGGTCGATGCCTCGATCATCCGCGCCGATCAGAAGTCCGAACAGAAGTACCAGCTGTGCTACCAGCTGACGCGCATCACGCGCGACCGCGGCGCACTGCGCCACGACGACCGCCTCGAAGCGCTGGCGATGGCCGTGAAGTATTGGGCCGACCAGCTCTCCCGAGACGTGTCCAAGGAGGAGCAGCGCTACCTGGAGGAGCTGCTCGACCGCGAGTACGCCTCCTTCATCCAGTCCGTGACCGGCCGCATGCCGTCACCCGACAACTACCTCGACATCCTGTAGGAGACCCAATGTCCAACACGCTCGCTGCGTGGCTGATGGCGCTCGCCGCCGCTGGCCTGCTGTACCTGTTCCTGCGCCGCAAGAACGACGACGACAACGACGGCCCGAGCGCACCCGCGCCGGTAACGCCGTGCGACTGCAACCACGCTCCCTGCTGCCACACCCAGGGCGGCCAGTCGAACCCCTACGCGCCGGTATGACCGACGCAAAGCTGCCGAGCCTCGTGGAGGTCAGGGACAACCTGATCCCCGCGGCGGCCCGGCTGCTCCCCGGCGTGGCCTTCACTCCCGAAGCGAAGGTCATGCTGCTCGCCATTGGTCTCCAGGAATCTCGCTTCGAGCACCGCAGGCAGATCAAAGGCCCCGCACGCGGCTTCTGGCAGTTCGAGGCGGGCGGCGGCACCGCAGGTGTACTCCGTCACCCGGCGACCTCCGCACGCGCCTCACAGCTCGTCTCCGCGCGTCTGGAGCGTCCCTCGACCGCTGCGGTCAACGAGGCGCTCGCCTCCGACGACGTGCTCGCCTGTGCGTTCGCTCGCCTGCTGCTGTTCACCGATCCGCGTCCGCTGCCCGCCCTGGGTAACCCCCAGGCCGCATGGGACTACTACGTCCGCAACTGGCGGCCGGGCAAGCCGCACCGTGACACCTGGGACGCGCTCTACGCGAAGGCCCTGGCAACCATCCGCAACACCTAACCGGAACCCATGAACTTCAAGACCATCTACAACCGCGCCAGCGAGCGCCTGGTGCGCGCCTACGAGCGCGCTAAGGGGTACGTAGCGCTACGCATTGCCCTCGCCTCGCAGTGGCTCCTGGAGCGCCTGCGCGAGACCTCCCGTCGCACCTACACCGGCTGGCTGTTCGTCGTCGTGTTCCTGGCGCTGCCCTACGTCGTCCTCGGCGGCCTGTGGGAGCACCTGCGGAATGCCGCGGAGCGCCTGTGGGATGACGTGAACGACATCGAGTGGGCTGCGTTCACCCCGAGCTACTGGCGGGAGCACATCAAGCAGTGACCACGCTGGCCTTTGACGGCCGGCTCGTTGCTATCGACTCGCAGGTCACCGCTGGTGATCTGCGGTACGAGGAGGAGAAGTTCTACCGCACCACCGACACCACCGGGCGCGACCTGGTGGTGTTCGGCGCGGGCACCACTTCCCACATCCAGCGAGCCGTGCGCGAGCTGTCGGAGGGATTCGACGAACTGACCAAGGGCGAGTACACGATCCTCGTGGTCGGCCTGCGGGACAACCCGGTGGCCTTCTACCACGACGGTCTCCCTCTCGACCTCCGGCGCGACTTCCTCGTCGCCGGTAGTGGTGGTGCGATTGCCCTGGCCGCCATGAAGGCAGGCCACAACGCGACCGAAGCAGTCCTCATGGCCTGCTCGACGGACCTCTACAGCGGTCCTCCGGTGCAGACCTACGACACGGTTACAAAGCGTTTCCTAAAACGCCGGACCTGAACTACTGGCGCATGGACGCGCCTAAACAGGAATGCCGATTTGGCGAGTCCTATCAAGGGCGCTCATGAGTTCTTTGATGCGGTACGGCTTCGGGAGAAAGGTCGCCCACTGGTGAGCGTCAGGGAGCTGCGGGTTCGGCACCCCGGACGCGAACATGTAGGGAATTCGGTGCGACAGCAGGTAATCGGCGACGGACATTGATGCTCCGTCCTGCGTCTGGATGTCTAAGATCGCCGCGTGAAATGCTTTCGCCTCTATGCGGTCGAATGCATCGGCAGCGGAGGCGACCACATCGACCTCGTAACCCTGCATCGCCAGGATTTCCTTCAACATCCCTGAGAGGTCAGGATCATCTTCCATGACCAACAACGAGCCGAGCCGACCCTGGCTGTATGCATCCGTAGCCATCGCGCGTTCTCCCACGCCTACGTTCCCCAAACGGTTCGTACCGTACACGACGGCCAGTTAAAAGACAGGAAACGACTCTACCTGAAAGTGAACAGTTCAGCTATCACGCCAATTCTTCATCCTTGAACCACCACATTACAGCCAAGACGACAAACCAAACGATCAGCGGGACGCCAATCGTGAATTCCACGAGTAGGCCTCTCATGTGCTCGTGCTGCGCGGCCTCAGTCAGTGCAGAATCCAGAATTGGCACCGCATCGGCCACCACGCTGTACGCGGTCGTGTCATCGTTTATGACCTCGCGGGTACGTTCGACCAGCTCCCGTGCTGCTCGAAGCTTCGCGTGCTGATATGCGGCGGGCACTCCAGCACAGACCAGCGAGAGGACAGTGACCAGCGCCGCCAAGCGAATGAGGAGGGTATTGAGCGATGCCATAGATGCTCGTTGTAATGTCTATGCCAACCGCTAAGTTTATTCGACCACGGAGCACTGGGAGGGCTTGACAAGGGTGCTATCATAGTAAGACCTAAGTATTACTCTAGCAGGACTATAGAGTTCTATTCATTGGTATTCACCATCAAGTAGAGCTACAGTTCTCCTATGCACTCCTGGGGTGTTCCTCTGTCCTCCTTGGGTGCCACTGCGGCGGACTAGACCTCCGTCCCATCCTTGATGACCCATAGCACCACGCCCGCACCAATCCAAGCGAGCGCCGGGATGCCCAAAGCGAGCTGGAGAAACAGGTTGCGGGAATTGCGGTTGCTGATGAGGTCATTCGTCGCGGCGTCAAACGTCCGCACCGCCTCATCAACCAACACCTGCGGCGAGGCGTCGTTCTCGATGATCTGCTCGTTCCAGGAACGCAACTCCTCAGCGCTCCTTACGCCGGTCTGAAAGTACGCGGCAGGGAGTCCTGCGAGCACTAAGGCCAGGACGGTGATCGCGGTAGCGGTTCTTATCGTGTATCGGCGGGCGTACATAACGTCTCCTCGAAGTGACAGAGGTGGTCGAAAGGTTTGCGGCAAATTTCCGAAGGAGTATCCAACTACTTGGAACGGCGCGATCACCCCCCGTAGGGGGTCGCCCCCTGTAGCGTAAGGCACGATGCGCCCCCTTCGCGTCACCTGCGGCGTCACCACCTCGGCTAACCTACTGATTCCAAAGGTGAACCACCGGATTAGGTATCCAGTGCCTAGGCAATCCCATGCGATACCTGGGCAACCTGCGGACATCCGCGCTCAAACGTTCGCGCCCCTGTCTGTCCCTATCTGTCTTTTTGCCCTGACCGCCACGCGCCCACCTCGGCACCACCTCGGCACACCTGCCGACCACCTCGGCACACCCTGCCCGGCCTATGCCCACCTGCCGCCCACCACGGCCAGCCAATGCGCCACCACGGCCCACGCAAGGCCCGCCACGGGCACCCCTACCGCCCCGCCTATAGAAGCTCCCCACGCGCGCGCTAGGCGCTCCCTGCGACCATCCAAAATCGTTGCCATCGGGGTATTGACAGCCATGCGGGGATTGATCTAATCTATACCCGTCGCCAGCAACACGGCGGCAGCGGAAAAGGCGGCGACAGACGTGCGACCGATGGATCGACAGCACCTAGAGCTTATCCCGCCAGCACTGAGGACTAGCCCCAAAGGCCCCTAAGCGCACCGCAGGTAACGTCCGGCTCAACCATCCCCCTACCGGGAGTGATTGACAAACCGGGAGCAAAAGGGCATAATGCCCACCATCGAACAACGGCCGCAGGGTGCGGTCGGGACAGTAGGAAAGGGGCAGGCAGGAGCGCCGCCCACGGCAGAACGCGGGGAGCTGGGAACACTAGCCGCGCCGGGAAGTGTAAGGGCCGATGAAGGCCGCCACGGATACCGGGTCACCGCCAGAAAGAGCGGGGCCATCTGTACGGGATTCCTAGGCGAGCTGGAGGCGCTCCCGGAAGCTGGCGACGGTCAGATTCCATGCCTTACGAGCATGAGTCTGACCGCCAAAGCGCCCCTACCGTTGTGATGGGGCGTTTTGGTGGTCCGATTCACTGGAGAGCAACCCATGACGATGATCCCGTTTGATATGACCGCCCGCGACTACTACGTGGCCGGTTGCATCCGCCGCGGCATCCGCGAGCACCGCGCCCGACTCAACGAGCGGGAGCGCCAGGCACACAAGAACCGCACCCAAGTTGCGCCTTGTCCATCCCCCGTTGTCATCTGATCCCCTTTCGTCAACCCGGTTTTCCACACCCCGCCGACGTGTGACGGCGGGTCTTTTTTGGAGCTACCATGAGCACCAATGGACCACTGGAGGACTTGCAAGTGCGCAAGCTCACCGCTGAGATTCGCAAGATCAACCGCGAGAGCGACAAGCTGATGATGGAGACCCGGTGGTATCCGCTGGTGGTCGCCACGGCCTTTGTGGCTGGCATCGTCACGCTGACCAAGCTGTTCCTCTAACAGCGCCCTACCCCAATCCCCCGAAGCCGCCGCAAGGCGGCTTTTTTGTTGCCCGGAGAAAGCTATGAACAAAATTCCTTCCGCCCTGATCGCCGCCGCTCTGCATGTGGCCCCCAAGAATGACGTTCGCTTCTACTTGAATGGCGTGCTGATTGAGTCGCACGCCGATGGTGCGATCATCGTTGCTACAGACGGCCACCGCATGCTTGTGGTGCGTACCAGCCTGCCGTGGGACATTGGCAAGATCATCGTGCCGCGCAATGCGTGCGAGCTGGTCGCCAAGATGAAGGGCGATGTCTATTTCAGCGCCGTGGACGATGCCAGCCGGTTCAAGGCGGAGCGCGGAGGCCAGGCCATTGAGTTTGCTGCCGTTGATGGAACCTACCCGGACTGGCGTGCTGCGGTGTCCAAGCCGAACGAACTCAAGCTGTCCGGATTCGCGCCTGCCGTCCTCGAAGGCGTAGTGAAGGCGGCCGGTGTAATTTGCAAGGCATTCGGCGGCAAGGCCACTTCACTGATTCCGGTGACTGGCGGCGACGTGGCGGCCATGTTCGGTATTGGCGGCATCACCGATCCGAGCATCAGGTGCGCGTCTTTGATCGTCATGCCAATGCGCGACTCGTCATACCCGGAAGCCCTGTGCAGCGACGCGCTCCGCGCTTAACCCGAACCCATCAGCCGCCGCAAGGCGGCTTTTTTGTTGCCCGGAGAAAGCCATGAACCTCGACAACTACGCCCCCGAGAGCGCGAAGCGCATAGCCGTGGCGCTGGTGGATGCCGCCCTCGCCGCTGGTTACTCGCTCGGCGTCTACGACGGCGAAGAAACCACGGTGCGGCACAGCCGCGACCGGCAAGAAGTGTTGGAGGCCCTCGCCTCTACCGACCACGATCACCTGCGGTTCTACCGCCCGGACGCAACAAAGGCGGGGTTTGTGCTCCTGATTTGGGAGAACGGGGACGACGCCGCGAGCGACTGGAGCGACAACGACGAGACCAACGCGCTGGTGATGCCGGTGCTGCGCGGGCTGGGGGTGCTGTGATGGAACTGCGCACCTACGGAACCCGCAACGTGTTCCTGGCACAGCCGGGGCGCTATCACGAACAACTGGCGGCGACCGCGATGACGCCGCAGCAAGCCGAGGAGTTCGCCACCGTGGTCAACCGCGCAATCAGGGATACCGACTTCGACCCCATCGACCTCGCGCAGCTGGCGAGCGGGTGGACGTGGCCCGAGCCGATGAGCACCGCGCCGCTGGGCATTGAGGACTCCGAATTTCTTGTCGAGGTGGCGCGCATGCTGCACCGCCTCTGGCAGGAGGTCGGCGAGCAGTGGAGCGGCGTTTGGGCCTACGACATCGCCGACCCGCTGGGCGGGTGGCTGTCGAGGAACGGCATCAACCACGAGACCGCCGATGGCGTGGCCCGCGCCGAGCAGCAGGCCCGCGCATGGATCGCCGAGGGCATGGGAGCCGCGCGATGAGCTACCGCGAGGAGGACATCTTGTTCGAGACCGAAAAGGCATGGGTGCTGCGCAAGGGGCCGAACCATTTTGAGGTCTACAAAATCGGCCTCACCCACTCGACACGCCACGGCATTTTTCACAACATCCCCGGCGCACTGGATCGCGCCATCGAACACGCAAAGGGCCTGTCGCAATGAGCAATGACAACGAGCTGGCTGTACCTGCCGGTGACAAGCTGGTCACCCTGGGCGACCGATCGGTCTCCTACGGTCCCCGCCAAGAGTTCGACGGGAGCGTCGAGCCTTGCGCACCGATGGCCGCGCAGTTTTGGGGCGTCTACCGCTGGGCCGGTAAGGACCGCTGGTGGTGGATTGCCGACGTGGCCGACGAGGACACCGCCCGCGCAGTGGCCGCCGCCTACCTGCTGAACGTCAAGCCCGATTGGGCGCACTGACCGATAACCACCCCTGATCCCGAGGCCCGCCTAGTGCGGGCCTTCGCATTTCTGGAGCACACCATGCAAATCTACGTTGCCTGCCTTGCCTCATATAACGCTGGCGTCCTGCACGGCGAGTGGATCGACTTGGAGGGACGCGACGCCGACGACGTGCGCGATGAGATTGCCCGCATCCTGCGCGAGTCGCCGCACCCGAACGTGACCGTTGATTGCCCGGATTGCGGCGGTACTGGAACCACATACGTCCCCCGAGTATTCGGCGGGGCGGAATGCACGGCGTGTGGCGGAAGCGGCAAGGTCGCCAGCGCCGAGGAGTGGGCCGTCCACGACTACGACGACGTGTTCGGGGATACCTGGGGCGAGCACCCCGACCTGGACAAGCTGTGCGCATTGCAAGAGCGGCTGGACGAGTTGCACAACGACACCGAACGCGCTGCCTACACGGCCTTCTGCGACCACGAGGGCCTCGACGATGTGACCGTGGAGCAGTTCCACGAAGCCTACGTGGGCCAGTTCGATAGCTGGGCCGACTTTGCCGAGAACTATGTGGACGAATCGGGGCTTCTCCACGGCGTGCCCGACGCCCTCTCCCGCTACTTCGACTACGAGAGCTATGGCCGCGACATTCGGCTCAACGGTGACGCGTTTGAGGTGAGCGGCTTCTACTTCTGGAGCCGCTAACGCCGCTTCCGCAAGACCCTGCGCCAATACAGGTATGTGCGATGCGCCGGCACCGAGCTAGTCCACACCCATACGACTAGGTGAAGGGCCGTAATGGCGACTTCTACGCGGGGGTCAATCATCGAACGGTCCTTGGGGTCGGGAGTGGCGATCACGCCCTTCAGCCCTAATCATAAGGCCAATCTCGATATTTGGCACTCATTGTTCCATTTGTAGCACTTGCATAACAGGAGACTTACATATGCGTAACGCAGATTTCACCGCAAACTCGACCCTGGTGATCGTCAACGTGGCCCTCCGCGTCCACCAGTTCGGCCCGTTCTTGGTATTCGAGCGGGAGGTTTTGGTCCTGCATGAACGGACCTACGAGGTGCCCGAATGATTCGGACCATCAATTTCGACCATAACGAGAAGCGCGGCGCTCTCCGCGCGATGCTCGGCCTACTCAACGAGCGCGTCCAGTTCTCGGTCGTCCCCGAGGACTGTGGCTGGCGGGTGTCGTATCCGGTCCCACCCGCGGCCCCAACGGAGACCCCGCGGCCATGACTTCACTGCACCAGTCGGGATCAATCTCTCCCGTGGTACTTGATTCCTACGGACGCGCCATCATTGTGGCCTGTAGTCTGCCCGACGGCAGCGTCATGCTGTCGGGCTGCGCATCCGCAGACGACCAGGGGGGCGTTCTCAGTCTATGAGTACGGTGAGACGGACAATAGCCAGCGCGGTAGTCCGCGTAGGGCAAGGACTGTTTTTTGCATCCGTGGTCGGGGCCATTGTGACCCTGGCGGCGATGCTGGCACTACCGTTCTTAAAACACTGAAACGTAAGACCTTTTTGTGGAGCGCAGCCGGGGGTGGCGGCGCATTACAACGCCGTGAGCAGGGGACAGGACGGCCCCTTCGCAGGGCAGAAGTACCTGGACCTGTTCGTGAAAGCCTTTGGATATGAGATCGGAATCGACCCCTCCCCCACGCCTTGGCAGCGTGGTTTCTGGATGGACAAAATTGGCAAGAATGCCATCAACATTGGCTTGGGCCTTGTAATCCTTACATTGCGGCTCCAAGATAGACCCTGATGGTTTCCCAAGGGGGAACCATCCCCTTACGGAAAATGAGCGCACCATGAATCTCTCGCAGAAAGAACTGACGGCCATTCTCACAACCGCACTGTCAGCCTTCCGGGAAGAGATCGACGAGGACATCACCGCCACCCGCATCCTCACCCTACTCGCCGTTGTGGACGAGCCGGGCATTCAGCAGGTGGACCTTGAGCGCGTCCTCGGCGGACTCTCTCCCTCCGCAGTGAGCCGCAATGTGCTCGACCTGTCGTCTATCAAGCGTAACCGCGAGCCGGGGCCTGACTTCCTAGAGCAGCGCCCTGATCCCGCCTACCGCAAGCGCAACCTGATCTTCCCGACGACCAAGGCGCTGCACTGGCTGGCTTCGCTCGCAGAACGTGTCAACCGCAAGGTGACGGCGCGCGTCGCAGCCGCCTAACCCCCAACACCCCGTTGTGCCCCGAGGCCCGCCTAGTGCGGGCCTTTTTCATTTCTGGAGATACACATGGCCCTTCGCCTCAAAGGGACCGCGCCCAAGCCGGGTGCGCCCGATAAGCGCTACTACATGCTCGACGTGCAGGAGGGATACCGGCGCGTGCGCTTGTCCACCGGCACCCGCGACCGCGTGGCAGCCGAGCGCAAGGAGCAGGCGGTCCTCGACGCCCTGCGCGACGACCCCGAGATTGCAGAGGACGCGCTGCGGGAGCTGATTCGGGGCAAGTCCCGGTCGGTGCAGATGGCCGTGGCGAAGGCCAAGGTCCGCCAGCGCACCCTCAAGGACGCGATGGACGACGCGCTGGACGACCGCAACTTTTGGGGCAAGCTCCGGTCCATCGACACCGTGCGTACCAACTGCAAGGTGGTCCAGAGCTACCTGGGCGAGGAAACGCCCATCAACGACATCACGCAGGCCGCGGTCAACGACATGGCGCAGCGCATGCTCGCCGACAAGGCGGCTCCCGCCACCGTGAACCGCAAGATGCAGTGCCTCCTTGCCCTACTGAAACGCGAGAGGAAGGCCGGCCGGTTCTTGGGAGAGCTGCCCGAGTACAGCTTGGCCGACGAGAGGGACAACGCACGCACGTTCGTCCTGAACGTTGAGGACGAGGAATTGATCCTGGCGCGGCTGCTGGAGTGGGACACGCTCCCGAACGGCCCTGCCGGAGGGCACCCACGGGTGCGCGACGGGGCGGACTACCGCGACCTGTTCGTGTGCCTCGCCGACCTGGGCTGCCGCATGAGCCAGGCCATCGGCATCCGGTGGTCCGAAGTAGTCGATCAGGGCGGAAGGCTCCACGTCCGCTTCTGGCGGCACGCTACGCTCAAGAAGGGGCGTCCCCGCACCCTACCCTGCACCGCCCGTGTCGCCGAGGTTCTACAGCGGCGCAAGGACGCCCTGGCGGCCACATCGGACGGCCCCTTCACGATGCTCAATCGCACGCGCGCCGACCGGCTGTGGCAATGGGCCATCAAGGGGACACATCTCGCTTCCGAGAAGGAGTGCGTACCGCATGCGCTCCGCCATACGTGCGCCACTCGGCTGCTGCTGGCGACCGGCAACATCAAGCTCGTGCAGGAGTGGCTCGGACACCGCGACATCCAGACCACCTCAGCGGTCTACGCGAAGGTACTGGCCGAGCAATCGCTCCAAGGCATGTCTGCACTGGAGCAGTTCCGCCTCCCAGCCGCCTCGAACGGAACAGGTGACGTTCCGAGACAGGGATCAATTGCCAAAGCGGGAATCCAATAGGACAACTGACCGTCGCCAGCTTATTTTTCAATCACTTAGGCAATCTGTGCTCGGCCAGATGGTGCGAAAGGCGGGACTCGAACCCGCACGAGGTCACCCTCACTGGAACCTAAATCCAGGGCGTCTACCAATTCCGCCACTTTCGCGTGGCCGGCACAGGTGTTCATTGTCGCAGGCGGCGACTGGAATCGGAAGGCCTGCACAAAGCTGAATCCACTACGCTCCGCGCCATCGCTGCATCGCGGCCAGCCTGGCGGGTGCGCGACCCGCCGGGCTGGCCGCAGCCTACTGCTGCGGTACCGTGCGGGCCGGCGCCGCGCCTGAGCCCGGGTCGACGGCCGCGTCCACCTTCCGGACCTCCACGCCCCCATCGTCGGTGCGACGCAGGGACACCGACGCCGGCGCAGCCCTGCGCACATCCACCGAACCGTCCGCATTGCGCTGTACGTCCACCGCGCCGGGCAGGACCTCCCCCTCCGCGGGCCGGGCCGGCCGCAACTGCATGGCGTCGTCGATCTGGCGCGCCGGAATGCGCTCTGCGCCCGCATCACGCTCGACAGCCTGCGCAGGATCATTGCCCGGCGTGCAGGCCGCCAGTGCCATCAACGCGAAGGGAATCCACACCGTGCCGTGCAATCGAGTGATCTCAGCCATCAACATCTTCCTTCCTGCATGCGCCATCGGCGCGGAAGATCTATTGGGTGCGATGCAGGACGCCATGCGGTGAGAAGCAGTGCACAGCATTGAAAGCACTGATGACGCGTATGCCCCTGATTTCAGCACTGCTTCAGTGGATCCACGCCATGCGTGGATGAAGCGCAACCCGGCGTGCGGGCAAGAAAAAAGCCACCTGGATGACCAAGTGGCTTTCGTCTGGTGGGCTGTCAAGGATTCGAACCTTGGACCTATTGATTAAGAGTCAACTGCTCTACCAACTGAGCTAACAGCCCGAAATCGGGGTGCGAATTATGACCCGATCCGCTCGGTGGGTGCAAGCACTTTCTTCAACATCGTTGAAACCAGCACTGCGATCCCTATGCGTTGCAGATCCACGCCAGGCGGGGCCCTGCAACGTGTGGCCCATTGAAACGAAAGGGTCACACCTATAAGAAAAAAGCCACCTGGCGTACCAGGTGGCTTCCGTCTTGGTGGGCCGTCAAGGATTCGAACCTTGGACCTATTGATTAAGAGTCAACTGCTCTACCAACTGAGCTAACGGCCCGTGAAACTCAGACGCACATTGTAGCGTGCTTTCTGTTTATTGCAATACCGTTTCGGCTGCGCCGATGCGGTTGAATCAGTGGGGTGGCTGAGGGGATTCGAACCCCCGACCACCGGAATCACAATCCGGTACTCTAACCAACTGAGCTACAGCCACCACTGAAACTTTCGCTCCACCGCCGATACCGCCAGCACTGGAACCTTGAAACCTTGCCTGGAGACTGTCACCGAAGTTCCGGTCCGCCGAAGCGAGTCCGATATTCTGGTGGAGTCTTTACGCTTTTGCAAGCACTTCTTCACATCCGCCGATGCGATCCCGCTGTCCCGCCAATGGCGCGCCCGACAGGAATCGAACCTGTAACCGCCGGCTTAGAAGGCCGGTGCTCTATCCAGTTGAGCTACGGGCGCCCGAACCGGAACGGTGTCCAATCCGACGTGACGTGGGATTGGTCGGGGTAGAGGGATTCGAACCCCCGACATCCTGCTCCCAAAGCAGGCGCGCTACCAGACTGCGCTATACCCCGGTCTTGCAATCCCCTCGGGTCAGGCCCGGGGAGTTGGTCATTGTCGCCAAGCGCGTTGGGAACTGTCAACGAAGGATGCGCAGTTCCGCGGCCTGCCACAACGCCGAAAGCAGTCATCGGCTATGCTCACGCCCATCGGCCGGATGGCCGTCCTGACCCTCATTCGCACGGAGAACACGCATGCGCAGCGGCAACCCGGCTCTTTCCGAGTCGACCTTCCTCGACCTCGCCAGCGGTTCGGTGGTGACCAGCCCCGACCAGGCAATGACCCTCAACGGCACCGTCAACAAGACCGGTTTCCTGCTGCTGTTGACCGTGCTGACGGCCGCTTTCGCCTGGAACCAGACCATCGACGACTACGGCCAGGTCATGGCCGGAGCCAGGTTGTATGCCATGGGCGGCGCCATCGGCGGCCTGGTGCTGGCGCTGATCACCATCTTCAAGAAGGAATGGTCGCCGGTCACCGCGCCGATGTATGCGCTGGTGGAAGGCGTGTTCCTCGGCGCCATCTCGGCCCTGTTCAACGCCAAGTTCCCGGGCATCGTGTTCCAGGCCGTGCTGCTGACCTTCGGCACCCTGTTTGCGCTGCTGTTCGCGTACCGCAGCGGCGTGATCAAGGCCACCGAGAACTTCAAGTTGGGCGTGGTCGCCGCCACCGGCGGCATCGCCCTGCTCTACCTGGCCTCGTTCGTGCTGGGCTTCTTCAACATCAACGTGCCGGTGATCCACGACTCCAGCTGGCTGGGCATCGCCTTCAGCCTGTTCGTGGTGGTCGTGGCGGCGCTGAACCTGGTGCTGGATTTCGACTTCATCGAAACCGGCGTGGCCCAGCGCGCGCCGAAGTACATGGAGTGGTATGGCGCATTCGGCCTGATGGTGACCCTGGTCTGGCTGTATGTGGAGTTCCTGCGCCTGCTGTCGAAGATCCAGCAGCGCTGAGTCCAGCCACGCCGAGAGAGACAAGCCGCGATCCGCAAGGGTCGCGGCTTTTTTGTAGAGTCGAGCAAGCCCACACGTCCCCTGCCCCCATGCCCGACACCTTCCACAGCTACCGCCCGGCAGAGGGCCACCGTCTGCCGCATGACCCGTTCAACGCCATCATCGGCCCGCGCCCGATCGGCTGGATTTCCAGCCGCGACGCACAGGGCACGTTGAACCTGGCGCCCTACAGCTTCTTCAACGCCTTCAACTACACCCCGCCGATCATCGGCTTCTCCAGCCAGGGCCGCAAAGACTCGCTGCGCAACATTGAAGCCACCGGTGAATTCGTGTGGAACCTGGCCACCTTCGACCTGGCCGAGGCGATGAACGAAAGCTGCCGTGCGGTCGCGCCGGATGTCGACGAGTTCGTCCTTGCCGGCCTGACGCCACTGGCCTCAACGCAGGTCACACCGCCCCGCGTGGCACAGAGCCCGGTAAGCATGGAATGCCGCTGCACGCAGATCGTCCGCCTGCGCGATGCCGCCGGCCAGGACACCAACGGCTGGCTGGTGCTGGGCGAAGTCGTGACGGTGCATATCGATGAACGGCTGCTGGTCGATGGCATCTACGACACCGCTGCGGCGGCCCCGATCCTGCGCGGCGGCGGGCCTGCCGACTACTTCCGCATCGGTGCCGGACAGCGCTTCCGCATGTTCCGCCCGACCTGACGTTCAACCGGTTACGACCGCGCCAGCAGCGCCGGCATCGACGACGCCAGCAATGCGATGCCCGACGCGGTCAACAGGCTCAGTACGATCTGCCGGAAGCGCGCCTCGCTGATGCCGATGTAGACGCGCGCACCCAGCAGGGTCGGCACCAGCATCGCCGGCGCCACGATGGCGAAGTACGGCAGCATCTGCCGGCTCACCAGGCCGCTGCCGACATAGGTGGCCATGGTCACTGCCAGCATCGCCAGGTTGAAGTTCTGGATGACCGCGCGCTGCTCGTCCCTGCCGAAGCCACGCAGCGTGCTCCACAGCGTCGGCACCGGTCCGGCGAAACCGCCGATGCCGCTGAGCACCCCACCTGCCATGCCGGCGATCGCGTCACCGATACGACCACCCACGCGGATCGGCGGCAATGATCGCGCCATCAGCATCACCGGGCACCACAGCGCAAGGAAGCCGCCCAGCAGCGCCTTGAACCAGTCCATGTCCAGGTGTGGCAGTACCATCACGCCGAGCGGAATGCCCGCCAGGCCGCCCAGCACGAACGGCAGCAGCAGGCGCAGGTTGAAGCCACGCCGCACGGTGAACACGGCCACCAGCTGACCGACCAGCGCGCCGAACACCGACAGCGCAGCGGCCAGTCGCGGCTCCAGCCCCCATGCCCAGAACAACATCGCTACCATCCCGAAGGCGAAACCGGACAGGCCCTGTACGAATCCGGCGACGATCGCGCCAAGCGCGACCAGCAGATACACCGACTCCATCATCACCCCGGCTGCAACCGCGCGACTACCCTGCCGCGCTCACCTGTGCAGCGTAGTGCGCCGCGAGATGCTCGACCAGCGCACGCACCTTGGGCGCCAGTGCACGTGCATGCGGGTACAGCGCGAAGTAGCGTCGCTGGCCCGCATGCCAGGCCGGCAGCACGCGGATCAAACGACCGGCGCGCAGATCCTCCTGCACGGTGAAGGCGGTGAACAGGCTGATGCCCATGCCGGCCAGCGCGGCGGCGTACAGTGCGGGCGTGGCATCCACGCGCAGGCGCTGCCCGGCTTCGATGCTCGCGGTTGCGCCGCGCGGCCCCTGCAACTGCCAGGGCGGCATTGCTGGCGTGGGACTGAAACCCAGCAGCGTGTGATGAGCCAGGTCCGCTGCCTGCCGCGGCAGTCCGTGGTGTGCCAGGTAGGCCGGTGCGGCGACCAGGATGCGCGGGCAGCTGGCCAGCTCGCGCGCGACCAGCTGGCTGTCCGGCAGTGAAGCCGCGATGCGCAGGGCCAGGTCGAAACCACCACCGACCACATCGACCAGCTGGTCATCGGCCGACAGGTCCAGCGTGACCTGGGGGTAACGCTGCAGGAATGACGGCAGCCAGTGCGGCAGCTCCTGGCTGGCCACCACCTGCGGCACGCTGATCCTCACGCTTCCACTGGGCTGCGCCTGCCCGGCACGGGCACGGTCGTCGGCTTCCTGCAGGCGGTCCAGCAGCGTTGCCGCCTCACGGTAGTAGTCGCGCCCGGCCTCGGTCAACGACAGCCGGCGGCTGTTGCGATCGAGCAGGCGCACCTGCAGGTGTTCTTCCAGCTGCCGCAGTTGCCGCGACATCGCCGAGTGGGTGGTACCGAGGCGCTCGGCTGCCGCGGTGAAGCTGCCCGCATCGACGATGGCGCGCAGTGCACGCAGGGCAGCGAAGTGATCCATCGGCGGGCAGCTCCACGTGGCGGAGCCCGCGGCATGCGGGCCCCGCCAGCTTATCAAGCGCCGTCGCCGGCCTTGCGCACCGGCAGTGCCAGGATCGCGTCAGTCGTCATGACATCGCCGAAGGCGTCCTCGATCTGGGCCAGAGCGGCTTCATGCAGCGTGCGATGGCCGATGCGCCGGCCGCCAGCCAGGTCCAGGTCACGGCTGGCGCTGGCATCGGACGAGACGATCACCCGGTAACCACGGGGCGCGGCCGCCGCGTCGCGCGCGGCACCAGCCACGCAGGCATGGGTCTGCAGGCCGGTGACGATCAGGGTGTCGATGCCGGCGTTCTTCAGCAGCGGGTCGAGCACGGTGGAGGACGCGCCGGCGAACACGCTGACATTGTCCTTCTGCACCACGGTCTCGCCCTGGCGCGGCTGCAGGTCGCGATGGAAGGCAGCATTGACGCTGCCCTGTGCGAACAGCGGCGCACCCGCCGGCAGCACGTGCTGCACATGGATCACGCGGATGCCATGAGCATCGGCGAATTCGACCACCCGCTTCGCCTGCCGCAGCGCGGCCACGCCATCGGGAATGACCATGCGGCCACCGGCAAGGCCCGGTGCGGCCGTGGCATCGAAGTACTCATTCTGGAAGTCGATGACCAGCACGGCGGTCTTTGCCGCATCCAGCGAGGTCGCGACCGGCGCGCCAGCCATGTGGCGGATGGTGGGATGGGCCGGCTCGGCGGCGGCGACCGGGGCGGTGGTGGCCATGCCGATCAGGCTGGCCAGGCCGAAGGCGGTGAGGTTCATGTTCGAGCTCCAGTGCGTTGGGAAGTGGGCACAGGATGCGGAGCGCATGACGCACGAACCAGCCGCGTAGCGGCACATGATCTGTGCAATGTACGCACAGACAATTTCCATGTAGAGCCACCCCATGGGTGGCTGCGGACCAAGGCCCCGTCATTCCACGCACGGCGTGGATCTACCGGGCCGGCCCACAACGCAACGGGGCGCCCGAAGGCGCCCCGCTGTGGATCCAACCGAGGTCGGCCGGCCGCTTACAGGCGGCTGGCGATGGCCTGGGCAAAGCTCATGGTGGTGCCGGTGCCGCCCAGGTCGCCGGTCAGCGAATCCTTGGCTTCCATGGTCGCCACGATGGCCTTGCGCAGGCGCTCGGCGTTTTCCGGCTGGCCGACATGGTCCAGCATCTGCGCGGCTGCCAGCAGCAGCGCGCACGGATTGGCCTTGCCCTGGCCGGCGATGTCCGGCGCGGTGCCGTGCACGGCTTCGAAGATCGCCGCGTCCTTGCCGATGTTGGCACCCGGGGCCAGGCCCAGGCCGCCGACGAGACCGGCGCACAGGTCGGAGATGATGTCGCCGAACAGGTTGGTGGTGACGATCACATCGAACTGTTCCGGACGCATCACCAGCTGCATGCAGCAGTTGTCGACGATCATTTCCTGGAACTCGATCTCCGGGTACTGTGCGGCGACTTCACGGGCGACGTTCAGGAACAGGCCCGAGGTCGACTTGATGATGTTGGCCTTGTGCACGGCAGTGACCTTCTTGCGGCCAGTGCTCTTGGCCAGCTCGAAGGCGTAGCGCACGATGCGCTCGGAGCCCTTGCGGGTGATGCGGGTGCCGGAGAAGGCGGTTTCGCCGTCGGCCGACACTTCCTGGCCTTCGGCCAGGTAGGCACCTTCGGTGTTCTCACGGACGGTGATCAGGTCGACGTTGTCGAAACGCGACTTGGTGTTCGGGAAGGTGTGGGCCGGACGCACGTTGGCGTACAGGTCGAAGTGGCGGCGCAGGCTGACGTTGATCGAGGTGAAGCCACCACCGACCGGGGTGGTCAGCGGGCTCTTCAGCGCGACCTTGTTGCGCGCGATCGATTCCAGGGTCACTGCCGGCATCAGGTCGCCATGCTTTTCCAGGGCCACCAGGCCGGCGTCGGCGTCTTCGTACTCCAGGCCAGTCTTGAGCTGGTCGAGCACGAACAGGGTGGCGTCCATGATTTCCGGGCCAATGCCGTCGCCGCGGATGACCGTAATTTTCTGCGTCATTGATCGATGTTCCGAACAGGGGGAAAAACGCCGTCCGGACGTGCCCGGAAACGCCGGCGCAAAGGAAGTTTCACCGGCAATTATGCCTGAGCCGGGGCCGAGGTCCCAAATAGACCATGGTCCCAGTGCCCGGCCCAGGCAGAATTGCCCGCGCATTCCGCCTTATCCCCGCGCCTGTCGGCGCGCCCCCTTGAACAACAAGGGGGCTCCTGGGCTGTTGGATCGTGGGAAGGCCCCTCGCGGGTGCGGTAGTGCCGGCCGCTGGCCGGCAACCCCGGCCATGCCGGATTCAGGGAATACCGGCCAGCGGCCGGCACGCCCCTCAGTGCTCGTGCGCTGCCGGGGCGGCGGCGCCACCTTCAAGCTGGTCGAGGAAGTCGACCGCGCGGCGCAGGTGCGGGATCACGATCGATCCGCCCACCACCAGGCCGACCGAGAAGGTCTCGAAGAACTCCTCGCGGGTCACGCCGGCGTCCTTGCACTGGGCCACGTGATAGCTGATGCAGTCGTCGCAGCGCAGCACCATCGAGGCCACCAGGCCCAGCAGCTCCTTGGTCTTCACGTCCAGCGCGCCGGCCTGGTAGGTCTGCGTGTCCAGCGCGAAGAAGCGGCGCACCACCTGGTTCGGCTCACCCAGGATCCGCTCGTTCATGCGCTTGCGGAACTCGGTGAACTCGGCGATGCGGTCCTTGCTGCCGTCGTCGGCCGCGCTCATGCCTGGCCCTGCCCGGCCAGCAGCGGCTCGAGCTTGCCTTCACGGTGCAGGGCCATCATGTCGTCGTAGCCGCCGACATGGACGTCGCCGACGAAGATCTGCGGCACGCTGGTGCGGCGGGTCAGCGCCATCATCTTCTCGCGCTCGGCCGGGTCCAGGTCGATGCGGACCTCGGTCCACTGCTGGCCCTTGCTCTTCAGGAAGTTCTTGGCGGCCACGCAGTACGGGCAGACGGCGGTGGAATAGATGGTGATGGCGGGGGCACCGCCGGCGGTCTGGGCTGTCACGGGAAACTCCACGATGGATCGACGGTCTACATATGGTACCGGTGCGCTGGAATTTCCACGCCACGGCCGCAACACTGTGGATTAACGAATGGTTGCCCCCCGCCCTGCCACGCTTGGCGCGCCCCGCCCGAGGAACTCCTGCTTGCGAGCCCTGCTGCTGACTACCGCCGTCACCCTGGCCCTGGCCATGCCGCTGGCCCAGGCCCAGGAGAAGCTGCCCGACATCGGCTCCTCGGCCGGCGAGCTGCTGACCCCGGCCCGCCAGGCCGAGTACGGCGCGATGATGCTGCGCGAGCTGCGCAACTACGGCTACCTGCTGGAAGATCCGCTGGTCAACGACTGGCTGCAGACCATGGGCACCCGTCTCGGCTCCAACAGTGACCAGCCACGGCAGCCGTACACCTTCTTCGTGATGAACGACCGCCAGATCAACGCGTTCGCCACGCTGGGCGGCTACATCGGGGTCAATGCCGGCCTGGTGCTGACCGCCGAGCGCGAGGACGAGGTCGCTGCGGTGCTGTCCCACGAAATCGCCCACGTCACCCAGCAGCATGTGCTGCGCGGCGTCGAGCGCGCCCAGCGTGACCAGATCCCGATCCTGCTGGGCATGCTGGCGGCGGTGGTGGCCGCCCAGGCCAGCAACAGCACGTCGTCCGGCAACGCGACGATGGCCGCGATCAGCTCGGGCATGGGCCTGATGCAGCAACGGCAGATCAACTACACCCGCTCCAACGAGTCCGAGGCCGACCGCCTGGGCATCCGCACCCTGTCGCGCAGCGGCTACGACGTGGATGCCATGGCCGGCTTCTTCGAACGGATGTCGGCGGCCATGCGTGGCAACGAAGGGGGCTACAGCGTGCCCGAGTTCCTGCGCACCCACCCGGTCAACATCACCCGCATCAGCGAAGCCAAGGCCCGCGCCGAGCAGATGAAGAAGGATACGGTGCTGCTGACCACCAGCACCCCCACCGGCGAGCGCAAGGAGCGGGTGGACCCGGCCGATCCCAGCCTGGGCGAGCCGCTGCTGCGCGGCAACAACCCGCTGCTGCCCAGCAGTGTGCTGCGCCTCCCGATCGGCCAGCTCAACCGTGGCGCCAGCGGCGACTTCGACTGGGCACGTGAGCGCCTGCGCGTGCTCAGCGCGGATTCCACCCCCGAGCTGGAACGCGAGTATGCCGACCTGGCCAAGCGGCAGAAGGACGGTCTCAACGATGCGCAGCGCTATGGCCAGGCGCTGGCGGTCATGCGCGGTGGCCGTGCCGGCGCCGGCCAGGCCCGGCAGACCCTGGCCGGCCTGCTCCAGACCCATCCCGGCAACCTGTGGCTGGCGCTGGGCCTGGGCGAAGCGGAATCGCGGGCAGGCCAGGCGGCCCAAGCCAACAGCCGCTTCGAGCAGCTGCTGCGCGAACACCCCAACAGCCGCCCGGTGGCACTGACCTATGCCGAGATCCTGAACGAACAGGGCAACCGCGAGGCCGGCCAGCGCGCGCAGGCGATGCTGCGCCCCCTGTTGTCGCAAAGCGGTAACGATCCGGTCTTCCAGCAGCGCTTTGCCCGCGCCAGCGAGCTGGCCGGCGACAGCGTGCGTGCCAGCGAGGCCTATGCCGAGGCCGCCTTCCTCAGCGGTCGGCCGGAACAGGCGCTGCTGCAGCTGCAGGCGCTCAAGCGCAACCCGGCGCTGGATTACATTGGCCGCGCGCGGGTCGATGCCCGCATCGAAGCGATCACCCCGACCGTGCTGGAGCTGCGCCGCCAGGGCGTGCAGGACCCGGACCTGGACCGGCGCTGAGCGCTGCATGACCGGCCGATGGCAATCCAGGCCGGTTCCGGCCGGGCAGTCACAAACATGTCATCAAACCGTAGTCTACTGGCACCACTCCAGTAACCGAGCCCTACGGTGTCCTCGTGCAGAAACGCATCCTGATCGTCGATGACGAGCCCGCGATCCGTGAAATGGTCGCCTTCGCCCTTCGCAAGGGCGATTACGAACCGGTCCACGCCGGCGATGCCCGGGAGGCCCAGACCGCGATCGCCGACCGCGTTCCGGACCTGATCCTGCTGGACTGGATGCTGCCCGGCACCAGCGGCCTGGACCTGGCCCGTCGCTGGCGCAAGGAAACGCTGACCCGCGAAGTGCCGATCATCATGCTGACCGCCCGCGGCGAAGAGAACGACCGCGTCGGTGGCCTGGAAGCCGGCGTCGACGACTACGTGGTCAAGCCGTTCTCGGCGCGCGAACTGCTGGCGCGCATCCGTGCGGTGATGCGCCGTGCCCGCGAGGACGACGAGGACGGCAGCGTGGCAGTCGGCCCGATCCGCATCGACGGCGCCGCCCATCGCGTGTTCGCCAACGACCAGCCGGTGCCGATCGGCCCGACCGAATACCGCCTGCTGCACTTCTTCATGACCCATCCGGAGCGCGTCTACACCCGCGCGCAGCTGCTGGACCATGTATGGGGTGGCAGCGTGTACGTGGAGGAGCGCACCATCGACGTGCATATCCGCCGCCTGCGCAAGACGCTGGAACCGTTCAACGCCGAGAACATGGTGCAGACCGTGCGCGGCGCCGGCTACCGGTTCTCCACTGCCACCTGAGTCTCGTCGTGCCGGCACCGCGCACCTGCGGGTGCCGGTGCCGGCAACTCTGCTATAACCCTTGGTTCACTCCAGTGAACCGCCGCACCTCAACGACGAGACCGCAATGCCCCGCCACATCCGCTCTGCCTGGTTGAAGACCCTGGCCACCGTTGCCGCGGTACTGCTGTTCGCCGGACTGGTGGGGTGGCTCACGGGCCATCTGTGGTTGTGCATCGCACTGGGCGCGCTGGCTACCCTGGCCTGGCATTACTGGCGCCTGCGCAGCGTGCTGCGGCGGCTGACCGCGCGCCAGCGCTGGGACACCGCCGAAGAAGGCACCGGCGTCTGGAACGAACTGGACCGCCTGCTGTATCGCAATCAGGTGGAAATGCGCGTGCGCAAGCGCCGCCTGCTGGACATGCTGCGCAGCTACCGCGCCGCCGCCGCCGCATTGCCCGACGCGGTGGTGGTGCTGGACCGCAACAGCCAGCGCGTGCAGTGGTTCAACGAAGCGGCCACCGCCCTGCTCGGCCTGCACCATCCCGGCGACCTTGGCGAGGCCCTGGTCGAACGCCTGCAGCCGATGCCGCTGGCCCACTGGCTGGCCGGTGGCCGCAATGCCGAACCGATCCTGGACGTGCCCTCGCCGGTCGATCCGGCGATCCGCCTGAACCTGCGCCTGATTCCCTATTCGTCGGATTACTGGCTGCTGATCGCCCGCGACGTCAGCAAGCTGCTGCGCCTGGAACAGGTGCGCCGCGACTTCGTGGCCAATGTTTCACACGAGCTGCGCACGCCGCTCACCGTGGTCCACGGCTACCTGGACATGATGGATCCGGAGGACTTCCCCGGCACCGGCCCGATGCTGGAAGAAATGCGCAAGCAGAGCCAGCGCATGGCCCAGCTGGTGGAAGACCTGCTGACCCTGTCGCGGCTGGAATCGCAGGAGCACAGCGAGGAAGAGACCGTGGCCATGCAGCCGATGCTGGCGACCCTGCGCCGCGAGGCCGAGGCGCACAGCCAGGGCCGCCACCAGATCAGCATCGATGATCTGGCCGGTGTCGACCTGCAGGGTTCGACCAAGGAACTGCACAGTGCCTTCTCCAACCTGGTCACCAACGCGGTGCGCTATACCCCGGCCGGGGGCCGCATTGCGGTGGAGTTCCGCCGCGAAGGCGACGGCGCCGTGCTGGCGGTGCGCGATTCCGGCTACGGCATTCCCGCCACCCACCTGCCGCGCCTGACCGAACGTTTCTACCGTGTGTCCAGCAGCCGCTCGCGCGAGAGCGGCGGCACCGGGCTGGGCCTGTCCATCGTCAAGCACATCCTCGGCCTGCACCACGCACGGCTGGAGATTGAAAGCGAAGTCGGCAAGGGCTCGGTGTTCTCCTGCCATTTCGATGCCGACCACGTGCGCCCGCGCGAGTCCGCCCCCCTGACCTCCATCGAAGAATGACGCCATGAGCAGCCTCGGATCCCTCCCCCTCCCCGTGAGCCCGGACAACGATCCGTTGCGCGACCCGTCGCTGTACATCAACCGCGAGCTGTCGCAGCTGGATTTCAACTTCCGCGTGCTGGCGCAGGCCATGGACCCGCAGGTGCCGCTGCTGGAGCGCCTGCGCTTCATGTGCATCTCCTGCACCAACCTCGACGAGTTCTTCGAGATCCGTGCCGCCGCCGTGCGCCACGCGCAGGAATTCGGCCTGCCGCCGGCGCCGGACGGCATGAGCCCGCAGGCCATCCTCAACGCCATCCATGACCGCGCTGCGGAGCTGGTGGACCAGCAGTACCGCTGCTGGAACGAGACGCTGCGCCCGGCGCTGATGGAGGCCGGCATCGGCGTGCTCGGTCGCCATTCCTGGACCGACCGCCAGAGGCGCTGGCTGCGCGCCTACTTCCGCAACGAGATCATGCCGGTGCTGTCGCCGCTGGGCCTGGACCCGGTGCACCCGTTCCCGAAGATCCTCAACAAGTCGCTGAACATCGTGGTGGTGCTGAAGGGCACCGATGCGTTCGGCCGCGCCGGCCACCTGGCGATCGTGCGTGCGCCGCGCTCGCTGCCGCGCATCATCCAGCTGCCGGAGAAGCTCGGCGGATCGCAGAACTTCGTGTTCCTGTCCTCGGTGCTGTCGACCTTCGTCGATGAGCTGTTCCCGGGCATGGAAGTCCAGGGTGCCTACCAGTTCCGTGTCACCCGCAACTCCGAGCTGGTGGTGGACGAGGAGGAAGTGGAGAACCTGGCGCTGGCGCTGCGCGACGAACTGGTCGACCGCGGCTACCGGCCGGCGGTGCGCCTGGAGATCGCCCACGACATGCCGCGCGAGATCGTGCGCACGCTGCTGCAGAATTTCGGCCTGACCGAGAACGCGGTGTACCGCATCGACGGCCCGGTCAACCTCAACCGCATCATCCAGCTGTACGACCTGATCGCGCAGCCAGACCTGAAGTACCCGCCGATGACCCCGCGCACGCTGCGCGACAGCGACGGCATCTTCGAGACCACGGCGCGCCAGGACCTGCTGCTGCACCACCCGTTCGATGCCTTCACCGCGGTGCTGGACCTGATCCGGCAGGCGGCGATCGATCCCAACGTGCTGGCGATCAAGCAGACGCTGTACCGCACCGGCAAGGATTCGCTGATCGTCGACGCACTGATCCAGGCCGCGCGCAACGGCAAGGATGTGACTGTAGTGGTCGAACTGCGTGCGCGCTTCGACGAAGAGGCCAACCTGGGCCTGGCCGATCGCCTGCAGGAGGCCGGGGTGCAGGTGGTGTACGGCGTGGTCGGCTACAAGACCCACGCCAAGATGCTGCTGATCGTGCGCCGCGAAGGCCGCAAGCTGCGCCGCTACGTGCACCTGGGCACCGGCAACTACCACAGCGGCACTGCCCGCGCGTACACCGACATCAGCCTGATCACCGCCGATCCGGACATCGGCAATGACGTGCACCTGTTGTTCCAGCAGCTGTCCGGGCTGGCCTCGAAGATGAAGCTCAAGCGCCTGCTGCAGTCGCCCTTCACCCTGCACACCGGCATCCTCGGCCGTATCGAGCGCGAGACGCGCATCGCCGCCGCCGGCCGCCCAGCGCGGATCATCGCCAAGATGAACGCGTTGAACGAACCGCAGGTGGTGCGCGCGCTGTACGCCGCGTCGCAGGCCGGCGTGCAGATCGACCTGATCATCCGTGGCGCCTGCACCCTGCGTCCGGGCGTTCCGGGTGTCTCGGACAACATCCGCGTGCGCTCGATCGTCGGCCGCTTCCTGGAGCACAGCCGCGTCTACTGGTTCGGCAACGACGGCGCGCCGGAGATGTACTGCGCCAGCGCCGACTGGCTGGAACGCAACCTGCTGCGCCGGGTCGAGACCTGCTTCCCGATCCTCGATCCGGAACTGGCCAAGCGGGTGTACCGCGAGGTCCTGCAGAACTACCTGGACGACAACCTCAACGCCTGGGAACTGGACGCCGACGGCCTCTACCACAAGCGTGCGCCGGCGCACGACGAAGCCCCGCATTCTGCGCAGATGGCATTGATGCAGGGGCTGTAGTCCTGCCCCGGTGGACCCCGACCGCAGGTCGGGATTCGATCAGCGGTCGCCCGGGGTCAGATCCCTTTCCTGCGGGAAAGGGATCTGACCCCTTGCAATCCTGCTGCACGCCTCCTTCCAAAATGTGAAGGCCGCGCGGTGACGAGCACACCGCCGCTTCGGCTAACATTCGCCCATGCCGCATACCTCCACGACTCCGCCCGCATTGCAGGATGGCGACCTGCTGGCCGCCATCGACCTTGGCTCCAACAGTTTCCACATGGTCATCGCGCGCTACACGCTCGGCCAGCTGCGGGTGATCGACCGCCTGCGCGAGACGGTGCGCATGGCCGACGGGCTGGATGGCAAAGGCGGACTGTCTTCCGCCGCACGGCAGCGCGCGCTGGAATGCCTGGCCCGTTTCGGCCAGCGCATCCGCAATGTGCCGCCGCATCGGGTGCGCGCGCTGGCCACCAACACGGTGCGCCAGCTGCGTTCTCCCCAGTCGTTCCTGGTCCCGGCCGAAACTGCACTGGGACACGCCATCGAAGTGGTCAGCGGCCGCGAAGAAGCCCGCCTGATCTACCTGGGCGTGGCCCACGCGCAACCCCCCAAGCCCGGCCAGCGCCGGCTGGTGATCGACATCGGTGGCGGCTCCACTGAATTCATCATCGGCATGGGCATGCAGACCCTGGAGCGCGAAAGCCTGCAGGCCGGTTGCATCGCCAGCACCCGGCGCTTCTTCCCCGGCGGCAAGCTCAGCAAGAAGCGCTGGAAGGACGCGCTGGCCGAGATCGGCCGCGAGTTCCAGCCCTTCGCCAGCAAGTATCGCGCGCTGGGCTGGCAGGAAGCGCTGGGCTCTTCGGGCACGCACAAGGCGATCAGCGAGATCTGCGCGACGATGAAGCTGAGCAAGGGCGCGATCACCGCCGAGGCCCTGCCGCAACTGCGCGATGAGCTGCTGAAGGCCAAGAAGATCGACGACATCCAGTTGCCGGGCCTGTCCAGCGACCGCCGCCCGATCATCGCCGGCGGCATCCTGGTGCTGGAAGCGGCGTTCCAGGCACTTGGCCTGCAGAAGCTGCTGGTCAGCAAGGCCGCGATGCGCGAGGGCATCCTCTACGACATCGTCGGCCGTGCCGGCGAGAACGACCTGCGTGATGAATCGGTAGCTGCGCTCAGCCAGCGCTACGGTATCGATACGGTACAGGCCGACCGCGTGCAGGACACTGCTCTGTCACTGCTGGAGCAGGTGCAGGAACGCTGGAAGCTCGATGCCGATGATGCGCGCATGCTCGGCTGGGCCGCACGCCTGCACGAACTGGGCCTGATGATTGCCCACAGCGGCTACCACGTGCATGGCAGCTACGTGCTGGAGCACTCGGACATCGCCGGCTTCTCCCGCCAGGAACAGCAGATGCTGGCCGCGCTGGTGCGCAGCCATCGCCGCAGCGTGACCAAGACCGCCTTCGACGCCCTGCCCGAGCGACTGCTGCTGACCGCGCGCCGGTTGGCGGCCCTGCTGCGGCTGGCGGTGCTGCTCAACCGCGCGCATGAGGACGACCCGCTGCCGGCGCTGGAACTGACCGCCGACGACAACCGGCTGTCGCTGATCGTGCCGCAGGCGTTCATCGATGCCCGTCCGCTGCTGCGCGCCGACCTGATCGGCGAGACCGACGGGATCGCCGGGCTGGGCATCCAGTTCCGTCCGTTCGTAGCCTGAATACGCCGTCGCCTGTTGTCCACAGGACAGCAGGAGTGACGCACTTCGCACCCCCACTTTGCGCAGTCTGGCGGTTTTTTGTGCTGCTTCGCATCACGACGGCACCGTATCGCGTATCGCACCTCTCACGTAAGCGCCTGCTTTTGTTCACGTTTTGTGAAGGATGGGGGTGTCCCGTGACATAAATCGATACGAACTCTTTACAGAGCATTAACTAACGAGACTACTATCGGGTCACCGGCTCGGTCATCAACCCAGCTGGCTCCTTCGACGCCCACTTTGGCGTCTTGTGCACGACCTGAGAGAGAGAGCTCGCCATGACTTCACGCACCACCGCACTGGGGCAGGCCATCCGCTATGCCCTGGCTACCACCGCAACGTTGGCCGCCCTGCCCGCGTTTGCCCAGGACGGCAGCAACGCAACGCCCACCAACCTCGACCGCATCGAGATCACCGGCTCGCGCATCCGCCAGGTGGACGTGGAAACCGCCCAGCCGGTGTTCGCGATCAGCCGCAACGACATCGAAAAGCAGGGCTTCAGCTCGGTTGCCGACATCCTGCAGAACGTCACCGCGATGGGCAGCCCGACCATCAGCCGCGCCAATGCGCTGACCGCGGGTGAGAACGCTGGTGGCACCTACATCGACATGCGCAACCTGGGCACCCAGCGCACGCTGGTGCTGGTCAACGGCAAGCGCATGGGCATCAGCACGTCCGGCTACCAGGACATCTCCACGCTGCCGGTGTCCGCCGTGGAGCGCATCGAGGTGCTGAAGGACGGCGCCTCTGCGATCTATGGCTCCGACGCCATGGCCGGCGTGGTGAACATCATCACCCGCTCCAATGTCACCGGTGTGACCGCCAACGTCTATCACGGCCAGTACAGCCAGGGCGACGGCGCACGTGACCGCTTCGACGTGGTCGCCGGCTGGAGCAACGATCGCGTGTCGTTGACCTTGTCCGCCGAGCATGCCGAAGAGAAGGGCGTGTGGGCGCGCGATCGCGGCTTCAGCAAGTACGGCATGACCGATCGCCATCCGTACGACAGCAGCAACTGGACCACGATCAGCCAGTACGGCCAGTTCACCGGTCTGCGCGGCCCGGGCTGTACCGCCACTGCGGGCTGCGGCTATTCCCTCAACCGCGGCGCGGATCCCACCAACCCGGCCAATTACCACCTCACCGATAGCACGCCGTTCACCGGTGACGTGAGCAACGCCAACGACCAGATGCACGTGATGTATCCGGTCAAGCGCGACTCGGTCTATTTCGACGGCCGCTTCAAGATCACCGACAACGTCAACTTCCGCACCGAGCTGGGCTACAACCAGCGTGAGTCCACCCGCCAGATCGCGGGCTATCCGCTGCAGTCGAGCACCGCCGGTGTCGGCTCGATGTCGATCAACAGCTACTTCAATCCGTTCGGTCGCCAGCACGGGTATGCCACCCCGACCGCCGTGGCATGGAACCGCCGCACCTGGGAAGTGCCGCGCGTGACCACCAGCGAGCTGAAGACCTACCGCGCGGTGGCGTCGTTCGACGGTTCGTTCGAGATCGGCAGCCGCTACTTCGACTGGGAAGTGGGTTACCAGTACAACCGCAATGAACTGGAATCGGTGGCGACCGGCAACCTGCACAAGGGTCGCGTCGCCGGCGGCGTCGGCCCGTCGTTCTACAACGCCGCCACCGGCAAGGTGCAGTGCGGCACCGCCGCTGCACCGATCTCCTATGACGTGTGCAAGCCGTGGAACCCGCTGGTGCCGTACGGCACGACGGCTGCCGATGGCCTGTACGGCAACGAAGAACTGCAGGCGTGGCTGTTCCCGGAAGAGATCACCAAGGGCCGTACCACCTCCAAGAACTTCTTTGCCAACATCGCTGGCAGCATCGTGACCCTGCCGGCTGGCGACCTGGGCTTCGCGTTCGGCGTGGAAAGCCGCAAGGAAGAAGGCAAGTACACCCCGGATGCCCTGGCCCAGACGGGCGCGACCACCAACCTGGCCGCGGGCCCGACCGGCGGTGACTACACCGTCAACGAGGCCTACCTGGAAGTGAACGTTCCGGTGCTGGCCGACCTGCCGGGCGCGAAGGAACTGACCTTTAATGGCGCAACCCGCTTCTCGGACTACAACACCTTCGGCAACACGCTCAACAGCAAGTTCGGCTTCAAGTGGAAGCCGATCGACTCGCTGATGGTGCGTGGCACCTGGGCCGAGGGCTTCCGTGCACCGACCATCAGCGACCTGTTCGGTGGTGGTTCGGAGACCTTCGCGCAGTTCAGCGATCCGTGCGACACCCGCTTCGGTTCCTCGGCCTCCAGCGCGGAAGTCCGTGCACGTTGCGCACGCGACATCGCCAATGCGAATACCTTCCGCCAGCTGCGCCAGGGTGGCACCCCGGTGAACACGTCGACGGACGCGACCCCGGTGCCGTTCACCTCCGGGTCGAACCCGCTGCTGACGCCGGAAACCTCGACCAGCAAGACGCTGGGCCTGGTCTGGAGCCCGAGCTTCATCCAGGGCTTCAACGCCTCGCTGGACTGGTGGAAGATCCGCATCGACAACACGATCATCGCCGACACGCCGACCCAGATCCTGCAGGACTGCTACGAATCGGGTATCGACGCGCGCTGCTCGCGCTTCCAGCGTGACCCGGTGACCGGCATCGTGACCAACCTGAAGTTCGGCAACCGCAACGCGGGCTTCATGGAAACCGAAGGCTACGATCTGGACGTGAGCTACCGTCTGGACACCCGGTTCGGCAAGTTCAACGTGAACTCGGCCACCACCTACGTGTCCAGTGCGACCTACCGCACCTCCAACGACAGCTCGATCGTCCCGATCGTCACCAACGGCATCGGCAGCGCTTTCCGCGTCCGTTCCAACCTGGTGCTGGGCTACGAGCGGGGCAACTTCGGCGCGAGCTGGACCGCGCGTTACTATTCGGGCGTGAAGGAAACCTGCTCGAACATCGCGCTGTACCCGGACGAGTGCTCGGATCCGGGTGTGTACGCACCGTGGTACAAGGGCGCACGCAACTACAACGAGCGCGGCGCGGTCACCTTCCACGACGTGCAGGTGCGTTACTCGCTGCCGTGGGACGCCACCGTGTCGGTCGGTGCCAACAACGTGTTCGAGAAGACCGGCCCGGTCATGTACAGCAAGCCGAACTCGGCCTTCTCGTACTACGGTGGTTACGATATCGGCCGCTTCATCTACATGAAGTACCAGCAGCGCTTCTGATCCATCGCGCTGTGACGGAAGCATGACGACCACGGCCCTTCGGGGCCGTGGTTTTTTATTGGCCGCCGCGCCCAGGCGCTGGCCGGCGCCACCGTCATCTGATGGTCGCAAAGCGGTCATGTCGGCTACATCGCCAGGCCCGAGCATGCCGGAAACCCGGAGGCCCGCCATGCGCTATGCCATCGTCACCGAGACCTATCCACCGGAAGTGAACGGCGTCGCCCTCACCGTGCAGGGGCTGGAACAAGGTCTGCGCGCAGCCGGGCACGAGATCGACCTGGTCCGCCCCCGCCAGTCCAGCGAAGCGCTGGATTCGGCACCCGGCACCTTGCTGGTTCCCGGCGCCGCCCTGCCCCGCTACCCCGGCCTGCGTTTCGGACTGCCGGCGCCGATCCGGCTGGGCCGCCATTGGCAGAAACAACGCCCGGATGCGGTCTACATCGCCACCGAAGGTCCGCTCGGCTGGTCGGCACTGCGCACTGCGCGCCGCCTCGGCATTCCGGTCGCCAGCGGCTTCCACACCCGCTTCGACGAGTACCTGCCCGACTACGGCGTGGCGTGGCTGCAGGCCGCAGCCATGCGCTGGATGCGCCGTTTCCACAACCAGGCCGATGCCACCCTGGTGCCGACCCGCGAGCTGCAGCAGTTCCTCGGCGAACAGGGCTTCGAGCGCGTGCGCCTGCTGGCCCGCGCGGTGGACAGCCAGCAGTTCGATCCGGGACGGCGCGATCCCGCGCTGCGCGAGGAATGGGGCGTGGATGGCAACGGCCTGGTGGCGATCTATGTCGGCCGCATCGCTGCCGAAAAGAACCTCGGCCTGGCAGTGAAGGCATTCCGCCGGCTGCAGCAGATCCGGCCCAAGGCACGCTTCGTGTGGGTCGGTGATGGCCCGGCCCGCGAGAAGCTGGCACATGAAAACCCCGACTTCATCTTCTGTGGCATCCAGCGCGGCGATGCGCTGGCCCGGCACTTCGCCAGCGGCGATCTGTTCCTGTTCCCAAGCCGCAGCGAGACGTTCGGCAACGTGACCCTGGAAAGCATGGCCAGCGGTGTGGCCACCGTGGCCTTCGACTACGGCGCCGCGCGCGAGTACCTGCGCAATGGCGAGAACGGCGCAGCCGTGGACAGCGACGATCAGTTCATCGAGGCCGCCGTGCGACTGGCCGCCGATGACGCGCAGCGCCGCGAACTGGGCGGCAATGCCGCACGCGCGATGAAGCGCCTGCATCCACAACAGGTGGTGGCCGAGTTCGATGCCCTGCTGGCCGAACTGGCACAGTCGCGGAGGAACGGCCATGCGCACTACGCCGCTTGAGCTGCTGGCCGGGCGCGAAGCACGCTGGTGCCGGCGCGCAAACCACTACTGCCGGCGGCGCCGCGTGCGTCGCCTGTTCGCGGTCATCAGCCGGCTCGGCGATGGCGTGTTCTGGTACGTACTGATGGCCGCGCTGGTGGTGCTGGACGGCTTCGACGGCCTGCGCGCCTCGGTGCACATGGCCGCCACGGGCCTGGCCGCGCTGCTGCTGTACAAGGTCCTCAAGCGCTGGACCCGGCGCCCGCGGCCCTACGCGGCCGACCTGCGCATCCGCGCTTGGGTGGCGCCGCTGGACGAGTTCAGTTTCCCCTCCGGACACACCCTGCATGCGGTGTCGTTCACCATCGTGGCACTGGCCTACTACCCGTGGCTGGCGCCGCTGCTGGTGCCGTTCACCTGTGGCGTTGCACTGTCGCGGGTGGTCCTGGGCCTGCACTATCCTTCCGATGTGCTGGCAGCCACCGCCATCGCCATCGTGCTGGCTTCGGCCAGCCTGACCTGGCTGCCGCTGCCGGTGTAACCCCGGGGTCAGATCCTTTTCCTTCGGAAAAGAGATCTGACCCCCACAATACCGGCGGCGCCACCATCATCATTGATGGCCTAGAATGCGGGCATGACCACGCTGTTCATTTCCGACCTGCACCTGGACCCCAGCCGTCCGGAGATCACCGACCTGTTCCTGCGCTTCCTGCGCGAGCAGGCGCCCGGCGCCGATGCGCTGTACATCCTCGGCGACCTGTTCGAGGCCTGGATCGGCGACGACACGCCCTCGCCCGCCGCCGACACTGTGGCCGATGCGTTGAAGGTGCTGTCCGACAGCGGCGTGCCGGTGTACTTCATCCGCGGCAACCGCGACTTCCTGCTCGGTGAGGACTACGCGCGCCGTGCCGGCCTGCGCATCCTGCCCGACCCGTGCATGATCGAACTGTACGGCCGCGCGGTGCTGCTGCAGCACGGTGACCTGCTGTGCACCGATGACATTCCCTACCAGCAGTTCCGTGCACAGACGCGCGACCCGGTATTCCAGGCGCAGTTCCTGTCGCAGCCGCTGGCCGCACGCATCGCGTTCGCGCAGAAGGCGCGCGAAGCCAGCCAGGCGCGCCAGTCCGAGATGAAGCAGGACGATCGTGCGCAGTTCGAGTCGGTGACCGACGTGGCCCCTGCCGAAGTCGATGCCACCTTCGTGCGCCATGGCGTGGACACCATGATCCATGGCCATACCCATCGGCCGGCGATCCACACGCTGCAGGCCGGTGGTCGCGAGCGCACCCGCATCGTGCTGGGTGACTGGTACGAACAGGGTTCGGTTCTGCGCGTGGATGCCAGCGGCTGGACGCTGGATACGCTCGCGCGCGAATAACGGATCGCAAGGTGCCAACCAAGGTTGGCATCTACCAGAGCAGGTGCATGCGCCCGGGTAGACGCCGGCCTTGGTCGGCGCCTGGACAGTGTCAGCGGAAGGCCGCGATGGTGGCCTTGGTGTTGACCAGCACGCGCTGGTTGTCGGCGGTGCTGGCGTTGCCCATCGGGATGCCGTTGTAGCTGATGTTGGGGTTGGACCAGTAGTTCAGGCGCGGGCAGCTGCGGGTGCAGTTGTAGGCCATGATCGTGCGCCAGCCGGTGCCGGTGGCCGGCTCGTAGCGATAGCCGTGGCCATAGGCATAGGGCGAGGTGCTCGAGTCGGTGGCGATGTCATGCCGCGCACTCTGCAGATGGCCGATCTCGTGCGCGAACGAGTAATAGCCGGTCGCGCAATCCCAGTACACGGCCGCGAACGCGGTCGACGCCGTCGAGCCGATGCCCGAGGCCAGGCCGCAGTAGGCGGTGTTGTTGATCAGCAGCACGCCCACATCAGCCGTGTAGGTATTCCGGCTGGTGTGGATGCTGTCCATGTAGCCATCGCTGGTGCCACGGAAACGCGCCAGGTCGGTATCGAAGCTGCCCGATTCGGTGTAACTGGTGGTTTCGTAGCGGGCCAGTTCCATGGTGATGCCGACGTTGCTGTTGACATAGCCCTGGTTCGATTCGGCCACGGCCAGCTGCACCAGTGACTGCATGTTGCCGCCATAGGCGGCGACGGCGGCATTGGTCGCCACCACCAGCACGCGGATGGTGGCCGGCGTGCCGGACGACGCCTGCGCGATGCCGAGGCGATCGTTGTTGCCCATCGGGATCTTCGGCAGCTGGTTGTAATCGGCCGGATGGTCGGCCGGCATCCGCGACTCGTCCACTTCCACAAGCACGTGGCGGTTGCCCAGCGGGCGCAGGCGGTACAGCTTTCCATCCTTGCGGATCGAGCCGGTGATGGTATCGCCCGAGCGCACCAGGATCAGCGAATTGCCGGGGTCGTCCTGGCCGTTGGAGGTGGCCGCGGTCAGCTTGTCCGAGGGCGAACGGAACTGGCCATACCAGATGCTGCCGCCATCGGGCAGCGCTTCAACCTTGCTGCGCACGGCCTGCACGCGCTGGCCGAGCAGTTCGAATTCCAGCTGCGGCTGTGCAGTCGCGGCTGCATCAACGCGCACTTCCTGTACCGTCGCGGTGGACGGGGTGGCCAGCAGCTTGCCCAGCGCGGGCTCACTGTTTGCCGATGCGCGGCTGATGACCGTCACCGGCTCGAACAACGGTGCCGCATGCGCGGCCGCCGCCACCGACAAACCCAACACCAGGCCACCTGCCGCTTTGCCAATCGATCTGGACAACATTGCGTCGCTCCTTGAATGATGTGAACAGCGTGGATGCAGCACGACCCGGTTTGCCGGGTTTGGCCATATGGCCTGCGCGGCTCGTGTGAATTCAATAGGCGAGTGGAATGAAAGTCAGGATTTGTGATCGACCGCATCTGCGTTCAGTCAGGTCAAAAGCGTCACTACACTTCGCCAACACACCACTTTCGCGCTACCGTGACGCAGCCACGACGGGGAATGCACATGGCACCATCGCAGGACACGGACGAAGATGTCGGCTTGCTGCGGATCGGCCTGTTCTTCGATGGCACCCGCAACAACGCGCACAACCTCGCGCGTGGTCGACCACAGCAGCCGCGACCGCGCCCGGCGCAGCTGCGTGCGGATGATGATTCGACCTACCAGAGCCGGCTGACCAGCAGCTACGACAACGGCCTGACCAATATCGCACGCCTGCAGCAGCTGTACCCGGACAGCCGCCGCGATGCGATGGCCACGCCTTCGCTGTCGATCTACGTGGAAGGTGTCGGTACCCGCGATGACGCCGACGACGACCTGATCGGACTGGCGTTCGGTATCGGCGCCAGCGGCGTCCGCGCAAAGGTGCAGCGCGCGCTGCAGGTGGTGCTGCCGGCTGCGCTTGCAGAACTGTCCACGCGTTGGCGGCAACCGCTGCGTCGCGTGCAGCTGGATCTGTTCGGGTTCTCTCGAGGCGCTGCCGCCGCACGTGATATCGCCAACCAGCTGCAGGGCTGGGATACCACGCGCTGGCGGCAACTGCTGCAGTCGTCCGGCCTGGTCTGTACGCCGGACTTCGCCCCTGCCCTTCCGGTGCTGCGATTCATCGGCCTGTTCGATACCGTGGCTGCGGTCAGTGGTGGCCGCGCCGACGAACAACCGCAGCTTGCCCTGTCCAGTGGCATCGCTGCACGCGTGGTGCAGTTGACCGCGCGCGACGAGCATCGCCAGCACTATCCGCTGACCACGGTGGCACCGCCGTTCACCGAGATCGCTTTGCCCGGCGTGCACGCCAACATCGGCGGAGGCTACAACCAGCTGGAGGAAGGCCCCAAGCTGCTCAGCCGCCCACGTCGCCAGCAGCTGCGCCGCCCCGCCGTTGCCGACTACCAGATTCCCCCGCTGGCGATGCTGCAGGCCACCACGGCTTACGCTGAAACGCAGGCCGATGCCGAACGCTGGCGGCAGCAGCTGGGCGTGGACGAAAAGGAAGTGTGGGTGGATGTCTGGCACCAGTGGCAGCAGCAGCGCCGCGCCGGCAGCCGCAGCGTGCTGCTGTCCCCGGTGCTGTACGTGACTGCCGCCGTGGTACTGCGGCGGCGCATCGACTGGCGCTACCAGTTGATCGCGCTGCAGGTGATGCAGCAGCATGCCATCGATGCCGGCGTCACCTGGCGCGCCAGCGCTGCCGAGGTTCCCGGCTGGGAACTGCCGTCGGCCCTGCAACCGATCGCACGGCGGCTGGTGGCAGGGCAGGCGTTGACCCAGACCCAGGAGGCGCTGCTGCGCCGCCGCTACCTGATGCAGTCGGCGCACTGGAATTTCGACGCGCTGGGCGACACCGCCCTGACCTATGCCGCCGATGCCGGCGTCAGCGAACTGCCCTACCGGCCCGGTCCCGGCCTGTTCTACATCAACCGGCCCACCGTTGATGGCAAGCGCGTGGTGCTGCCCAACGCATGAAAAAGGGGACGGAGGGGATTAAGTCGTTTGTGCCACAAACGACTTAATCCCCTCCGTCCCCTTTTGTTCAACCGGCCTGTTCGACCAGGTTGCCGAGCTCGTCGGCGTCGAAGCCGGCCAGCAGGCGCGCTTCGATGTTGAACGGCCCGTGCAGGTAGCCGCCGGCGTATTCCACCAGCAGCGCCTTGAAGCGCGCACGCGGCTCGACGCGGGCGCGATCGCAGTACCAGCGGTACCAGCGCGAACCGGCGGCAACGTGCGCCACTTCCTCGCGCAGGATCACTTCCAGTACGTCGGCGGTTTCACCATCACCGACATTGCGCAGCTTCTCGATCATGCCCGGTGTCACGTCCAGGCCGCGCGCTTCCAGCACGCGCGGTACCAGGGCCATGCGCGCCAGGCCGTCATGCGCGGTCTTTTCGCACATTTCCCACAGGCCGTTGTGCGCGGGGAAATCGGCGTAGTCGTGGCCATGCGCCTGCAGGCGCTCGCGCAGCAGCATGAAGTGCCGCGATTCGTCGTCGGCACAACTGACCCAGTCGGCATGGAACGCTGGCGGCAGGCCGCGGAAGCGGTACACCGCATCCCAGGCCAGGTCGATCGCGTTGAGTTCGATGTGGGCGATGGCGTGGATGAAGGCGGCGCGTCCTTCCACGCCGCCCAGCCCGCGCCGGGGCACTTCGCGCGGATGCACCAGCACCAGCCGTGCCGGCCGGCCAGGCATGCGGATCGGTTCCGGCGGCGGCGCATCGGCAGCCACCTTCAGGCGGCCGGCACGGAACGCGGCGGCATACGCCTGGGTCAACGCGACCTTGCGCAGCGGGTCGGCTTCGGCCAGGCACTGCTGCGCTGCGCGCAGCAGGTCGCCACCAACGTCGGGTACATCGACCACGCCTGGACCTCAGGCGCGGCGCTTGTGCTTGGCGTCGTCCGAACGCAGCTGCTGGATGCGCTCGAAGTAGCCCGGCTCGATACCCGTCGGGTAGTGGCCGTTGAAGCAGGACGAATCGAAGTTGCGCAGCGCCGGGTTGCCCTCGCTCACCGCCGCTTCCATGTCCTCCAGATCCTGGTAGATCAGCCAGTCGCAGCCCAGGTGGGCCTCGATCTCTTCCACGGTGCGGTTGTGCGCGACCAGCTCTTCGGCCGCCGGCATGTCGATGCCGTAGATGTTCGGGTAGCGCACCGGCGGTGCCGCGCTGGCAAGGTAGACCTTGCGCGCGCCCGCATCACGGGCCATCTGCACGATCTGCTGGCTGGTGGTGCCACGCACGATCGAGTCGTCCACCAGCAGCACCACGCGATTGCGGAACTCCAGGTGGATCGGGTTGAGCTTGCGGCGCACCGACTTCACGCGTTCGCCCTGGCCCGGCATGATGAAGGTGCGGCCGATGTAGCGGTTCTTGATGAAGCCTTCGCGATACTTCACCCCGAGCACGTTGGAGATCTCCAGCGCGGCATCACGCGAGGTATCCGGGATCGGGATGATGGTGTCGATATCGTGGTCCGGGCGCAGGCGCAGGATCTTCTCGCCCAGCTTGATGCCCATGCGCATGCGCGCCTTGTGCACCGAGACGTTGTCGATCATCGAGTCCGGACGCGCGAAGTACACGTACTCGAAGATGCACGGGGTGTGCTCAGCCGGCTCGGCGCAGATTTCCGAGAACAGCTCGCCGCGGGCGGTGATCACCAGGGCTTCGCCCGGCTGCACATCGCGCACGCGCTGGAAGCCCAGCACGTCCAGCGCGGCCGACTCGGAGGCCACGATGTACTCGTCGCCCTCGGCATGGCTGCGCTTGCCCAGCACCAGCGGACGGATGCCGTGCGGGTCGCGGAAGGCCACCAGGCCCAGGCCCAGCACCACGCTGACCACCGCGTAGCCGCCCTTGCAGCGGCGGTGCACGCCAGCCACCGCGCGGATCGCGGCTTCCGGGCTCAGCTGGCGCTGCTGCTCCAGCTCATAGGCGAACACGTTCAACAGCACTTCGCTGTCCGAATCGGTGTTGACGTTGCGGCGGTCCTGCTCGAACACCTGCTGGCGCAGCGCCTCGGTGTTGATCAGGTTGCCGTTGTGGGCCAGCGCGATGCCGTACGGCGAGTTGACGTAGAACGGCTGCGCCTCGTCCATGCCTTCCGAGCCGGCCGTCGGGTAGCGCACATGGGCGATGCCGACGCTGCCTTCCAGGGTGGACATGGTGCGTGCATCGAACACATCGCGGACCAGGCCGGTGGCCTTCTGCACCCGCAGGCGGCTGCCATTGGCCGTGGCGATGCCCGCGGCATCCTGGCCGCGATGCTGGAGAACGGTCAAGCCGTCATACAACTGCCCGGCGACGTTCTGGTTGCCGACGATTCCGACGATGCCACACATGGTGCGAAGTCTCCGCTGGGCTGTGCCCAGTTACAAGGAAGGTGGCCGTACCTGGCCGCGGTGGTCGCCGCGCCTGCGGTCGACATTGGCCGGATCGCCCGGCTCGATACTGTCTGGCAGTGCTGGGGCGTCCGGGCGCACTTCGGCCGGATCGTATGCGTCGCCCTGTTCCGCTTTCGCGGGCCGCAGCCATCCGCTGCCCGCCACTACCTGGTTGAGGATGCCATTATCGCCTGCCGCGCCCGGCTTTCCCAGATCGGCGCCTGCGCTCTTCCCCAGCTCCATCAATGCAGATGGGGACAGCATGTCGGTCGGCAAGGTCTTGGGCAGCAGATCGGCGCCGGGCACCTGCCAGTGCGGCAGCTTCCCGTTCATCCAGGCCACGGCCGGGTTCAGCACCGGGCGGACCGCCGAGCGCTTCCAGGACGGTTCGGCGGTCAGCGGGGTGAAGCCGGCCAGCAGCACCAGGATCGCCGCGATCAGGCCGCCACGCACGGCGCCCAGCACGCCGCCCAGCAACCGGTCCAGGCTGGTCAGCATGCTGCGATGGATCATCGCCTTGATGACCATGCCGATCACCGCGACCACGATCATCACGCCAATGCCCACGCCCAGGTAGCCGCCAACGAAATGCTCGCCGCCGGGTGCGGCCGGGGCCGCCCACCAGCGTGCCGCATCGTTGCCGAAGGCGAAGGCCGCCCACGCGGCCAGCAGCCACGACAGCGTGCCGATGACGATTCCAACAAAGCCACGCAGCATCCCGAGCAGGGTCGAGGCGGCGATCACGATCAGCAGCACCACGTCGATCATGGCGCCCCGCTCCTTCGGCGGCGCTGGCAACGGGCCTGCGCGTGGATCATGGGTGCGGTCGGACCATGCCGGCCACGCCGACCTTGGCGGCGACCTGCGCCTTCAGCTGCTCGGCGTCAGCGCGGTTGGCCACCGGTCCGACGCGGACGCGATGCAGCGTGCCCTTTTCAGTGCGTACCTGCTCGACGAAAGCACTGAAGCCGGCGGCGCGGACCTTGTCGCGCAGCGCGTTGGCATCGTTGGCCTGGCCGAACGCGCCCAACTGCACGGCGAAGCCGACGCCACTGGCCGCCGGTGCTGTCGGCGTGGCAGGCGCCGGCTTGCTGGCGGCGGCCTCCGGCTTCGGCTCGGGCTTGGCGTCCGGCTTCGGAGCCTCGGGCTTCGGTGCCGGCTTGGGCGGCTCTGGTTTGGTGGTCGCCGTCGGCGTGCTTGGCGGCAGGCTTTCGCTGCGCACCGGGTTGCTGGTGGCCGACGGCGTGGTGGCCGCGGCCGGGGTGCTGGTGGTCGGCGCCGGCGTGGCGGCAACCGTCGCACTGCTGCCTGCCGCCGCATCCAGGGTGATGACTTCTGCCTTCACATCGGCGCGGATCTTGACCGCCTGCAGGCGCGCGGCTTCGGCCTGGGCACGGTCGGCATACGGCCCGACACGCACACGCCACGCCTGGCGCCCGCTGATGGTGGTGGTTTCGGCGAAGCCTGGCAGCTGCGAGCGCTGCAGGTAGGCGATCACCGCATCGGCGTCGGCCTTGCTGCCGTAGGCGCCAAACGTGACGGCGAAGTTGCCGGCGGCAACCGCCGGAGACGTGTCCACGGTCGGCGGCGTAGCCGGCGCGGCCGTCTCCTGCAGCGGCTTGGCCTGCCCGGTCTGCAGGCCGGTGGCTCCACCGGCCGGAGCAACCAGCGGCAGCTCACGGGTTTCGAACTGGCCATCGGCCGGTGCGTCCGGCGCGGCGATCGGCACCGAGGCCACACCGCTGTCCGGCGCCGGTCCCTTGACCAGCATCGGCAGGAAAATCACGGCCAGCGCCACCAGCACGATGGCACCAATCAGACGCTGTTTCAGAGGCGTATCCACGTGAGGCGGCAACTGTCCGGAGGTTGCGGTCGATTATACGGGTGCCGGACCGGACGGCGTCGGCATTGGCTGAACGCGGATCAGGCGGCGCCCTGCAACCATTGCAGCGCGGCAGCGGCGGTATGGAAGGAGCCGAACACCAGTACGCGGTCACCGCGCCCGGCCTGGGCCAGTACCTGTGCCAGCGCCTGCTCGACAGTATCAGCGCGCTGGGCCTTGGCCGCCGCCGTACCGGCCAGGCGGGCCTGCAACTGGGCAGCACTCTGCCCGCGCGGGCCGTCCAGTCCGGCCAGGGTCCACTCGCCGACCACGTCCTGCAGCGCCTGCACAACGCCCACCGCGTCCTTGTCCTGCAGCGCGGCGTACACCGCCAGGGTGCGCCCGGCCGACGCTTCGGCCTTCAGCGCGCGCGCCAGCTGGCCCGCCGCCTGCGGGTTGTGCCCGACATCGACACGGACCTGCACGCCGTCACGCTCGAACGCCTGCAGGCGGCCAGAGATGCGCGCCGCCGCGACACCAGCAGCCCATGCCGCACGCGGCACCGGCTTGTCCAGCGCGCGCAGCGCAGCGATGGCGGCACCCGCGTTGGCCAGCTGGATCGGGCCGGCCAGCGCCGGGGTCGGCAGTTCCATGCGCAGGCCGACATCGCGCCAGCGCCAGCGCTGGGCATCGATTGGTTCGTAGAAATAATCGCTGCCGCCGCGGATCGCGTTGGCGCCGACCAGGTAGGCACGTGCGAGCACGCTCGACGGCGGGTCGGTCTCGCCCAGGATCACCGGCTTCCAGCCACGGATGATGCCGGCCTTCTCGGTGCCGATCGCTTCGCGGTCCCCGCCCAGCCATTCGGCATGGTCGATGTCCACGGTGGTGATCACCGCCACGTCAGCGTCGACGATGTTGACCGCATCCAGGCGACCGCCCAGGCCCACTTCCAGCACCGCCAGGTCCAGCCCGGCGTCGGCGAACAGCTGCAGCGCGGCCAGCGTGCCGTACTCGAAATAGGTCAGCGTGATATCGCCACGCGCGGCCTCGATGGTGTTGAAGGCGGCGACCAGCGCCGCATCCTCCACATCGTGGCCGTCGATGCGCACGCGCTCGTTGTAGCGCAGCAGGTGCGGCGAGGTGTACGCGCCGACCTTCCAGCCGGCAGCACGCGCGATGGCTTCGATGAAGGCCACGGTGGAGCCCTTGCCGTTGGTGCCACCGACCACGATGGTGCGCTGGGCCGGCGCCCCCAGGCCCATCGACGTAGCCACGGCGCGCACGCGCTCCAGGCCCATGTCGATGGTCGCCGGGTGCTGGCGTTCAATGTAGTCCAGCCAGTCGGCCAGGGTGGTCGGGGTGTTCGTCACGGCAGCGGTTCCAGCAGAAGCAGTTGATGCGAGGGGATGGATCAGAGTGCGCGGTGCTTGGCTTCGCCGAAGAACGGCGTGTGGTGGGCACAGTCGTTCAGGCGCACCACTTCCAGGCTGTCCAGGTCGGCGCCTTCGAGCAGGTTGAGCGTGGTCGGCGCCTGGCGGAAGGTCCACAGGCGGGAGATCGGCAGGCCCAGCACCTTGCACAGGATCACGCGGTTGACCGCATCATGGGCGACCACCAGCAGGGTGTCGTGCTCGCCGAGGCCTTCGGTGGCGCGGGCCAGGCCGCGCCAACTGCGCTCCAGCACCAGGCGCAGCGATTCACCGCCGGGCATCAGCACGGTGTCCGGCTCCTCGCGCCACGCCTTCAGGCGCGACGGGTCCTTTTCGTTGATTTCGCTGGCCAGCAGGCCTTCCCACTCGCCGTGGGCGATTTCCTGCAGCTCCGGCTCGGTCAGCAACATGTCGGCACGGGCGGCACCGAGTGCCAGCTGCGCGGTGCGCTGCGCGCGTGACAGCGGCGAGGCGACGGCACGGGTGATGTCCACCGAGGCCAAGCGGGCGCCCAAGGCCTGGGCCTGGGCTTCACCGATCGGCGAAAGCGGGATGTCGATCTGGCCCTGGTAGCGGCCTTCGGCGTTCCACGGCGTTTCGCCGTGGCGGGCAAGCAGGATGCGCATGCGTGCAAGGGGTCCTGGGGGGAGGAGGTTCCGCGTTTCGTTCACATCCTGTGAAGTGCGCGGAACAGGGATGATACCCGTTCGGCGCACCGGGCCGTGCCGGGCATGAAAAAACCCCGCGACGTGGATCGCGGGGTTTTGGAAACTCCGGCTATCTGGTCGGGGTTGCCGGCCAGCGGCCGGCACTACCGCAACGGGTTTATTTCGCCAGGTTCAGTTCCTTCAGCAGCGCCGGCGCCGGCGCCACTTCCTGCATGATCCACTGCATGTAGCGGCTGTCGACCGCGATCATGCGGGTCATCACCGGGTCGAACACCCAGTTGGAGCTGACCGATTCCCAGTTGCCGTCGAAGGCCAGGCCGACCAGCTTGCCGTTGGCGTCCAGCACCGGTGAACCCGAGTTGCCACCGGTGATGTCCAGGTTGGACAGGAAGTTCACCGGCACCGAGCCCACGCGCTTGTCTTCCAGGCCGCCGTAGCGCTTGGCCTTGACCGCGTCGAGCAGGGCCTTGGGCGCATCGAACGGATCGACGCCGGTGTCCTTGGCGACGATGCCCTCCAGCGTGGTGAACGGGGTGTAGGCCACGCCGTCCCTGGGCTCATAGCCCATCACGTTGCCGAAGGTGATGCGCAGCGACAGGTTGGCATCCGGGTACACGAACTCGCCCTGGCTCTTCTTGTAGTCAGCCAGTGCCTGCAGGTACAGCGGACGTGCGGTCAGCGACTCGCCTTCGCGGATCTTCTTCTGCTCTTCCTGCTTCAGCAGCGACGGCATGATCGCCACCGCGTACTGGATGGCCGGATCGGTGCTGGCTTCGAACGCGGCGCGGTCGGCCTTGAACCACTTCAGGCGTGCATCCAGGCTGCCCAGCTCAGTGCCCGACAGCTTGCTCACCAGTGCCTTGACCGCGCTGGCATCGCTGCCGCCCAGCCAGGTGTTCAGCACGTCGTTGTTGCGCTGCGCGGCCGGCAGGGCGACGTACTGGTCCAGCCAGTAGGTCTGCAGCTGCTGGTCCATCTTCGCCACATAGCGGCGATCCATCTGCTTCAGGCCGCCTTCCAGGGTCGGCAGGTCGCGCTGCTGGTAGCCGACCTCGCGCTCGGCGTCCGGCTTGGTGCGCTCGATCGACAGGCGGTACAGGCCGATGGCGGCGTTGACCGCCGAGGTGTTGTTGAACTGGCCGACGAACAGATCGCGCTCGCGGGTCGCCTTGCTGGTATCCAGGTGCTTGACCAGCTGCGCGTGCGCTGCCAGGGCCGGCTTGCCGGCGGCGCCCCGCTTCTTCAGCCAGGCCAGCACGGCGGCTTCTTCAGCCTGCTTCTGGCCAGCAGCGTCGATGCGCTTGAAGCCTTCCAGCTGGCCGGCGTAGTTCTTGGCCACGTTGTTCATGCTGGCCGCGGTGGCGGCGTACTTCACCTTGACGTCGGCGTCGGCCTTGCCCGCCTCATCGATCATCTTCAACACTGCGTTGTAGTGCCTGGCGATGGTCGGGTAGGTCCAGCTGGCGGTTTCGTTGAACTCACCGGCCAGCGCGTAGCGGTTGGTGCGGCCCGGATAGCCCGCCACCATCACGAAGTCACCGGCGCCCAGCGGCTGGTCGGTGAACTTCAGGAAGTGCTTGGGCTGGTACGGCACGTTGTCGGCCGAGAATGAGGCCGGCTTGCCGTCCTTGCCGACGTAGGCGCGGTAGAACGAGAAGTCGCCGGTGTGGCGCGGCCACATCCAGTTGTCGACGTCGCCGCCGTACTTGCCGACGCTGCCCGGGGGCGCGTAGACCAGGCGCACGTCCTTGATTTCCATGTTGCGGAACAGTCGGTAGGTGTTGCCGCCGGAGAAGGTGTACAGGCGGCAGCGGAAGCCGTCCTCGGCTTCACACGCGGCGACCTGGGCCTTGTCGAAGGCGTCCAGCGCACGGCTGCGGGCCAGCGGGTCGTTGCCGGCGGCGGCAATGGCGGCCTTGGCCTGGGCGGTGACGTCGGTGATCTGGTCGAGCACGTAGACGCGGGCGTTCGGGCCGGCGCTCAGTTCATCGCTGTGCTTCGGCGCGTTGAAGCCGTCCTTGATCAGGTTCTTCTCGGCGGTCGAATTCAGCTGGATCGCACCGTAGGCGCAGTGGTGGTTGGTGACCACCAGGCCCTGCGGCGACACGAAGCTGGCGGTGCAGCCGCCGAGGGCGACGACCGCGCCCATCGGGTCGCCGGTAAGGTTGGACAGCTGCTCCGGGGACAGCTTCAGGCCGGCCTTCTGCAACGGACCGGCGATTTCCGGCAGCTGCTGCGGCACCCACATGCCTTCAGCGGCATGGGCGACCTGGGCCAGCCCAAGGCTGGCGACGATGGAGAATGCAAGCAGGTTCGAGCGCATGGAGCAGCCCCTGGTAGTGGAACCCTCGATTGTAGCCCGCCGCCCTGCCCCGGCCCGAACCCCGGAAGTCATGGGCCTACTTCTTGCTCTGCCATGCGCACATCGGCCGCGCACATGGAATCGTCCAGAGCGGGCGTGGTCACCCTGGCCGGGACCGTTGGCGCCATGGGCCGGGCGCATGCGACTGGCGGGTTGGGCAGGACGCCCAACCCCGGTCTTGCCGTGTGCGCAGGATAGCGCGCACGAGCAAGGCGCCATCGAGCACCATGGATGGGCTTTTGCGTGTCCCGGCCAGGGTGACCGCGCGCCCTCCCCAGGAATCAAGGAGGCGCTGCTGTTTGCAGCACGTTCGAAACGCCCGTCGGCGCACGCCTTTCGTTCCGCCATTGCACCCGCAGCGCAACATGGGAAATCCGCGCGGCACCCTATAATCCGCGCTTTCCCCCTGATGAGTTCCACCCCGATGGCGCAGCAAACGATGAAGGCCCTGGTCAAGCGCGAAGCGGCCAAGGGCATCTGGCTGGAAGAAGTTCCGGTTCCGACCCCGGGCCCGAACGAGGTCCTGATCAAGCTGGAAAAGACCGCGATCTGCGGCACCGACCTGCACATCTACCTGTGGGACGAGTGGAGCCAGCGCACCATCAAGCCGGGCCTGACCATCGGCCATGAGTTCGTCGGCCGCATTGCCGCGCTCGGTTCGGCGGTGACCGGCTATGAGATCGGCCAGCGCGTCTCGGCCGAAGGTCACATCGTCTGCGGCCATTGCCGCAACTGCCGTGGCGGCCGCCCGCACCTGTGCCCGAACACCGTCGGCATCGGCGTCAACGTCAACGGCGCCTTCGCCGAATACATGGTGATGCCGGCCAGCAACCTGTGGCCGATTCCGGACCAGATCCCGTCGGAACTGGCCGCGTTCTTCGACCCGTACGGCAATGCCGCACACTGCGCGCTGGAATTCGACGTGATCGGCGAAGACGTGCTGATCACCGGCGCCGGTCCGATCGGCATCATCGCCGCCGGCATCTGCAAGCACATCGGTGCGCGCAACGTGGTGGTGACCGACGTCAACGACTTCCGCCTGAAGCTGGCCGCCGACATGGGCGCCACCCGCGTGGTCAACGTCGCCAACCAGTCGCTGAAGGACGTGATGAAGGAGCTGCACATGGAGGGCTTCGACGTGGGCCTGGAAATGAGCGGCAACCCGCGCGCGTTCAACGACATGCTCGACTGCATGTACCACGGCGGCAAGATCGCCATGCTCGGCATCATGCCCAAGGGCGCCGGCTGCGACTGGGACAAGATCATCTTCAAGGGCCTGACCGTGCAGGGCATCTACGGCCGCAAGATGTACGAGACCTGGTACAAGATGACCCAGCTGGTGCTGTCCGGCTTCCCGCTCGGCAAGGTGATGACCCACCAGCTGCCGATCGACGAGTTCCAGAAGGGCTTCGACCTGATGGAAGAAGGCAAGGCCGGCAAGGTCGTGCTCAGCTGGAACTGACCCGAAGGGTCAATTCCCCCGCATGTTTCCTTATCCCCGCGCCTTTGGCGCGCCCCCTTGAACAACAAGGGGGCTCTTCCCCAGATGGGATCAAGAACACCGCGGAACTGAAAAAGGCGCCCGATGGGCGCCTTTTTCGCAATGCGTGCCAGGCAAGCTTGGCACCTACCGTAACGCCTGCGGCGTTACTTGCCCACGGCCACGGTCAGCAGCACCCGGCTGTGGGCCAGCTTGCCCGAGTTCTCGCGTCCATTGCCGTCGGTGCCGTAGTAGCCCAGGCCGACGTTGAACAGGCCGAACTGGCGGCTGACGCCGACGTTCCAGTCGGTATAGTCCTTGGCGATGCCGTCCTCGAAGGTGCTGCGACCGACGTTGGCATTCAGCGTGAAGTCCTTCGGCAGGCCCCAGCTGCCGCCCAAGCCGTAGTACCAGCCATCGGTGCCGCTGTTCCACTGGTCGTTGGTGTAGGCCACGGTCAGCTTGTAGGTGTCGTCAAGCGTGGTGGTGGTCACCAGCTCGTTGTAGTTCTGGTGGCTGGCACCGAGGTAGGTGTAGCGGTTCAGCAGCACGTCGAAGTTGACGCGCGAAGTGACGTCCACGCCGTAGCCGATCTGGTAGTCGATCTCGGTGTTCGGATCGCCCGGACCGAAGTCCACGCCCGAACCCCAGACACCGGCATACAGGCCCACCGGCGAGGTGTAGGTGAAGCCCGCCTGCAGGGTCGGCTTCTCGTCGGTCTGCGACACGCCACGGAACAGGTAGTCGGAAACGGCGGTGACATTCCAGCTGTACGGCGATTCGTTCTCCTGCGCGCTGGCGGCGAACGGGGCGGCCAGGGTCAGGGCAGCGGCAATGGCGAGGCAGGCACGGGCGTGCTTCATGAGCGTCTCCGGTGGGGGCGGTGGCGTGGCGTGGAAGGCGGGAGCGGCCGGAGCGCGACAGCTCCGGTTCACGAATTCTTAACCACTTTGCTATTGCGATGCAACATGCACTGCCCATGGCGATGCCCCATCCAGCCCGGTTGATGACCGGCGATGCCCGGTAGAATCAGCGGTTTCCCCGTTCAGAGCCGTGCCCACGCCATGACCGACGTCTCCTCCGCCCTGACCCGCCACTACGCCGAGGAACTGGACGCCATCCGCGCCCAGGGCCTGTTCAAGTCCGAGCGGATCATCACCAGCCCGCAATCGGCCGAGATCACCCTCGACGACGGCCGCAAGGTGCTGAACTTCTGTGCCAACAACTACCTGGGCCTGGCCGACCATCCGGACCTGATCCAGGCCGCCAAGGACGCACTGGATACCCACGGCTTCGGCATGGCCTCGGTGCGCTTCATCTGCGGCACCCAGGACCTGCACAAGCAGCTGGAGAAGCAGATCGCCGATTTCTTCGGCAAGCAGGACACCATCCTGTACGCGGCCTGCTTCGATGCCAACGGTGGCCTGTTCGAGCCGCTGCTCGGCGAGAACGACGCGATCATTTCCGACGCGCTGAACCATGCTTCGATCATCGACGGCGTGCGCCTGTGCAAGGCCAAGCGCTTCCGCTACGCCAACTGCGACATGGCCGATCTGGAAGCGCAGCTGCAGGCCGCCGATGCCGCAGGCTGCAAGACCAAGCTGATCACCACCGATGGCGTATTCTCGATGGACGGCTTCATCGCGCCGCTGGACGAGATCACCGCGCTGGCGAAGAAGTACAACGCGCTGGTACACATCGACGAATGCCACGCCACCGGCTTCCTTGGCGCTACCGGCCGTGGTTCGGCCGAGGTCAAGGGCGTGCTGGAGAAGATCGACATCATCACCGGCACTCTGGGCAAGGCCATGGGCGGCGCGCTGGGCGGCTTCACCTGCGCCAGCGCCGAGGTGATCGAACTGCTGCGCCAGCGCTCGCGCCCGTACCTGTTCTCCAACTCGCTGCCGCCGCATGTGGTGGCCGCCGGCATCAAGGCGTTCGAAATGCTGGCTGCCGCTGACGACCTTCGCAGCACGCTGGCCGAGAACACCGCCTACTTCCGCGAGAAGATGACCGCCGCCGGTTTCGACGTGAAGCCGGGCGTGCATCCGATCAGCCCGGTAATGCTGTATGACGCACCGTTGGCGCAGAAATTCGCCGAGCGCCTGCTGGAAGAAGGCATCTACGCGATCGGCTTCTTCTTCCCGGTGGTGCCCAAGGGCCAGGCCCGCATCCGGACCCAGATCAGCGCCGCGCACAGCCGCGAGCACCTGGATCGCGCGATCGATGCGTTCACCCGCATTGGTGTCGAACTGGGCGTGGTCAAGGGCTGATCATGCCGGGGTCGGATCCCTTTCCTGCGGAAAAGGCCCTGACCCCGCTGGTCAAAGCGTGCCGACCAAGGTCGGCACCTACCGGGCTGGATGGCTGCCGACCACGGTCGGCACCCGCCGTGGCCTGAGGGCGTGCCGGCCAGGGTCGGCACCGCCAGGCGTCACTTCTTTTTCTTCTTGCCCTTCGGCTCTTCCTTGCTGGCCACCACTACCGGCTTGGCGGCGGCGTCCTGGCCGTTGCCCTTGGCAACGCGGATGCCGTTGGCCTTCATCCAGGCATCGAACTCATCGGCGGTCATCTTCTTGTCGCCGTTGCTCATCAGGAAGCGGTAACTGCCGCGACCATCCAGCTCCGGGGTCTTCACTTCCACCACCGGGGTCTCGGCAGGCGTTTCCGCCTTGGCCACCTTCTTGTGGCCGCCACAGGCGGCCAGCAGCACCATCGGCAGCAGCAGGCCTGCGCAGCGCAGGGTTTGGTTGAGGGTCGGGTGGTACATGGGCAGGCTCCGTTCGGGAAATTCAGCAACCAGGCGCCCCCTACGCCTGGAACGGTGGCCGGCAACTGCCGGCCGCGGGCGATGATCAGCCCGGTGCAGCGGCCCCCAGCCGCTGCTGGTCGCTGACCTCCAGCACCCGCCATTGCCCCTTGCCGAGATCGCCGAGCAGCAGCCCACCGATCGCGACCCGGACCAGGCGCAGTACCTGCAGGTCGAAGGCCGCCAACAGGCGGCGGATATGGCGGTTGCGTCCCTCGTCGAGGACCACCTCCAGCCATGCGGTCTTGTCGCCACTGCGCAGTACGCGCACGGCCTGGGCGACGAGGAACTCGCCCTCATCCTCGACACCGGCGCGCAGCGCGGCCAGGGTGTCCTCATCGGGAAGACGATCCACCTGCACGTGATAGGTCTTCTGCGGGCCGGTCTCCGGATCGGTCAGGCGCGCCGCCCACTGCGGATCGTTGCTGAACAACAACAGCCCTTCGCTGGCCTTGTCCAGGCGCCCGACCGGCGCGATCCACGGCAGGCCGGCACCATCGAAGCAGCGATACACCGTGTCGCGACCACGCTCGTCCTGCGCCGTGGTCACCACGCCGCGCGGCTTGTTGAGCACCAGGTACAGCCGCTGCGGCGCATCCATCGGCCGGCCATCGACTTCGATCGGCGGGTGCGGACTGGCAATCGGGAACTCGGGATCACGGATGATGCGGCCGGACACGCGCACGCGGCCCTCGGCAATCCAGCGCGCGGCCTCGCTGCGTGAGCACACGCCGGCCTTGGACAGCACGCGCGCCAAGCCATGGCGCACGCCATTGGAGACATCCGGAACCGCACGCCCACGCGGTGCGTGGGAGCGGGCAGCGGGGGCAGCAGGTGGGCGGCGCGTGCGCAAGCCTCTGCTCCCCGCCGCGCTTACTTCTTGTCGACCGGCTTGGTCTCAGCCGGTGCTTCGGCCGCAGCCGGAGTGGCGGCCGGAGCCGGACGCGCCTTGACCACACGCACGCCACGCGCCTTCATCCAGGCGTCGAACTCTTCGGCGGTCATGCGCTTGCCGTTCTGGCTCATGTCGAAGCGCCAGGGCGTGTTGTCGAATTCGGTCTGCGGCTTGTAGGCCGCCGGATCGTTCGGCTTCACCGCCGGTGCGCTCGGAATGGCCTTGGCGATGTTCTGGCACCCATCGATGCGCAGGCGCTGCAGCACCTGGTCCAGCGACTGCGACGGATCGTAGTTGCTGCTCAGCACGCCGGCCGGCATGCCCAGCTGGTTGCCACGGATGTAGAGCTCGTCGGCCACCGGCGCGATGGTCGTGGCCGGCAACGGCAGCGGCGAGGCGCTGGTGTTGACCGAGCAATCGACCGCAGCGTGGGCGGCGGGAACCAGGGCCAGCGCCAGGAAGGCGGCCGATGCAGAGCGCAGCATGAAGGGCATCCAGGAAAGGAAGTGACGCGGCGAGTTTAGCAATGCCGCGACAGCTTTCAAGCGCCACTTTCAATGAATACGGCAACTCATTGGTTTTATGGGCAAAATCCCGACGAACGGTTACTCCCGCGCCTGAAACGCCGGGTTCCGGACCGCAGAAACAACAAGACCCGGCCGAAGCCGGGTCCTGCTGTGTCCTACTGGCAGAGCGTCAGAACTTAGTTCTGGACGTTCAGCTCGGTACGACGGTTCTTGGCGCGACCTTCCGGGTTGTCCGAACCATCCGGGTTGGTGTTCGGAGCAATCGGACGGCTCTCGCCGTAGCCGATCGGGCCGACCAGGCGACCGGCGTCGACGCCGTTCTTGGTCAGGTAGTTGTACACGGCGGTGGCGCGACGCTCCGACAGCTTCTGGTTGTAAGCGTCGGTACCCTTCGAGTCGGTGTGACCGGCAACTTCAACGCGCAGATCCGGGTAACGCTTCAGGATCTCGGTGGCTTCGCTCAGGATCGCCACGGCGTCCGGACGCAGGTTCGACTTGTCGAAGTCGAAGTTGACGCCCTTCAGGTCGATGGAGACCGGAACCGGGCAACCGTCCGGACCGATGGTCTGACCCGGCTGCGAGTTCGGGCACTTGTCGTCGCAGTTGTTGACGCCGTCACCGTCGTCATCCAGGTCGGCGCAGCTCGGGGCAACCGGAGCCGGAGCCGGAGCAGCCGCGACCGGAGCCGGGCCCAGCGGGATCACGACGCCGACCGAAGCCAGCACGTCGCCGAACCAGCTCTCGTCCTTGGCGGCGATGCTCTGGTCGTCGAAGTCAGCGCGGTAGGCCACTTCGGCGCGGACAGCAACACGCTTCTCGAAGGTGGTCTGCAGGCCGACGCCCAGCTTGGCGGCAACGTTGCCGTCCTTACGCTGGCGCGGACCGTTGTTGTCGATTGCAGCGTACTCTTCTTCCGACTTCTGGTAGCCCAGGCCACCGACGATGTACGGGTTCCAGCCGCGGCCTTCCTTGATGAAGTGGCGACGCAGGTCCAGCGAGACGCCGTACTGCGACCAGTTCAGGTCCTGGTTGCTGTCGAAGTTCGGGTTCTGGTAGTTCAGTTCACCGTCCAGCGACCAGTTCGGGCTGATGAACTTACCCAGGCCCAGGGTCACGAACGGAGCGTCATTGGTCAGACGGTCGCTGTCCTGGAAGTTGAAGCCGGCCGAACCGGTCAGGTACCAGCGGTCATCGAACTCCTGCGCCGAAGCTGCCTGGGCGAAAGCCAGGCCGCCCAGCAGCGCGGCAGTAAGGATCTTCTTGTTCATTGAGTACAGCTCCTATTTCGGGGGTATGAAACCGGTAGAGGCATGGGCCAGCACTAGTGCGTCGATGTACGACAGCCGATTCAGCACGCCACCGCCGCGAACATTATGCTCAGGCGGGTGAAGGCCATGTTAACAGTCCCGTAACATGTGAAGTGTTGCGCCCGACCGTCGACCGGTCCGACGTTGAAACCCTATACAGGATGATGAAAATCCGCAAGACCCACACGCTGCAAGGGTTTGACGGGGTTTAAGCGCGAAAACCGACATACTGCGCAGCACATTGCATCGCACGGTTCAGCAGGTTTGCGGAAACGTGAGGAACCTTATGATGGGATCACGAACCCAGCCGGAGCCGTGATGAAAGCCGTCGCCCTGAGTCGTGAATACGCACCTGCCCTGCGTGATGTCCTGCTGCCGCCGCCGCTGCCTCCTCGCGGCCGCGATCTGCTGGTGCGGATCGAAGCGGTATCGGTCAACCCCGTCGATGGCAAGCAGCGGGCCGCTACCGATCCGGCCACCCTTGAGGTTCCCCGGGTGCTCGGCTGGGACGCCGCCGGTGTGGTCGAAGCCATCGGTGACGAGGCCAGCCTGTTCGCCTCTGGTGACGAGGTCTACTTCGCCGGTGACGTTACCCGGCCGGGCTGCAACGCCCAGTACCAGTGGGTGGACGAGCGCCTGGTCGCCCGCAAGCCGACCACGCTCGATTTCGCCGAAGCCGCCGCACTACCCCTGACCACGCTGACCGCCTGGGAGCTGTTGTTCCAGCGCATGCCGCTGCATCTGGATGATCGCCGCCATGGCGGCCAGCACCTGCTGGTGATCGGCGGTGCGGGAGGCGTGGGCTCGATGGCGATCCAGCTGGCCCGCCATGCCGGCTTCGAGGTGATCGCCACCGCCTCGCGCGAGGCCTCGATCGACTGGTGCCGGCAGATGGGGGCTACGCATGTGATCGACCATCGGCAGCCGCTGCAGCCCCAGCTGCAGGCACTGGGCATCGACGCAGTGCAGGTGGCGCTCAACCTGGCCGACACCGATCACTACTGGGACGAACTGGGCCAGCTGCTGGCACCACAGGGCCATGTCGGCCTGATCGTGGAGCCGCGTGGCGCACTGCGCATCGGCGATCCGTACAAGGCCAAATGCATCGGCATCCATTGGGAGTTCATGTTCGCGCGCTCGCGCTTCGCCACCGCCGACTGCATCGAACAGCATCGCATCCTCAGCCGCGCCGCCAGCATGATCGATGCCGGCCAGCTGCGTGGCACGCTCAGTGAAACGCTGGGCACGATCAATGCGGCCAACCTGGACATCGCGCATCAGCGCCTGGCCAGCGGGCACACGGTGGGCAAGCTGGCGCTGGTGGGCTGGGACAACTGACGCCGTGATGTAGGCCGAGCCCACGCCAGGCTGCTACGCCTGCCGCCACCAGCAGAGCACGGGCGCGGCCCTGCTCAACCGCCCGCCTGCAGGATCGGCGCTGCCTGTACCAGCGGATTGGCTGGGATCTGTATCTATGGGCTCAAGGAAATCAGGGATACGGTGGAAACAGATCTCCCCTCCCCCGAGCCCACCATGCCTACCGCCCTGCCCCTGCGCCTGCTGCAACTGATCACCGGCCTGTTCCTGTATGGCTTCGGTGCCTCGCTGATGATCCGTGCCGCCATCGGCGTGGCGCCCTGGGACGTGCTGTCGCAGGGCATCGCCGCACAGACGCCGCTGTCCTTCGGGCTGGCGACCAATGTCATCGGCGCACTGGTGCTGTTGCTGTGGTGGCCACTGCGCCAGAAGCCGGGCGTCGGCACGGTGCTCAACGTGATGCTGATCGGTCCCTCCGCACAGTTCGGGTTGTGGCTGCTGCCACCGGCCATCGGCGTGGGCTGGCAGCTGGCGATGTTCTGTGCAGGCATGCTGCTGGTCGCGCTGGCCACCGGCCTGTACATCGGCGCCCGCCTCGGCCCGGGACCGCGCGATGGCTTGATGACTGGCCTGCATGCCCGCACCGGTTGGCCGATCTGGAAGGTGCGCAGCCTGATCGAAGGCAGCGTATTGCTGCTGGGCTGGTGGCTGGGCGGCAATGTCGGCCTCGGCACCCTCGCCTTCGCCCTGCTGATCGGCCCGCTGTGCGGCGTCACGCTGGGCTGGTTCGGGATCGGCCGCCCCCCGGTCGTACCCGCCGCTGCCCGGCAGCCGCAATCACCCTGAGCTGCCCCGAATGCCGGCCAGCGGCCGGCACTACCGCCCCCGGAGTTCGGGGGCAGCGCCGCAGGCGCGGGGGGGGTGGAGGCCGGTAAGTGGGGCCCGCGATTCGCGCAGCGAAACGCGGGAGCGACAGCACGCATGTGCCGAGCGTACCCGGCCAGCGGCCCGCACTATCGCCCCCGGAGTTCGGGGGCAGCGCCGGCGCCATCCAGCGGCCCTTGCCCCGGCCGCCGTTTCGCGGCACGCTTCGCGCTTCCGTACGCAAGCGTATCGATCATGTCGCCAGCCAACGAAAGCGCCTATCCCCATCTGTTCGCCCCGCTGGACCTGGGCTTCACCCAACTGCGCAACCGCGTATTGATGGGCTCGATGCACACCGGCCTGGAGGATCGCGCCCGCGACTTCCCGCGGCTGGCGGCCTACTTCGCCGAGCGCGCCGAGGGCGGCGTCGGCCTGATCGTCACCGGCGGCTTCGCACCGAATGTGGTCGGCTGGCTGAAGCCGTTCGGCGGCAAGCTGTCCTGGCCCTGGGAAGTGCGGCCGCACCGCCAGCTCACCGCCGCCGCGCACCAGCACGGCGCGAAGATCTGCCTGCAGCTGCTGCATGCAGGCCGTTACGCCTATCACCCGTTGTCGGTGGCACCGTCGAAGCTGAAGGCACCGATCAACCCGTTCACCCCGCGCGCGTTGTCGGCCAGCGGCGTCGACCGGCATATCGCCGATTACGCACGCAGCGCCAAGCTGGCCCGCGAGGCCGGCTACGACGGCGTGGAAGTGATGGGTTCGGAGGGCTACCTCATCAACGAATTCATCGCCCCGCGCACCAACAAGCGCACCGATGCCTGGGGCGGCGACGCGCGCCAACGCATGCGCTTCGCGGTCGAGATCGTACGCCGCATCCGCGAGGCCTGCGGCCCGGACTTCATCATCATCTATCGCCTGTCGCTGGTGGATCTGGTCGACGACGGCAGCAGCTGGGAAGAAATCGTGCAGCAGGCGCAGGCCATCGAGGCGGCCGGCGCAACGATCATCAATTCCGGCATCGGCTGGCACGAAGCGCGCATTCCGACCATCGCCACCTCGGTGCCGCGTGCCGCCTTCGCCGGGGTCACCGCCAAGCTCAAGCCGCATGTGAAGGTGCCGCTGGTGGCGACCAACCGCATCAACATGCCCGACGTCGCCGAGCGCATCCTCGCCAATGGCGGCGCCGACATGGTGTCGCTGGCACGCCCGCTGCTGGCCGACCCGCAGTGGCCGAACAAGGCCCGTGCCGGCCGCGCCGAGGCGATCAACACCTGCATCGCCTGCAACCAGGCCTGCCTGGACCACGTGTTCGAGAACAAGCTGGCCAGCTGCCTGGTCAATCCGCGCGCCGCGCACGAGACCGAGCTGGTCTATCGCCCCACCGCTGCGCCGAAGAAGGTTGCGGTGGTCGGTGCCGGCCCCGCCGGCCTGGCCTGTGCCACCGTCGCTGCCCAGCGTGGCCACCAGGTCACCCTGTTCGACGCCAATGATGAGATCGGCGGCCAGTTCAACGTGGCCAAGCGCATCCCCGGCAAGGAAGAGTTCCACGAGACCCTGCGCTACTTCCGCCACAAACTGGCCGAAACCGGTGTGCAGCTGCGCCTCGGCACCCGCGCCGATGCCGCCCAGCTGACCGGCTTCGACGAGGTGGTGCTGGCCACCGGCATCACCCCGCGCAAGGTCGATTTCCCCGGTGCCGATCACGCCAAGGTGGTCAGCTACCTGGACGTGCTGCTGGGCCGGGTCGAAGTGGGCGCCAGTGCGGCGATCATCGGCGCCGGCGGCATCGGCTTCGATGTCGGCGAATTCCTCAGTCACGCCGGCGAGTCCCCCTCCCTCGACCCGCAGCGCTGGATGGCCGAATGGGGCGTGGACAGCACCTTCGAGGCCCGCGGCTCACTGGCCAGGCCGGAGGTTGAAACCTCGCCGCGCCGGCTGTGGCTGCTGCAGCGCAGCCCGGGCAAGCCCGGCGCGCGCCTGGGCAAGACCACCGGCTGGATCCATCGCGCCACGCTGAAGGCCAAGGGCGTGCGCATGCTCGGTGGCGTCGAGTACCTCGGCGTGGACGACGCGGGCCTGCGCATCCGCGTGGACGGCAGCGAACAGCTGCTGCCGGTCGACCATGTGGTGATCTGCGCCGGGCAGGAACCCAACCGCGCGCTGCAGGCCGAACTGCAGGCGGCCGGCATCAACGCGCAGCTGATCGGCGGTGCCGACGTGGCCGCAGAACTCGACGCCAAGCGCGCCATCGACCAGGGCAGCCGGGTTGCCGCCGGGCTCTGATGAGCGCCTGAATGGGGGGCGGAATGTGATTTCCGTCACCCTCATTGAACCTGAATGTCAAGCCGAGCGGTTCACGATGCGTTCGGCTACGCCCCCCTACCTTGCGCCATCTTTCCGCTCACCAGCCAGTTTCCGGTGAGCCGGCGCAGCCCCACGATCGGTACTGGTCGTTTCTTTTGGGGCTGCCCAACGGGGCGGCCCCGATGGCCGCCTCCCCATGACGCCAAGTCGTACCCCGCCTCCTGTCGCCCTGCGCACGGAACCGGAGGGTGCGGCCCATACGGAGCAAGGAGTTATATGAAACTGGCCTGGATTCTCTGGCTGTCGCAGTTGTTGCCGCAGCCGGCCGCTGATTCACTGTGTTTGAGCACCACCGTTTACCTGGAAGCCCGCGACCAGACCCTGCGCGGCCAGCAGGCCGTCGCCGAGGTCGCACTGCGCCGTCTCGACAGTGGCCTGTGGGGCGACTCGATGTGCCAGGTGGTCACCGCGCGCAAGCAGTTCGCACCGACCATCGTCTCCCCCGGCACCCAGTTGGGCAACGACGCGGCCTGGAGCGAGGCAATGAACGTGGCCTTCGACGCCGAGCGCAACTGGGCGCTGCCGGCCGGCGAGCGCCGCGAGATCGTGCCCGGTGCCAGCCACTTCGCCGCGCTGTCCATTGCCAGCCCGAACTGGCGCAATGCCTACCAGGTGGCCACCATCGGCGATCACACCTTCTATAAGGTGCAGAACCTCAAGCCGCGGCAGTCGTAACGATCCGTGCCGGCGGCAGCGTTGCCGCCTGCCGGCAGGCTCTGGGATAGTGGGCGTTTCCCGCCCGCATCGCCTGGAGTTCCCATGAAGCTGTACAGCAAGCCCGGTGCCTGTTCCACCGCCGACCACATCGCCCTGCAGTGGACCGGCCAGCCGTTCGAGGTTGAACTGCTGAACAAGGACACCCTGAAGGGTCCGGAATTCCTCAAGATCAATCCGGCCGGTGCGGTGCCCGCGCTGGTCGACGGCGACTTCGTGCTGCTGCAGAACGCCGCGATCATGGGCTATATCGCCGACAGCTTCCCGCAGGCCGGCCTCGGCGGTGACGGCAGCCCGCGCCAGCGCGCCGAAGCCACCCGCTGGCTGGCGTTCGTCAATTCCGACGTGCACCCGGCCTTCTCGCCGCTGTTCGCGCCGGGCAAGTTCATTGCCGACGAAGGCCAGTACGACGCGATCCGCGCCGCCGCGCACAAGCGCCTGCGTGGCCTGTTCGAGACCGCTGACAGGCAGCTGGCCGACAAGCCCTGGCTGGCCGGCTTCCGCAGCTTCGCCGACCCGTACTTCTACATCACCCTGCGCTGGGCCGCCGGCACCAAGGTCGACCTGTCGGGCCTGGACAATCTGGCCGCCTACAAGGCACGCATGGATGCCGATGCCGGCGTGCAGGCCGCGCTGAAGGCCGAAGGCCTGGCCTGACCTTGGTCAGGGGTCAGAGCCGTTCGCGTGGCGGACGGATCTGACCCCACCGGCCACCAGACGGGGTCGGATCCGCCTGCGCAGCAGGCGGCTCCGACCCCTCGATATCATTCGCGCGATCAGCCGATCTGGCGGATCACTTCCCCCTTGGCATCGCGCAGGTAGGTCGGCACCACTTCGATGCGCAGCGCCCCCGCCACCGGGTAAACCCCGCGCTCGGCGCGCACCCCTGCCAGGGCCTGCAGGCCCGCCTCGTCCAGTGACCAGCGCGCGCTGTCGGCGGATACGTCCGCCGCTTCACCGCCCCCATGCGCGATGAACTCCCACTGCCGCTCGCGGCTGGCCAGTTCCAGCGATTTGCCGTGGCGCAGGCGCAGCGGCAACAGTTCGCACACGCTGGCGACCTGACCGGCGCCGAGCACCAGCGTGGTGACGCCCGCCTCCTGCCGCCAGTCCAGGGTCTCGATGAACAGCATGCCGGTGCTGGAACCCTCGCGTTCGCTGCCGGCCTGCACCCGCTGTGCCAGCGCAGGGTCCTCCAGCAGGTTGTCGCGATGCAGATCGCTGATCCACAGCGGCATCGCCGGCAGCAGCGCCTGCAGCACGCCACGCGTCGACCAGCGCTTGACTGCCTCCATCTCCTCATCGGTCAATCCGACCAGCTGCAGGAACTGCAGATGGCCGTTGGCCGTGTCCCGCGCCGGCAACTGCGGGTCCGCAATGAAGGCCAGATGGCACAGCCGCGTGCCGGTCTCCAGCGCGATCGGACCGTTAGCGTTGAGGTGATGGCCATCCTCGAACACGTTGCCACTGCCGAACACGTAACGCGCCAGGTTCTGCAGCAGGTTCATCGGCCACACCGGCGGGGTGCTGCCGGCGTTCTCACCGGCCTCGGCAGCCAGACGGAAGGTCAGCTCGAAGCCATAACCGCTGGCATCTGCATCACTGCTCTCCTTGGCGTACAGCTCGGAGAAGCCGTAGGTGATGTAATGCCAGTGCGGTACCGGCGCATCCGCCCAGTACACGCTGATGCCATCCAGTGGATCCTGGCCACCGAGCGTGTACGGAAGCGCGGTGCCGAAGTGACGCGGCTCCTGGCCGGCATACAGCGGCGCCAGCGCCGCATTGATCGCGTCCCAGCCTGGGGTGTCGGTGTCGTCGTGGTCGTCCTGCACGCGGGACTCCTTGTAGGGAAGTGAACCGATCACTTTACGCGGTGGCTCAGGCCTGCACGACCTCACTGCCAGCGTTCAGCACCGCCGACTGGGTTTCCTGCCACCAGCGCTGCGCCAATGCCGGGCTGCGCGCCTTGCCCACCGCCGCCAGCAACTCCGGGCACAAGCGCTCCAGCGCCAGCGCATCGGTGCAGCGTTCGATCTTCAACTGCATGAAGTAGCCCTTCAGGCCCAGGTGGCGGCGCACCGCCTCGCTCATCGCGTCGTACAACTGCTGGTACAGCGCCGGGTCCTGTTCGCGCCCGGTGCTGATGCCGCGCGCCGGCGCCACCTCTGCGCTTCCGCCGATCACTTCGATCAGGCCCTGTGCTGACAATTGCTCCAGTGCGTCCGGTGGTGCCCGCAGGCCTTCGAACAGGCCACGCAGTTCGGTGTCGTTGCGATGGCCATCGACCATCAGCAGGATCGAACGCAGTGCCGCCGGCAGGCGCCGGCTACGGTCTTCGATTTCCTGACGGCCAGCAGCCGTCTTGGCGTGCAGCAATGCCATTGCCTCCCCCTCGCTCGATGCGCAATGCCGGCGCGCCCTCGCGGGCACGCCCCCCTGTGTTGCCATCTCCGGACGGCACGCGCGTTCCCCGGCGCGAGCCGCGTATTGCAGGTCGATGACAGGCCGAGCTTAGCGCAAGTACTGCGGGTAGTGCCGGCCGCTGGCCGGCAACCTCGGGGTGGATGGGGGTGCCGGCCAGTGGGCGGCACGTCCGGATCAACGGCCCAGCGCCCGGCGGATCTCCTCCAGCGCGCCGGGGTCGTCCAGCGTCGACAGGTCACCCGGGTCGCGCTGCTCGGCCAGCGCCTGCAACGAGCGCCGCAGCAGCTTGCCCGAACGGGTCTTGGGCAGCGCATTGACCACGTGCACGTGCGCCGGGCGGGCCACTGCGCCGAGCGAGGTGGTCACCGTGGCCATCATCTCGGCCACCACTTGCGCCGGATCCTCGCCATCCAGGCCCTGCTTGAGGGTGACGAACACCAGCGGCACCTGCCCCTTCAATTCGTCCTTGACCCCGATCACGGCAGCCTCGGCCACGCGCGGGTGGCTCGAAATGGCCTCTTCGATCTCGCGCGTGCCCAGCCGGTGCCCGGCCACGTTGATCACATCATCGGTACGGCCGAGGATGAAGGTGTAGCCATCGTCGTCGCGGATTGCCCAGTCCAGCGAGCTGTACAGCAGTTCCTTGAAGTGGCTGAAGTAGCTCTGCAGGAAACGGTTGTCGTCGTTCCACACCGTGCTCATGCAGCCCGGCGGCAACGGTGGCGACACCACCAGCACCCCCTTCTGCCCCGGTGCGACTTCCTCGCCGGTGTTCTCGTCGATCACCTTCATCCGGTAGCCGAGGTTGGGGAAGCCCGGCGAACCGAAGCGCACCGGCTTCATCTCCAGGCCCGGCAGCAGGGTCAGCGCCGGCCAGCCGGTCTCGGTCTGCCAGTAGTTGTCGATGATCGGCTTGCCGAGCGCTTCGCTGATCCAGTGCGCGGTCGGTTCGTCCAGCGGCTCGCCGGCCAGGAACAGGTATTTCAGCGCGCGCAGGTCGTGGCGATGGATGAAGTCCGCATCGTGCTTCTTCAGCACGCGGATGGCAGTGGGCGACGAGAACATCGTGCGCACGTTGTACTGCTCGCACAGCGCCCACCAGATGCCCGGGTCCGGGTTGGTCGGCAGCCCTTCGTACAGCAGCGAGGTGCAGCCGCCGATCAGCGGGCCGTACACATTGTAGGAATGGCCTACCGCCCAGCCGACATCGGAAGTGGAGAACATCACCTGCCCCGGCCTGCAGTCGAACACGGTTTCCATCGACTGTGCCATCGCCACCGCGTAGCCGCCGACATCGCGCTGCACGCCCTTCGGCTTGCCGGTGGTGCCCGAGGTATACAACAGGTAGCTCGGCTCGCTCGATTCCAGCCACTGCACCGGCACGTCGACCTCACCGATCTGCGCACGCAGCGCGGCGTACTCCACATCGCGGCCCGGCACGCGTGGTTCGGCGGCATCCAGTCCGCGCGACACGATCAGTACGTGCGGCGGTGGCGACGTGGCTTCGGCGCAGGCTGCATCGACCATCGGCTTGTACGGAATCAGCTTGCCACCGCGCATGCCGGCATCGGCGGCGATCAGCAGCTTCGGCTTGGCATCGTCGATGCGCAGCGCCAGGTTGTGCGCGGCGAAGCCACCGAACACCACCGAATGCACCGCACCGATGCGCGCGCAGGCCAGCATCGCGAACACGGCTTCGGCCATGTTCGGCATGTAGATCACCACACGGTCACCGTGACCGACGCCGAGGTGCTTGAGCACGGCAGCGAAGTCGTTCACTTCCCGATACAGCTGGCGATAGGTGATCTCGCGGGTGCTGCTGGTCTCGGTGGAAATGGCAACCAGCGCGAGCTGGTCGGCGCGCTCGGCCAGATGGCGGTCGACGGCGTTGTAGCAGAGATTGGTTTCACCGCCGACAAACCAGCGCCGGAACGGCGGGTTGCTGTAGTCGAGTACCTGCTGCGGCGGTTTGTGCCAATGGATGCGCTTGGCTTCCTCGCCCCAGAAGGCCTCCGGCTCGTCGATCGAGCGACGGTAGGTTTCCTCGTAGTTCATGACGCAGCCCTCCCAGACAAAGTCATGGGTTCGAGGATAGTCCGGCGCTGCCGCGCGGGCCGCCCTACCTTGGTAGGGGGTGGGGTTTTCATGCAGGGCTGCGCCCTGCGCCCGCGGTAGTGCCGGCCGCTGGCCGGCAACCTCAGAAGCAACAGCCGAAGCAACAGCGGGTTTCCCGTGGGATGGCGAGGTGGGTTCGGTTGCGGGGGACGCCGTGAATCCGTCCATGGAGGCTCGGTCGCCGCATCCATGCGGCTCACGCCCCCGCAACCGGACCCACCCCGCCTTCGACAGACTTCCGCGATCTGTCGGAGCACGGGGTCGGATCCCCAGATTCAATATTCAATTCGATATCTGACAGAAAAATCGTGTCGACCAAGGTCGACACCTACCAAGACCAACAGCGACAGCCGTTACCAACCGCCGCAGGAATCTGTCGGGGGTGGGGCGGTGTGGGTTGGCAGGACCGTTGGCGCCATGGGTGAGGGCGCTTTGCTTGCGAAGCACTGCTTTGCAAGCGCCCGAACGCACAGCCGCCAGCGGCTGGGCCGGCCCCCGGAGGGGGGTTTACGGCGTGTCCTGCCAACCCACACCGCCCCGCC
>NZ_JBMRGI010000009.1:0-214734 GCF_049384345.1 Stenotrophomonas sp. CASM110
CCCATCCATGGGGGCTCGATGGCGCCATCCATGGCGCCAACGGTCCCGCTGGCCCCTCCCGCCCCACCTCTGGCAGATTCCCGGTGACGGATCGAAGAGCATTGGGTTGTCGGGACGGAATTTGAAAGAGGGACGCGGCTTCGCCGCGTCCGTCTTTGTTTGAGGGTCTTTTGTAGAGCCGAGCCCGTGCTCGGCTGCTTTTGGGCGTGGGCAACAGCAAGCCGAGCGTGGGCTCGGCTCTACAAGGGCATGAGCAAGCGCAGCGCGCGACCCGCTGTTGCCTTTGATCTTCTTCTTCCATTCCGTGGCGGGCCGCGCAGGAAACTGTCACCCGCCACGAGGGGCTCCGCCGTTGGCCGGACACCCCGCGACAAACCACCGCACGTGCGCAATCCCGACGAACGGCGGACAATGGAACCCTTGGCGGCTCGCCACGCCGCCCCTCCCGCTTTCCGCTGCAAGGATTCCCCCATGGCCGCCCGCAAGTCCTCCGCCCCCCTGATCGAAGTCACCGCCCGCCCTGGCCAGCCGCTCGGCATGGCGCCGGCCACCTTCCTGCGCGACTTCTGGCAGAAGCGCCCGCTGCTGATCCGCAATGCCTTCCCGGATTTCCAGACCCCGGTACAGCCGGAAGACCTGGCCGGGCTGGCCTGCGAGGAAGGTGTGCTGGCGCGCCTGATCGAGCACGACAAGGCCCAGGACGGCTGGCGCGTGCGCACCGGCCCGTTCCAGGAAGACGTGTTCCCCGCCCTGCCCGACCACGACTGGACCCTGCTGGTGCAGGACGTGGACAAGTGGGACCCGGACGTGCGCGCCCTGATCCAACACTTCAGCTTCCTGCCGCGCTGGCGCATGGATGACGTGATGATCAGCTTCGCCGCCACCGGCGGCTCGGTCGGCGCCCATGTCGATCAGTACGACGTGTTCCTGCTGCAGGCCCACGGCCACCGTCGCTGGCAGATCGATGCGAGCGAATCGATCAAGGGCAGGCAGCCGCCGCTGGGCTTCCGCCCGGACGTGGAGCTGAAACTGCTGAAGGTGTTCAAGCCCACCCACGACTGGGTGCTGGCGCCGGGCGACATGCTGTACCTGCCGCCGAACGTGCCGCACCACGGCGTCGCCGAAGACCCCTGCCTGACCTTCTCGTTCGGCATGCGTGCGCCGTCTTCTGCCGAGCTGATCAGCGACTATCTGGACACCCTGATCGCCGATGCCGATGAGAACATCCGCTACCAGGATGCCGACCTGAAGGTGCCGGCCGACCCGAACGAAATCGACACGGTGGCGATGGCGCGGGTGATCGCCGCCCTCAACGCCATCCGCATGAACGACCCGGACAAGCTGGGTGACTGGTTCGGCCGCTTCATCACCACCTACCGCGCCGCCGGCGAAGTGATGGCCCACCAGGCTGCGCCGGCCACGGAGCAAGTGGTCGAAGCGCTGGCCTCGGGCATGCTGCTGCAGCGCCACCCGTGGGCCCGCCTGGCCTGGCGCCGGGCCAAGCGTGGCGCCAGCCTGTATGTCAGCGGCCAGGACTTCGCGCTGCCGGTGAAGGACGCGCAGCGACTGGCCGGCGCCGAGCAGCTCGACGCCGCCGCCTATCGCGGCCTGTCCGACAAGGGCCGTGCCGTGGTCCAGCAGCTGCTGGTCGGGGGTGTGTTCCAGCTGATCGACCCGAATGAGGTGTACGAGGCCGAAGACGAGGAAGACAGCGAGGATGCCGTGGTGCTCGGCGAGGTCGTCGAAGGCCGCGACCGCGTCGAGGCGATCGACGCCGACGCGGTGTCCGACGATGTCCACTCCGTGACCGTGCACGACGACGGTATCGAGGTCATCGTCAACTTCGAGGACGACGACGAAGACGACAGCACCGGCCGGGCCTGAGCCATCGTCATGATCCGGGTCCAGCAGGTCAGCCACGCCGACGCCCACGTTGCCATCCACGACGTGCGCCAACGCGTGTTCGTGCAGGAACAGGGCATCGCCGCCGAGCTGGAACGCGATGCGCTGGACCCGGTCAGTGCCCATGTGCTGGCGCTGGACAGTGACGGCCAGCCGGTCGGCACCGGCAGGCTGGCTCCGGACGGCCGCATCGGCCGCATGGCCGTGCTGGCCACCCATCGCAGCAACGGGGTCGGCGAGGCCCTGCTGGCGGCCCTGGTCGAAGCCGGGCGCCGGCTCGGCCTGGCCGAACTGCACCTGCACGCCCAGCTGCCCGCGCGCGATTTCTATGCACGCCAGGGCTTCCTGCCCGAGGGCGAGGTGTTCGAGGAAGCCGGCATCGGACACCAGCAGATGCGCCGCCGGCTGGGCGTGGCCAGCGCCATCGACAGCCGCGCCGAGGCGGTGGCGATCACCACGGCCATCATCCACCGCGCCCGTCGCCAGCTGTGGCTGCACAGCCGCCAACTGGACCCGGGGCTGCTCGACGCGCCCCCGGTACAGTCCGCCCTGCGCCGCTTCGTCACCGCCCGCCACGACAAGCAGCTGCGGGTGATCGTGCACGACGCCGCCGCGATCGCGTCTGCCGGGTCGCCGCTGCTGGCGCTGGCCCAGCGCCTGCCCAGCGTGGTCCAGTTCCGCGAGGTCAGCGATCCGGTCGACCGCGCGCTGGCCTCGGCCTGCCTGCTCAACGATGCGGGCGACTTCTACTTTCGTCTGATCGGCCATCGCCTCGACGGCGAGGCCGGCATCGCGCTGCCAGCACGTTCGCAGCCGTTCGAGCAGCAATTGCAGCGTGTCTGGGACCGTTCGCGCGTCTGCAGCGAACTGCGTGCGCTCGGCATCTGAGTCGGCACAGCCGACCGAACCTGTCTGGAACCGGCATCGGCGGACGCGGGATACCTGTGGTGGTGCCCCTTCGTGTCCGGTTGGGGGTACAATTTGGCTGTTTGAACGCGCCCGCGCAGGGCTATTCATCTTCCTGCCGGGTCCTTCTGAAGCCATACCCCACAAAGCGAATCAACACCCTCCATCGTGGACAATCAACTGAAGCAGTTTGCGCAATCTTCGCAACTCGCCGGCGGCAACGCCTCCTATGTCGAGGACCTGTACGAGCAGTACCTGGTCTCCCCGGATAGTGTCGATCCCAAATGGAAAACCTACTTCGACGGCTTCAAGGGCCGCGAAGCAGGTGACATTCCGCACTCGGCCGTCATCTCCCACATTGCGGACGCGGCCAAGGATGCGCTGAAGGCCGGTACCGGTAACGGTGCAGGCGACGAGCGCGAGCGCAATGTCGGTCGTCTGATCACCGCCTACCGTTCGCGCGGCCACCTGGACGCCCGCCTCGATCCGCTGGGCCTGGCCGCACCGGTCAATACCCCGGATCTGGGCCTGCCGTTCCACAGCCTGTCCGATGCCGACCTCAACAGCGAGTTCAGCACCGGCGGCGTCGGCGGCCAGCCGCGCATGAAGCTGCGCGACCTGCTGGCACGCCTGAAGGCGACCTACACCGGCTCGATCGGTGCGGAGTTCATGCACATCTCCGAGGTCGAGCAGCGCCAGTGGATCTACAAGAAGCTGGAAGCCGCCGGTGGCAACTACCAGCTGGACGCTGACACCCAGCGCCGCACCCTGGAGCGCCTGACTGCGGCCGAGGGCCTGGAGCGCTACCTGCACACCAAGTACGTCGGCCAGAAGCGGTTCTCGCTGGAAGGCGGCGATTCGCTGATCCCGATGATGGACACCATCATCCGCAACGCCGGCAAGGATGGCGTCAAGGATGTGGTGATCGGCATGGCCCACCGTGGCCGCCTGAACGTGCTGGTCAACACCCTGGGCAAGAACCCGCGCAAGCTGTTCGACGAGTTCGAAGGCAAGTTCGAGCACGACGAGCACGCCTCGGCCGGTGACGTGAAGTACCACATGGGCTTCTCCGCCGACGTCGCCACCGATGGCGGCCCGGTGCACCTGGCGCTGGCGTTCAACCCGTCGCACCTGGAAATCGCCGACCCGGTCGTGGCCGGTTCCGTGCGCTCGCGCCAGGAGCGCCGCAAGGACACCGCGCGCAAGCAGGTCATGCCGATCCTGATCCACGGCGACGCGGCCTTCTCCGGCCAGGGCGTGGTCATGGAACTGTTCCAGATGTCGCAGGCCCGCGGCTTCGCCGTCGGCGGCACCGTGCACATCGTGGTCAACAACCAGGTCGGCTTCACCACCTCCAACCCGCTGGATACGCGTTCCACGCGCTATGCCACCGACGTGGCGAAGATGATTGCCGCGCCGGTGCTGCACGTGAACGGCGATGACCCGGAAGCAGTGGTGTTCGCCGCACAGCTGGCCTTCGAGTTCCGCCAGACGTTCGCCAAGGACGTGGTCATCGACCTGATGTGCTACCGCCGCTGGGGCCACAACGAGGCCGACGAACCGGCGATCACCCAGCCGCTGATGTACCAGGTGATCCGCAAGCACCCGACCACCCGCGAGATGTACGCCGAGCAGCTGGAAAAGGCGGGCGTGATCGCCGCCGGCGCCGGCAAGGCGATGGTCGATGCCTACCGCGAGAAGCTGGACGCCGGTGAAGTGACCACCGAGCTGGCCAAGGTCGAGAAGACCCCGCCGAGCAGCCCGCTGTTCGTCGATTGGCCGAAGCTGCTGGAAGGCAAGCTGTCCGACCCGGTCTCGACCAAGGTCGAGAAGAACAAGCTGGTCGAGCTGGCCAAGCTGATCAACACCATTCCCGATGAAGTGCAGCTGCACTCGCGCGTGGCCAAGGTCTATGACGACCGCCGCAAGATGGCCGCCGGCGAGATCCCGGGCGACTGGGGCTTTGCCGAGAACCTGGCCTACGCCACCCTGCTCGATGAAGGCCATGCACTGCGCCTGGTCGGCCAGGACGTGGGCCGCGGTACGTTCACGCATCGCCACGCGATCCTGCACGACCAGAAGACCGACAACTACTACATGCCGCTGCGGCAGCTGGTGGATTCGCCGGAGAAGGCCACCGTCATCGATTCGCTGCTGAGCGAAGAAGCGGTGATGGCCTACGAGTACGGCTTCTCCACCACCGATCCGAACACGCTGTGCATCTGGGAAGGCCAGTTCGGCGACTTCGCCAACGGTGCCCAGGTGGTGATCGACCAGTTCATCGCCGCCGGTGAAGCCAAGTGGGGCCGCATTTCCGGCCTGACCCTGCTGCTGCCGCATGGCTATGAAGGGCAAGGCCCGGAACACAGCTCGGCGCGCCTGGAGCGCTTCCTGCAGCTGTGCGCGCTGGAGAACATGCTGGTGGTCGTGCCGTCGACCCCGGCCCAGGCCTTCCACATGCTGCGTCGCCAGATGCACATGACCACCCGCAAGCCGCTGGTGGTGATGTCGCCGAAGTCGCTGCTGCGCCACAAGCTGGCCGTGTCGACCCTGGACGAGCTGGCCAACGGCGAGTTCCAGCACCTGATCGGCGACGCCAACGCAGACGCCAAGAAGGTCAAGCGCGTGGTGCTGTGCTCGGGCAAGGTCTATTACGACCTGCTGGAGGACCAGATCAAGCGTGGCCAGGACGACGTGGCGATCATCCGCGTGGAGCAGCTGTATCCGTTCCCGCGTGCGCTGCTGGCGGCCGAACTGAAGAAGTACGGCAAGGCCACCGACGTGGTGTGGACGCAGGAAGAACCGCAGAACCAGGGCGCGTGGTACCAGATCCGCCACCATCTGCAGTTCTGCCTGGCCGATGGCCAGAACCTGCACTACGCCGGTCGCGCACGTTCGGCCTCGCCGGCTGCCGGTCACATGGCTGACCACGTCCGCGAGCAGCAGCAGCTGATCGCCGACGCACTGGTCAACCCGTTCAACGACACGTTCGCTGAATAATCCTCCCCATATTTAGAAGACAAACCAGGAAGCTCCCGCAATGGCCACCGAAGTCAAAGCCCCGGTACTGCCCGAATCCGTCGCCGACGGCACCATCGCCACCTGGCACAAGAAGGTGGGCGACGCCGTCAAGCGCGACGAAAACCTGCTTGACCTGGAAACCGACAAGGTCGTCCTGGAAGTGCCGTCGCCGGTCGACGGCGTGCTGAAGGAAATCAAGTTCGCCGAAGGCTCGACCGTGACCTCCAGCCAGGTCGTGGCGATCATCGAGGAAGGCGCCGTTGCAGCTGCTCCGGCACCGACCGCCGAGGCCGCTCCGGCCGCCGCCGCTCCGGCTCCGGCCGCTGCCGCTGCGCCGGCCCCGGCCGCCAAGTCGGCCGCCGATGCGCTGCCGCCGGGCGCCCGCTTCACCGCCATCACTGAAGGCGTGAACCCGGCCGATGTCGACGGCACCGGCCGTCGCGGCGCGGTCACCAAGGAAGACATCGTCAACTTCGCCCGCAACGGCGGCGCCGGCAAGGCCGGTGGCGCACGCCCGGAAGAGCGCGTGCCGATGACCCGCATCCGCAAGCGCATCGCCGAGCGCCTGATGGAGTCGAAGAACTCCACCGCGATGCTGACCACCTTCAACGAAGTCGACCTGTCCAAGGTGTCGGCGGCGCGCAAGGAACTGCAGGACGAGTTCGTCAAGGCACACGGCATCAAGCTGGGCTTCATGAGCTTCTTCGTGAAGGCCGCCGCCAACGCGCTGCAGCGCTTCCCGCTGGTCAACGCCTCGATCGACGGCGACGACATCATCTATCACGGCTACTCGGACATCTCGATCGCCGTCTCGACCGAGAAGGGCCTGGTCACGCCGGTGCTGCGCAACGTCGAGCGCATGTCGTTCGCCGACATCGAGAAGACCATCGCCGACTACGCCAAGAAGGCCCGTGACGGCAAGCTGGGCCTGGAAGAGCTGCAGGGCGGCACCTTCACCGTGACCAACGGCGGCACCTTCGGTTCGCTGCTGTCGACCCCGATCATCAACCCGCCGCAGAGCGCCATCCTGGGCATGCACGCCATCAAGGAGCGTCCGATCGCCCAGAACGGCCAGGTCGTGATCGCGCCGATGATGTACCTGGCGCTGTCGTACGACCACCGCATCATCGACGGCAAGGACTCGGTGCAGTTCCTGGTGGACATCAAGAACCAGCTGGAAAACCCGGGCCGCATGCTGTTCGGCCTGTAAGACACCTCCCGCCCCTCCGCGCCTGCGCGGAGGGGTTCTGGTAATGCATCAAGGAATAATTCAATGGCTGAACAATTCGACGTCGTCGTCATCGGTGCCGGCCCGGCCGGTTACCACGCTGCCATCCGCGCGGCCCAGCTGGGCCTGAAGACCGCCTGCATCGATGCAGCGCTGGGCAAGGACGGCAAGCCGGCCCTCGGCGGCACCTGCCTGCGCGTGGGCTGCATCCCGTCCAAGGCGCTGCTGGATTCCTCGCGCCAGTTCTGGAACATGGGCCACATCTTTGGCGACCACGGCATCAGCTTCAAGGATGCCAAGATCGACGTCGAGGCGATGGTTGGCCGCAAGGACAAGATCGTCAAGCAGTTCACCGGCGGCATCGGCATGCTGTTCAAGGCCAACAAGGTCGCCGCCTACTACGGCTTCGGTGAACTGCAGCCGGGCAACGTGGTCAAGGTCACCCAGCATGACGGTTCCATCGTCGAGCTGAAGGGCACCAACGTCATCATCGCGGCCGGTTCGGATTCGATCGAACTGCCGTTCGCCAAGTTCGACGGCGAGACCATCGTCGACAACGTTGGCGGCCTGGACTTCACCGAAGTGCCGAACCGCCTGGCGGTGATCGGCGCCGGCGTGATCGGCCTGGAACTGGGCAGCGTGTGGAAGCGCCTGGGCGCTGAAGTCACCATCCTGGAAGCCATGCCGGAGTTCCTGGCGGCTGCCGATGCCGAAGTGGCCAAGGCGGCTGCCAAGGAATTCAAGAAGCAGGGCCTGGACATCAAGCTCAATGCCAAGGTCTCCAAGACCGAGATCACCGGCAAGGGCAAGAAGAAGGAAGTCATCGTCACCTACACCGACGCGGAAGGCGAAAAGACCCTGACCGTGGACAAGCTGCTGGTGGCCGTTGGCCGTCGCGCCGCCACCAAGGGCCTGCTGGCCGAAGGCACCGGCGTCAAGATCAACGAGCGCGGCCAGATCGAAGTCGATGCGCACTGCCACACCGGCGTCAACGGTGTGTGGGCAGTCGGCGACTGCGTGCGCGGCCCGATGCTGGCGCACAAGGGCTTCGAGGAAGGCATCGCGGTGGCTGAGCTGATCGCCGGCCTGCCGGGCCACGTCAACTTCGACACCATCCCGTGGGTCATCTACACCGAACCGGAACTGGCCTGGGTCGGCAAGACCGAAGCGCAGCTGAAGGCCGAAGGCATTCCGTACAAGGCCGGCAGCTTCCCGTTCGCCGCCAACGGCCGTGCCGTGGCGATGATCGAGCCGGCAGGCTTCGTGAAGATCCTGGCCCATGCCGAAACCGATCGCATCCTCGGCATGCACCTGGTCGGCGCCAACGTCTCCGAGCTGGTGCACGAAGGCGTGCTGACCATGGAGTTCAGTGGTTCGGCCGATGACCTGGCCCGCATCTGCCACGCCCACCCGTCGCTGTCGGAAGTGGTCCACGACGCGGCGATGGCGGTCAGCAAGCGCGCCATCCACAAGGCGAACTGATCGGCATCATGGTAGGTGCCGACCGTTGGTCGGCACTCACCTGCAGACGAAAAACCCCGCTTCGGCGGGGTTTTTTGTTGCCCGTTTCCCTGTAGCGCCGAGCCCACGCTCGGCTGCCCTGCAAAGGCCGCCGGGCATGGGCCCGACGCTACACCTTTCCAGCCGGCTTCTTCGGTGGATCCTCACAGACCCTGTGCTGTACCACCGTATCGCCGGCCTTCCATTGCTTGACCACCCGGCAGCGCGCCTCGGCTTTCGGCGCAGGGACCGCCGCTGCATTGGCTTCGTCAGCCGCAGCGCTCTGCTCGCGCTCCAGCCACGCCGACGGGGGTACCGGGGGTGCGGCCAGCACCGGGCCTGGCAACAGGACCAGACCGGCCAGCAGCACCCTCCTCATGCGGGAACCGCCCGGCCGCCAAGCAACCGCGCCGGCAGCATGAACAGCGCGCGCAGGAAGGCGAACAACGCCGAGAAGGTGATGCCGACCAGGCGGAACGGCAGGCTCAGCAGCCACACGAACGGCCACGCGATCAGGGCGAGGATCGCCAGCGGCCAGCACAGCACGAACAGCAGGCACCACACACCGAGCGCGAACAGGGTCTTCATCACGGTCTCCTTGGGGCGGCACCCTGCCGCCTGCGGACACCTTGGCGCCCCGCCCTCGCCGCCGGCAAACGGTTTGCGACGAAACCGGTCTGGGGGCGATGAAATCCGGTGCAGGGCCGTCGTTGTAGAGCCGAGCCCACGCTCGGCTGCTCTTCGTTGCGATCACAGAAAACCCGCGCTGCGCGCGACAGCCGAGCGTAGGCTCGGCTCTACAGGAGCTGCACCGCGCCCGGGCGGCCATGGGCCACCTGGAATCGCGCCGCGGTACGCACTGCGGCATCCGGGCGCAGCACGCTGTCGGCGAAGCGGAGCTCGGCGTCCACGGTCTGCCGGTTCAGCTGCAGCTCCCACCAGCCGCGGCGGTCGCCGTCGAAATAGCGGATATGCGGGTGCTGCGGAATCGATGGCCCGTAGTACGGCCCGTACGGCGTGTCGTCGCCGCCACTGCTGATCGCCGGGGCGATGAATTCGGTGGCCACGACCGGCGCGCTGGCCGCGTCGAAATCCAGCTTCAGGTCGTTGACGAAGGTGGAATGCCAGTCGCCGCCCAGCACGATGGCGTTGCCCTGCCCGCCTGCCTGCATCGCCTGCAGCAGACGCCTGCGTGCGGCGGGATAGCCATCCCAGGCGTCGTTCCAGAAGCGCTCGCGTGGCGTGCCGCCGTCCAGCCGCAGCTGCGACATAAGCAGCTGCTGCACCACCACGTTCCAGCGCGTGCCCTGCGCGGCGGCCATCGACTGCGTGAACCACGCTTCCTGCCCCGTGCCGAGCATGCTCATGCGCGGATCCAGCGCCGCTTCGCAGCGCGGTGACTCGCCCACACCGCAGGGATTGGCCGGGCGGAACTGGCGGCAGTCGAGCAGGGTGAGCTGTGCCAGATCGCCGTAACGCAGGCGCCGGTGCACGCGCAGGCCGCCATTGCCCGCAGGCGTGCTGCGCATCGGCAGGTGTTCGTAGAACGCGCGGTAGGCCGCCGCGCGGCGAACGATGAAGTCCTCGATCGACACGCCGGGCTTCTCCGGATGGATGCCCGAGTAGTCGTTCTGCACCTCGTGATCGTCCCAGATCACCGCGAAGGCGTGTGCGGCATGGGCCGCCTGCAGATCCGGGTCGAGCTTGTACAGCGCGTACTGGTCACGGTAGCGCTCCAGGCTCACCGTCTCGCCACTGAAACGCGCCGCGTCCAGCGTGCTGCCACGCACGTTCTGCAGCGGGCTGTATTCATACAGGTAGTCGCCGGCATGCAGCACGAGGTCGACATCGCTCCGTGCGATATCGCGCAGCACCGGATAGTAGCCACTGTTCCAGGCCTGGCAGGTGCACAGGGCCAGCCGCAGCTGCTGCAGCTGCGTGTCCGGTAGCGACGCGGTGCGGAAGTGGCCGACCGCGCTTTCCTCATCGCCATCGCAGGCGAAGCGGTAGTAGTAGTCGCGGCCCGGGCGCAGGCCATTGACCTCCACGTGCACCGAATGGGCCAGCTCCGGCACCGCGGCTGCAGTACCCCGCTGTACCAGCCGGCGCATGCCGGCGTCTTCGGCCACGAACCAGCGCACCGGCACCGCCCGCGACGGCATGCCGCCGCCGTTGAGCGGGTCCGGCGCCAGCCGCGTCCACAACACGGCCCCCTGTGGATCCGGATCACCGGCGGCGACACCAAGGGTGAACGGATCACGCCCCAGCCGTGGCCGTGGGCCGGCCGTGGCCAGCCCCGGCATCGCCGCCAGCGCGATCGCCGCCCCCGTGCCCTGCCACGCCATGCGCAGCAGGCGACGACGGCGTTCCGGATCCACAGGCCCGCGCATCAGAAGCGCACGGTGGCGGTGGCCATCACCTGGCGCGGCGCGCCGACCTGCATGGTCGCCAGGCTGCGGGTCGGGTCGGCGGCGTAGGTGCCGTTGGTGTTGATCGAAGACAGGTAGCGCTTGTCGGTCAGGTTGGTCAGGTTCAGCGCCATGGTCAGGTTCTGCGCCGGGCCCAGCGCGCCGAAGTCATAGGCCACGGAGGCATTGACCAGCCAGTAGCTCGGCACCGACTCGTCGTTGGTATAGGTCACGTAGCGCTTGCCGACGTGGTTGGCCGACAGGCGCATGTCCCAGGGGCCCGGGGTCCAGGCCAGGGTGCTGGCGAACATCCATTCGGGGGTGTCGACGGTCTTCTTGCCGCGGGTCGGCACCACGCCATTGTTCACGTAGTCGTTGTCGTAGGTGCTGTCATTCCAGGACAGCGCGTTGGACCAGGCCAGGTCCTGCATCGGCTTCAGCTGCAGTGTCGCCTCGGCGCCGCGGCTGGTCACCGAACCGACGTTGGAGAACAGCGCCGGGCAGCCGAGGATGCCCACGCACTGGGCGATCGCCAGCAGGCGGTTGTCGAACTTGACGTCGTACACCGCAACCGAGGCTTCATAGCCCTTCCCGTAGCCGCGCCAGCCCAGTTCCAGGGTGCGTGACTGTTCCGGCTTCAAGTCCTGCGCGCTGGCATCGAACGCCGCCTGCGGCACGTTGAACGGGCTGCCCACGCCCAACGCGTAGGCGGCGATGTTCCTGGCGAACGAACCGAAGATCTCGTTGCCTTCGTTGAGCTTGAAGTTGAAACCCGCCTGAGGCAGCAGGCCCTTCTTCGAAGTCAGGCTGCTGTTGTTGGCATAGCTGCCCAGTGGCGTGCGCACGCGGGTGCGGGTGTGCGGCGACTTCGCACCGATGTCGATGGTCAGCCGGTCATCGAACAGGCGGAAGCGGTCCTGCACGTAGAACTGGCGGGTAATGGTGGTGTAGCGCTGGTGCCACACGCGCTGGTCCGGGTTGCGCAGGAAGAAGTCATCGGTGACCGGGCCGTCGATGTAGTAGAAGTTGCGCTGCACGCTGTGGCCGTTGTCCTCGTACCAGAGACCGGCTTCCAGGTCGTGGCCACCGACGTTCCAGGTGAACGCCGAGGTCACGCCGGTACGGTCGATCGCGTACTCGGTGGTGCGGATCGAGATCGGAATCTCGCGACTGGTGCCCGGGTTGGATGGATTGGACGGGCTGAACCAGTGGCCCTGGCCGCGGTTGCTGTGGTTGTACACATTGACCTTCAGCCGCATCGACTCGTTCAGGCCGAAATCGCCGGCGATGCTGGACAGGTCATCGTTGCGCAGGCCGTGGCCGGAGTAGTACGCATCCCAGGGGCTGTTGACGCCGCCCGTGAACCTGCCGCGCGCGGCGGCGACGGCACGATCCCAGTCCGGCGCGTAGTTGTCCCAGTCCCAGCCAAGGCGATCGATCATCTCCAGCGACAGGTCCTGGTAGTCCGCCTCGACGCGGCGCGAGGCGTTGAACAGCGCGGTGATCCTGCTGTCCGTTCCGAAATTGTAGGTGGCCTTGCCGTTGAACTGTTTCAGCTCCTGCGAGCCCTTGCCCTTCCACTTGTCGCCTTCGGAGTACACGCCGGACAGGTAGGCCGCAAAGCCCTGGTGCTCACCGGTCTCCAGGCGCGCATAGCTGCGCCGCGCACTGTCGCTGCCGAAGCCCTGCGCCAGCACCACGCCGTACTCGGTGGACGGATCGATCGAATAGAACTGGAACACGCCGCCGAGGTTGCTGGTGGACGGCGTACCCAGCGCGCCGATGCCGGTGGACACTTCGGCTCCGCCCAGGTTCTCGCTGATCACGGCACGGCTGATATGTAGGCCGTTGCTGTTGCCATAGGCCATGTTGCCCAGCGGGATGCCATCGAGCGTGTAGCCCAGGCGGCTCTGGTTGAAGCCACGCAGGCTGATGGTGGTGGACCATTCGTACGCGCCGGTGGCATCGGCCGACTCGAAGTGAACGCCCGGCTTGCTGGCCAGCAGCTTCAGTGGGTTCGCACCGGGCGGCAGGATCTTCATGTCCTCGGCGGTCACGCGCTGCACCTGGCGGGCTTCGCCGCGGCCGATCACCGAGATCGAATCGAGGGTGGTCGCCGACGGTGCGTCGGAGGCGGGGGCGGGTTCAGCGGCAGCGAGCGACGGCAGCGAAGCACAGACCAGCAGGGCCAGCAGATTGCGGCGATGCGAAGCGTGGGACGACATGGAGGTGGATTCCTTGGGCACGCTGGACGCCGAAGGGCGGCGTCGAAGAGCAGCAGCGGCGGAATCGTAGAAGCGGCGCGTTACATGTCATTTACACGCCACATGCGGAATTCTTGCGTTCCGAATGGTGTACCGCCCGGAAGGCGATTGCCGGCCAGCGGCCGGCATGGCCGTTACTCGAACGAGCCGACCGAATCGTGGGCCAGGTTGTCGAAGCGGGTGTACTCGCCGAAGAACTTCAGCTTGCACGAGCCGGTCGGGCCACCACGGTGCTTGCCGATGATGATCTCGGCCAGGCCCTTGTCCGGCGAGTTTTCCTTGTTGTAGTAGTCGTCGCGGTAGATGAACACGATCATGTCCGCGTCCTGCTCGATTGCGCCCGACTCGCGAAGGTCGGCCATCACCGGGCGCTTGTCGGTACGCGTTTCCAGCGAGCGGTTGAGCTGTGACAGCGCGATCACCGGCACATTCAATTCCTTGGCCAGGCCCTTCAACGAACGCGAGATCTCCGAGATTTCGGTCGCGCGGTTTTCGCTGTTGCCGGGCACGCTCATCAGCTGCAGGTAGTCGATCACGATCAGGCCGAGATCATGCTCGCGCTTGAGGCGGCGGCACTTGGAGCGCAGCACTTCCGGCGACACGCCCGGCGTATCGTCGATGAAGATCTTGGTTTCCTTCAGCATCTTGATCGCGCTGGTGACGCGGCTCCAGTCCTCGTCTTCCAGCTGGCCGGTACGCAGGCGCTGCGCGTTGATGCGGCCATTGGAGGAAATCAGGCGCATCGCCAGCTGCGATGCCGACATTTCCATCGAGAACACCGCCACGCCCTTCTTCGACTTGATCGCCGCGTACTCGGCGATGTTCAGCGCGAAGGTGGTCTTGCCCATGGCCGGGCGCGCGGCGAGGATGATCAGATCGGTCGGCTGCAGGCCGGCGGTCATCGCATCGAAATCGGTGTACCCGGTCGGCAGGCCGGTGATGTTGCCGCCGTTCTCGAAGCGGTTGCGCAGCTCCTCGAATGCATCCTTCAGCGCACCGGGCATGGCCACGAAATCGGTGCGACCACGTGCGCCCTGTTCGGCAATGGCGAACACGCTCTTTTCCGCCGAGGCCAGCAGCTCGCTGCTGTCGCGGCCTTCGGGCTGGAAACCGTCGTTGACGATGTCGGTGCCCACTTGGATCAGCTGGCGCAACACTGCCTTGTCACGCACGATCTCGGCGTAGGCCACGATGTTGGCAGCCGACGGCGTGGTACTGGCCAGTTCGATCAGGTAGGCACCGTCGCCCACCAGTTCCATCTTGCCCTGCGACTCGAACCACTCGCCCAGGGTCACCGCATCGAACGGACGCTCGCGCTCGGAGAGCTCGCGGATCGCCCGATAGATCATCTGGTGGTCGCGACGGTAGAAGTCGCCTTCGGTGAGCTGGTCATTGACCCGGTCATACGCTTCGGGCGCCAGCATCAGCCCCCCCAGCACCGCCTGCTCGGCTTCCACCGAATGCGGCGGTACCCGCAACTGGTCGATGCGCGACTCGTCGCGATCGCGATCGAAGCCATCACCGCGCTCTCTGCGGTTGGAACGGAAGCCGGGACGAGCGGACATGCTGCGGTGTTTCCTGCAAAAGTGGGCCAGACGAGTGTAGGCATGCGCCGACCCCGGCGACCATGGACAAGCCTGTGGATAAGCCGTGGAGAAACGGGGGATATCCGCCGGCGCCTGGCCAGACTGGCGTGGGGGCGTCGCACTGCCTGCGACAGGCGCCATTGCGGCACCCGAGCGGAGCATTATCGCAAATCAGGCGCCACGGGTCGGAGCCCGTCGCTGCGCGTCAGGATCCGACCCCGGGGCGTGGTTGGGGTCGGATCCCTCTGCGACGCAGGGAACTCCGACCCCGCAGGCGTCAATCGCCCTTGACGTGCACCGCGATCAGCGCCAGGAACCGGTCCACGTAGCCCTGCAGGAACTTCTGCGTGCCCTCGTTGTGGATCGTGCCGTCGGCATCGATCAGGCCCTCCTTGAAGTGGATGAACGCCTCGGGCTGCCCAAGCACATGCATATCCAGGAAGGCCAGGGTGTTGCGCAGGTGCTGCTGGGCCACGGCGGTACCGATCTGGCCGATGGAGGCGCCGATCACCGCCGCCGGCTTGCCGGCAAACGCACTGTCACCGTAGGGACGCGAGCCGATATCGATGGCGTTCTTGAGCACGCCCGGCACCGACCGGTTGTATTCGGGGGTGACGAACAGCACCGCGTCGGCGGCGCGCACCTGGTCCTTCAGCCGGGTACCCTGCGCCGGGTACTGCGCGTCGAAGTCCTGGTCATACAACGGCAGGTCGCCGATCTGCACGTACTGGAAGCGTGCGCGATCACCGGCGATCTTCTCCAGCGCATGGGCCAGCTTGCGGTTGCACGAGTCCTTGCGCAGGCTGCCGACGAACACGGCGATGGTGGGGACGGACATCGGGACATACTCCTCATGGTGCGGGAGGCCCAGCCTAGTCGCCGGGCCCGTGCAGGCCGGTGAAGATCAGCCGCCCACAATGCCTGCGCGCACCTGCCGCCAATGCGCCTGCCAGGCCTGGAACATCAGCACGTTCCACAGATGGGTATGCCACTTGCGCTGCCCTCCCAGGAACTGCTGCCACAGCGGCTGCACCGCCGCCGCCGACAGCACGCCCTCACGCTCCAGCCGCGCCGGCTGCAGCAGGTCCTCGGCCCAGGGCCGCAGGTCGCCTTTCAGCCAGTCACTGACCGGCGCGCCGAAACCGCGCTTGGGACGGTGCACCATCGAATGCGGCACGTAACGGCCCAGCACGCGCTTGAGCAGCACCTTGCTGGTGGTCTCGCTGCGCTTGAAGCCCAGCGGCAGCGACCAGGCGAACTCGGCCACCCGCCAGTCCAGCAGCGGTGCGCGCGCCTCCAGGCTGACCGCCATCGAGGTGCGGTCGACCTTGCACAACAGATCGTCCGGCAGGTAGGTCACGAAATCGGCCAGCATCATCGCGTCGGCCGGCGTACCCGCGCCGTGCAGCGGATCGGCCAGGTCGTAGAAGCTGCCGGCGGCCCGCGCGCCGGTCACCGCCGCGGCCGGGTCGCGCCAGCGCGAGATGCGGTTGCGGTAGACGTCGCCGATGCCACGCGCACCGGTCTCGGCCAGCAGCGCGGCCAGGCCGCCGGTGCGCGAGGCTTCGCCCTGCTGCTGCGCACGGGCGCCCATCCAGCGCCGCAGCGGCCCCGGCACGCGGCCGAGCATCTGCCAGTTGCGCAGCGCGCGTACATACCGGGTATAGCCGAAGAACAGCTCATCGCCACCGTCACCAGACAGCGCCACGGTCACGCCCTGCCGCGCCAGCCGGGCGACCAGCGCGGTCGGCACCTGCGATGCGTCGGCAAAAGGCTCATCGAACATCGCCGGCAACTGCGGCACCACCGCCAGCGCGTCGGCGCCGCTGACGTACAACTCGGTATGGTCACAGCCCAGGTGGGCCGCCAGCTCCCGGGCCAGCGGCGCCTCGTCATGTCCCGAATCGGTGAAGCCGATGCTGAAGCTGTGCACCGGCTGCCCGCTCTGGGCCTGCATCAGCGACGCCACCAGTGAGGAATCGGTGCCACCGGACAGGAATACGCCGACCGGCACGTCGGCCACCATGCGTAGCGCCACCGCGTCGCGCAGCAGCGTGTCCAGCTGTTCCTCGGCGTCCTCGATGCGGCCCTGGAAGGGTGCGGCCAGCGCCGCCTGCATGCGCGCGCGCGCATCCCAGTACGGCCGCTGTGCCTGTTCCGGACGATGCGCGGATGCGCCGGCAGCGACGGCCGCCGCGTCCAGGCGCAACACCCGGCCCGGCATCAGCTTGTAGCAGCGCTGGTGGATGCTGTGCGGCGCCGGGATGTAATCCAGCCGCAGCAGCAAGGTGAGCGCATCGCGGTCGATGTCGTTGTCGAACGCCGGGTGCTGCCAGAGCGCCTTCAGTTCCGAACCGAACACCAGCGTGTCGCCGGCCCAGCCGTAGTACAGCGGCTTCTTGCCCACGCGGTCGCGGGCCAGCCACAGGCAACGCTCCTGGCGGTCCCACAGCGCGATGGCGAACATGCCGTTGCAGCGCTGCAGGGTGTCTTCCACGCCCCATTGCAGGATCGCCGCCAGCAGTACTTCGGTGTCGGAATGGCCGCGGAAGGCATGCCCCAGCGGCTCCAGTTCCTCGCGCAGGGCCGCGAAGTTGTAGACCTCGCCGTTGTAGGCCATCACGTAGCGGCCGTCGGCCGAGGCCATCGGCTGGTGGCCCAGCGGGGACAGGTCGAGGATGCTCAGGCGGCGATGCGCCAGCGCGATGCCCGCCTCGGCATCAACCCAGCTGCCGCCATCATCGGGCCCGCGGTGGTGCAGCGCCTGGCCCATGGCCAGGGCCTGCGCCTGCAGCGCCTCGGCCGACGCCAGCGGCGCCGGCAACAACATTCCCGCCAATCCACACATGCATCAGGGTTCCTGCGCCAGGTCGAGGGCGGCGCCAATCACCGCATTGTCGCTTGGAAGCCCGAACATTGCTGCCCCCGCCAGTGGCGTGTAGGTGTCGGCACCACAGACCCGGCGCAACGGCAGATGGCCGAACCCGGCCTCGACCAGCGCGGTGACCACGCCCTCGCCCACCCCGCCGCTGTGGCGGCCTTCATCCAGCACCAGCACCCGCCGTGCGCTGGCGGCCTGGGCAGTGATGAAGCCCGCGTCCAGCGGTACCAGCCAGCGCAGGTCGACCACCCGCACCTGCCAGCCCAGCTGCTGCTCGATCGCCCGCGATGCGCGCAATGCCATCGGCACGCCGTTGCCATAGGTATAGATCACCAGGTCGCCGGCCTCCGGCGCATAGACCCGGCCCTCCCCCGGCACCAGCGACTGGCCCTGTGCGGGGAAGTCGAACAGCCACTGGCCATCGCCGGCTTCGTGCAGGTCCTTGCTCATGTACAACGCGATCGGCTCCAGGAACACCGCCACGCGCCCATCCACCCGCGCCAGTGCGGCCAGCGTGCGCAGCATCATCACCGCATCGTCGCCACGCGACGGGCAGCCCACCACCAGCCCCGGGATGTCGCGCAACGCGGTGATCGAGTTGTCGTTGTGGAAGTGGCCACCGAAGCCCTTCTGGTACCCCAGCCCGGCCACCCGCACCAGCATCGGGTTGCGGTACTGGTCGTTGGAGAAGAACTGCAGCGAACACGCTTCGCCGCGCACCTGGTCGATGGCGTTGTGCAGATAGGCCAGGTACTGGATCTCCGGAATCGGCAGCATGCCCAGGTTGGCCAGGCCCTGAGCCATGCCCAGGATCATGGTCTCGTCCAGCAGGGTGTTGAACACCCGGCGTGGGCCGAAGCGGCGCAGCAGATCCTTGGTGACGGTGTAGACACCGCCCTTCTGTGCGACGTCCTCACCGAACAGCAGGCTCTGCGGATACTTCGCCAGCAGTTCCTGCAGGGCATGGTTGATCTGGATCGCGAGGTGGCGTGGCGCCTGCCGTTCGGGCAACGCCTCCGCACCGCCATACAGCGCTTCACGCGTTCCGGCGGGCACCTCGCGCCGTGCTTCGGCCTGCACCGCAGCCGGCGTATAGGGCGCAAGCGGCTCCATCACTTCCCGCAGCGACTGCAGCTTCGGCCGTCCTTCGGCATCGGCAGCGGCGGCCATGCAGCGCGCGCGCATCGTCTCGTAGGCCACCTCGATGGCGGCCGCATCCATCCAGCCCGATTCCATCGCGATCTGTGCCGAGCGCAGCAGCGGATCCTGCGCCTCGGCCGCGCACAGCTCGGGCAACGCGCGCCATTCCACCTCGAAGTCGGTGCCGGCGTGCCCCATCAGGCGCGTGGTGCGCAGATGCAGGAAGGTCGGCCGCCGCGTACGCCGGCAGTGCTCCACCGCCGCCTGCACCTGCGCATGGCCGGTGGCCAGGTCGAGGCCATCGGCGTAGAAATAGTCCAGCCCGGGCTGACCGCTGAAGCGTTCGGCGATCCAGCCTTCAGGCGTTTTCACCGAGATGCCCAGGCCATTGTCCTCGCAGACGAACAGGACCGGTGCCGGCAGCTTCTGGTAGGCCGACCACATCGCGGTGTTGAACGCGGTCTGCGCGGTGGCATGGTTGGCAGAGGCGTCGCCGAACGAGCACAGTACGATGCTGTCGGCCGGAATCGGCAGTTCGTGGCCCAGCCGCTTGCCGCTTTCGAGGGCCAGCGCGGTGCCCAGCGCTTTCGGCAGATGCGAGGCGATGGTCGAGGTCTGCGGCAGCACCCACAACGATTTGCTGCCCCACACCTTGTGCCGCCCCCCGCTGGCCGGGTCATCGGCGCTGGCAGCAAAGGACAGCGCGGCATCGCGCAGCGGGTCGATCCCCGGCACCTGGCGTGAGCGCTCGGCCATGAAGGCACCGGAGCGATAGTGCAGGAATGCAGGATCCGTATGCCGGCAGGCCCGCGCCAGCAGCGCATTGCCTTCGTGGCCGGATGAACCGATGGTGTAGAAGACCTTGTTCTGCACGCGCAGCACGCGCGCCATCAGGTCCAGCTGGCGGCTGGCCAGCTGCGAATCGAACAGCTCGCCAAACGCGGCGGCGGTAAGCGTGCTGCCCGGCAGGATCGGCGCATCCGGCGCCGGGCGCGGGCGCGGGGTACCGCGCCAGCCACGCACCGCGTCGAGGAAATTGGCGTCGCACACGTCGGCGCGGTTGAGCACGCGCATGCGTGCGGGAATCGGATCTGGAACCACAGCGAACATCGAACACCCTCCGTGTCGTTGTTGCATTCCGCCCGGGGTTGGCCAGGCGCTACCCTGTGGGGGATCACCTTGGTGAGAGTCATGCGGCCTCGAAGCGGGCGCGCACCTCGGCGGTCACCGCCGGCATCGGCAGGAAGCGCGGCTGCCCGCGCACGCGCTGCAACCAGGCGCGAACTTCCGGGAACGGCTGCAGGCTGATTCCACCCTCGCCTGCGACGTCGGTGTAGGCGAACAGCGCGATGTCGGCGATGCCGTACCCACTGCCGGTGAACCATTGCGCATCACGCAGGTGCTGCTCCATCACCGCCAGTGCAGTGGCGGCGCGCTCGTGCAGGCGTGGCAGTTCGGCGCGGCGCGGCGACCCAGGCGGGGTCCAGCCGCGGATGAAGCGCGCGACCGCTACGCACGGCTCGTGCGTGTACTGCTCGAAGAACATCCAGCTCAGTGCCTGCGCGCGCTCCCAGCCATCGGTGGGCAGGTAGGGCGTGCCTTCGGCCAGCCAGAAAAGGATCGCATTGGACTCGGTCAGCACGCGGCCATCGTCGCGGACGATCAACGGCACCTTGGCATTGGGATTGAGCGCGAGGAACTCGGGGGTGTGGGTCTGGCCGTGGGCACTGTCCACTTCCACCCAGCGGTAGCGGCTGCCGAGCTGCTCCAGCAGCAGGCGGACCTTGTGGCAATTGCCTGACACCGACATGCCGTGCACCGTCAACGGGACGCGCTCTTCAACCATTGCCTGCTCCCTCGGATCCGGCCGGCGGCCGGCTGCGTGCAGTCTGGCAAGCACGCCAGTGAATGCCAAGCGCGGGTGCAGCATGACTACACGGTAGTGCCGGCCGCTGGCCGGCATCCTCGATGCAGCTGGATCCAAGCGATTGCCGGCCAGCGGCCGGCACTACCAAGCCACGCTCAGCGCGCGCGTTGCCGCCACTGTTCGCGCGACTGGCCCCAGATCTGCATGGGCTTGTCGTTGTATGGCGCTGGCAACTCCCCCATGCGCAGCAGGGTGCTTCCCAGCTTGCGTGCCACGGCCCGCGAGTTGTCGTTGTTCTCGGCGATCGTGTGGATCACCTCAGCCCATCCCAGCGTATCGAACGCCCAGTCGATCGCCGCGACCGCCGCCTCCGGCGCATAGCCCCGGCCCCAGCTGGCATGGCGGATGCCCCAACCGACCTCGGTACCCGGCCAGTCCTGCGGCTGCCACGGTCCCATCCGCCCGATCCAGTCGCCGCTGGATTTCTCGATCACGCTGAACATCGAGAAGCCGAACAGCTGCCAGGCGCCGGCCAGGCTGCAGAAACCGCGCCAGGCCACCGAGGGTGGCTGCACGCCGCCCAGGGTACGCATCGTGGCCTCGTCGGCGCAGAACGCCAGGTACGGCTCGTAGTCCTCGCGAAGCAGCGGGCGCAGGATCAGCCGCTCGGTTTCGATGCGCAGGTCGAAGATGCTCATGCCGGCTCCATGTCGAAGGGGGCACCCATGATGGAGGATGGCTTCCCTGCGCGGATGAATATCGCCGGTCGCAATGAAACGGGCCGGCATGAGCCGGCCCGTCAGGTACTGCATGCTGCGCCGGGATTACTGGCGCGTGGCTGCGGCAGTGGCACCGGCGGCAGCGGTCTGCGTGACCAGCTGGCCATCGACCACCGGCAGGCGATCGCTGGCCGGCTTGTTGTCCATGCGCACGGTCTTCTCCGCGCCGTCATAGCGGTAGGTCACGTTGTAACCCTTCACCACGTCGTTGGTACCCATGGCAATGCGGTTGCCCGGCTTGCTGGCCATGCGCATGGTGCCGGTGGTGCCGTCCTCATTGCGGTAGGTCACGTTGTAGCCGGTGACGCGGCTCGACTCGGAGGTGGCGGTCTCGGTGTGGCACTGGCGCTCGGTGCGGTTGACCACACGGCCACCCACATGGCGCTTGTCGATCTGGTTGCCGATGAAGCCGCCGGCCACGGCACCGGCGGCGGTCGCGGCCTTCTTGCCGTTGCCGCCACCGACCTGGTTGCCGAGCAGGCCACCGACCACAGCGCCGACCACGGTGCCGCCGACGTTGCCATCACGTTCCGGCAGGCGTTCCTGCACCGTCACGTCCTGGCAGACCTCGTGCGGGGTCTGGGTGGTGGAGGTCTCGCGCACTGGATCGGTGCCGATCACGGTGGCGTAGGCCTTCTGCTTCTCGGTGATCGGGTCAACCTTCAGCACATCGGCATATTCAAGCCCGCGCGGCGCGGACGGGTCCAGCTTGTCACCACGTGCGCCGTCGTCAGAAGCGTTACCTTCAACGAGGCGCGATTCACCATTGGGGGTTCCGGCGCTGATGGAATCGGGCGACTTGTCACCACTCTTCATGAAGGCGGCGGTGGCGATGCCACCGACCAGCAGCGCGCCCGCTGCGACCAGGACAGTTGTAGTTGTGCTTTTCATGACCTGCTCCTTGCGGACCATCCGCAACGTTCTCGGGGCAGATTGCAGCATGCGCTGCCTGAACGGAATCTCCACATTTCCTGCTCATTCCGATAACCCATTCAGCATCGGGAAATGCTGGGCCCGTGGTAGCGTTTGCATATTCCCCACGAGGCTTCCCGCCATGGCCAACCCGATGCTGCTGCCGGTACTGCAATGGGCCCGCCGGCTGCGCTACCCCACCCTGTTCAAGCTCACCGCCGGCCTGTTCGTGCTGACCTTGTTCATCCCGGACCCGATCCCGTTCGTCGATGAGCTGGTGCTGGGCTTCGGCACGCTGCTGCTGGCCAACTGGAAGAACCGCAACGCCGCAACACCTCCGCCGCTGGAACAGCGTTGAGCATCCTGGTTGACAGCCACTGCCATCTGGATGCCAGCGGGTTCGACCGTGACCGCGCTGCGGTGATCGAGCGTGCGCAGGCCGCGGGGGTGCGCCAGCAGGTGGTACCGGCGGTGACCGCGGCCAGCTGGCCGAAGCTGCGTGAGGTCTGCCAGCAGGCGCCGGGGCTGTACCCGGCCTACGGCCTGCATCCGATGTTCCTGGCCGATCACCAGCCCGGGCACCTGCCACTGCTGCGCGAGTGGATCGAGCGCGAACGCCCCTGTGCGATCGGCGAATGCGGCCTGGACTTCTTTGTCGAAGGGCTGGACGCCGACGCCCAGCAGGCGTATTTCATCGGCCAGCTGGAACTGGCCCGCGAATTCGAGTTGCCGGTGATCGTGCACGCGCGACGCGCGGTGGATGCGGTGATCGCCGCCATCCGCCGCGTCGGCGGCCTGCGCGGCGTGGTGCACAGCTTTTCCGGCAGCCCGGAACAGGCCGCGCAACTGCACAGGCAGGGCTTCCTGCTCGGCCTCGGTGGCCCACTGACCTACGATCGCGCGCAACGGCTGCAGCGGCTGGTGCGCGAGATGCCGCTGGAACAGTTGCTGCTGGAAACCGACGCGCCCGACCAGCCCGACGCCGGCATCCGCGGCCAGCGCAACGAGCCAGCGCGGCTGGCGACCATTGCCCGGCACGTGGCCGCACTGCGCGGGATGGAGCTGGAAGCCGTGGCCCAGGCCACGACGGAGAATGCGCGGCGATTGTTCGCGCTGCCGGCAATGTAACGGGTAGGTGCCGGCCGCTGGCCGGCACGATCCATCACACCGCGCTGGCCTCTACCGCATCCACCTTCACCTTCTTCGGCTCCAGCAGCATCTCCAGCGCCTTGCCAACCGCCGCGAAGGCGAACGCGCCGGTGATGTGGGTTGCCGCGCCCAGGCCGGCACCACAGTCCAGCTTCAACGCCGCATCGGCGCCCAGGTTCGGACGGATGCCGCAGACGCTGCCATCGGCCTGCGGGTACTTCACATTCTCCAGCGAATACACCGCCGGTACGCCGAAATAGCGCTTGGCGTTCTTCGGGAAGTTGAATTCGCTGCGCAGCTTCTTGCGGATCAGCGCCAGCATGGCGTCGTGCTCGGTGCGAGAGACATCGCGGATGCGCACCAGGGTCGGATCGGTACGGCCACCGGCGGCACCGACGGTCAGCAACGGCAGCTTGCGGCGGCGGCACCATGCGATCGTCTCGACCTTGACCCGGAAGCTGTCGCAGGCATCGATCACCAGATCGAACCCCCGGTCCAGCAGCTCGGCCATGTTGGACACGGTCAGGAATGCCTGCACCGCGTCGACCCCGATGTCCGGATTGATCGCACGGCAACGCTCGGCCATCGCCTCGGCCTTGTTGCGGCCGTAGTTGCCTTCCATCGCCGGCAGCTGCCGGTTGGTGTTGGACACGCAGATATCGTCGGCATCGATCAGGGCCAAGTGGCCGACGGCCGAACGGGCCAGCGCCTCCACCACCCACGAGCCGACGCCGCCCATGCCGACCACCGCCACGCGGCTGCCCTGCAGGCGCTCGAGTGCACCCACGCCGTACAGCCGTTCGATGCCGGCGAAGCGTTGTTTGACCTGTTCGTTCATCGGGCTATTTTAACGTGCAGGTGCTGGCGCCCGCAGTACGCCGGCGTCGAACCCACCGTTGCACGCCCGGAGTGCCCGCATGAATGCCAGCCCGCCCCGCCGCCTGTCCAGCGCCCATCGCTACCTGTTCGTGCTCTGCCTGGGCCTGCTGATCGGCCTGATCGCCACGGTAATGGTCGGCCGCGCCCTGCAGGCGCGTCGCGATCCGTTCCCGGGCAGCCTGATGCAGGTGATGCAGCGGCAGTCACAGCTGCTGCAGCAGGCCCAGCTGCAGAACCGCTGCAGCCTGGCTGACAGCGTGCCGCGGCTGCAGGTGCTGCGCCTGCTGTCCAATGACCTGGACCAGGCGTTTCCCGGGCTGAAGGACAGTGCGCAGTTCCAGCAGCACGCCAGCCAGCTGCGCGGCAACCTCAACACGGCGCTGGCCTCACCCCCCGGCGACTGCAGGGCCCTCGCCCAGCTGGTGGAAACACTGCAGGCGGACTGCCGCGCCTGCCACCAGGATTTCCGCTGAGCCGCATTCATCCTGCAGCCGGGCAGCACGCACACGGTTGGCGCGTTGTTCACGTTCGAAAGGAGAGGATTCGTCCACCCTGCTGCACGACGCAGTACCACCCAACCCACCCGCCTTCACGGCCAGGAGACGCCCCATGAAGATCCAGCTCATCGCCGCCAGCGCCATCGCTACCCTCGCGCTGGCTGGCTGTGCCACCTCGCCCGGTTACAGCGGCGGTGGTTACAACAACGGCTACAACAACGGCGGCTACGGCAACAATGGCGGCTACAACCAGGGCCGTTGCGCTGACTGTGGCATCGTCACCCGCATCAACACCGTGCCCTCGGGCCGCACCGCGCCCAGCGCGACCGGCGCGATCCTCGGCGGCATCGTCGGCGCCGTGGCCGGCCATGAAATCTCCGACCACACCGGTGGCAGCCGTGGCAACAAGAACATCGCCGCCGCCGCAGGCGCGGTCGGTGGTGCCCTGGCCGGCAACCAGATCCAGAAGAACGTCACCAGCGATACCTATGACATCAGCGTGCGCATGGATGATGGCCGCACCATCGTGGTCAACCAGCGCGATCTCGGCGGCATCCGCGAGAACACCTACGTGCGCGTCGTCAATGGCAAGGTCATCCTGCGCTGACCTGCACCGGGCCAACGGCAAAGAAAAAGGCCCGCTTGCGCGGGCCTTTTTCATGCCGACGGGCGGCGGGTATTACACCGGCTGCACCTTGTCAGCCTGCAGGCCCTTCTGGCCCTGCACGACTTCGAAGCTCACAGTCTGGCCTTCCTTGAGGCTCTTGAAGCCCTGGGTCTCGATGGCGCGGAAGTGCACGAACACGTCCTCGCCATTCTGCCGGCTGATGAAGCCGAAGCCCTTCGCATCATTGAACCACTTTACGGTACCGGTCTCGCGCTCAGCCATCTCACTAACTCCCTTTGACTCTCTCTTGTTGTTGGAAACGCCCGGTGGGCGGCTGACAAGCAAGGGGGAAGCGAGGTGCATCGATGCAGCGGATCGGAAAGATCTTGCTTCATCAGGCCACGATCCACGGTGACCTTGCCAAGCTCAGCGACTGCAACTTAACCCGCCCAAAACGAAAAAGCAACTGGCAAAATCTTTCACTGTCAACCCCAAAACGGCCACCATACGGGACAGCATGGGACTCTCATTCATCTTATATCTGCTAGCGGTCATTTTTGTCCTGATCGGCATCGCCGGCATCATCCTGCCGGCCCTCCCGGGCATCCCGCTGGTGTTCATCGGGCTGCTGCTGGCGGCCTGGGCCGACGGCTTCGCCCACGTCGGCTGGCCCACCCTGGTCGCGCTGGGCGTGCTGACCCTGCTTTCACTGCTGGTGGACGTGCTCGCCACCGTAGTTGGCGCGCAGCGCGTCGGCGCCAGCCGCAAGGCCCTGTGGGGCACCTTCGTCGGCAGCATCGTCGGCCTGTTCTTCATGCCCATCGGCCTGTTTGCCGGACCGCTGGTCGGCGCCCTGCTCGGCGAGTACTGGCACACCCGCGAACTCGGCCGCTCGACCAAGGTGGGCCTGGCGACCTGGCTCGGCATCCTGCTCGGCCTGGCACTGAAACTGGCGGTGGTGATCGCGATGCTGGGCCTGTTCGCGTTCGCCTGGTTCTTCTGAGCCACCTAGCCTTCACGCCACGCGCACGCCGTGGCCGTGCATAAACGGTGGGGCTGGCCGCGATCCGGTGCAGCCGCCACACTGTGCGATTCCCGTATCCATCGAAGGGCCTGCTGCAATGACCCTCCCCACGCTGCTTCCCCGTCTGGCGCCGCTGGCGCTTGCCCTGGCCAGTGCACCGTTGGCTGCGCAGGAGTTCGCGCCCAGCGCCGACACCTCGCCGGCCGCCTGCGCGGCGATCACCACCGACGCGGCCCGCCTGGCCTGCTATGACCGCCTCTTCGGGCATACCCCGGAGGCCACCGCCGCCGCCGATGCCGCCGCCGAATCGGCTGCGCAGGCGCGCCGCGAGGAACGACAGACCGCGCGCGTGAGCCAGGGCGAGGAAAAGCTGCGCGAGCGGGTCAGCGACCTGTTCCGTCCGGCGGCACCGGACAGCGCGCTGGCCAATGCTGGCCGCGGTTCGCTGCTGGACAGCCGCTGGGAGCTGGCCGAGGACTCCAAGCTGGGGCCCTTCCAGCTGCGTGCCTACAAGCCGGTGTACCTGCTGCCGGCGTTCTGGACCAGCGACCGCAACACCACGCCGCATTCGCCGAACCCGGCCAACAGCGTGACGACCCCGCAGGTACTCGACAGTGCCGAGCTGAAGTTCCAGATCAGCTTCAAGACCAAGATCGCAGAGAACCTGTTCGGCGACAACGGCGACATCTGGGCTGGCTACACCCAGAGTTCGCGCTGGCAGGCCTACAACAGCGAGGATTCGCGCCCGTTCCGCGAAACCAACTACGAACCCGAAGTGATGATGGTGTTCCGCAACGGCTACTCGATCGGTGGCTGGCGCGGGCGCATGACCGGTATCAGCCTCAACCACCAGTCCAACGGACGGGCCGATCCGCTCTCGCGCAGCTGGAACCGGGTCATGCTCAACATCGGCCTGGATCGCGAGAACTGGGCGCTGGTGCTGCGCCCGTGGTACCGCATCCCGGAAAGCCGCAGCGAAGACAATAATCCGGACATCGAGGATTACATGGGCCGGGGTGACGCGACCCTGATCTGGAACCGAAACGGGCATGAGGTCGCGCTGATGGCGCGTCATTCGCTGCGCACCGGCAGCCGCTCCCACGGTGCACTGCAGCTGGATTACGGCTTTCCGATCAGCAATCTGCTGCGTGGCCATGTGCAGGTCTTCGACGGCTATGGCGAGAGCATGATCGACTACAACCACAAGGCCACCTATGTGGGCGTGGGCGTGTCGCTGCTGGAGTGGTTCTGATGGACGTGACGATCTGGCACAACCCGGCCTGCAGCAACTCGCGCGGCGCACTGAAGCTGATCCACGATGCGGGCTTCGACCCGGTGGTGATCGAGTACCTGGGCACCCCGCCCGACGCGGCCACCCTGCGCCAGGTGCTGGCCGAGTCGGCCCTGAGCGCGCGCGACCTGGTGCGCAGCAAGGAGACCCAGTTCGCCGCACTCGGGCTGGAAGATGCCGACGATGCCACCCTGCTGGCTGCGATGGCCGAACACCCGCGCCTGATCAACCGCCCCGTGGTGCGCACGCCCAAGGGCACACGGCTGTGCCGCCCGCCGGAAACGGTGCTGGAGATCCTGTAACGGAAAAGGGGACGGAGGGGATTAAGTCGTTTGTGCACAAACGACTTAATCCCCTCCGTCCCCTTTTCTGGTTACCGCCAGTCGGTGATGCCTTCGCGGCGGTAGGCCTCGGCGAACGCCGGGCGCGCCTTCATCGAGGTGGCATGTGCCTTGAGCGACGGCCAGGTGTCACTGGGCCTGGGCATGTTGCGCGACCAGCGCATCAGCATCACCAGCATGTAGTCGACCACGCAGGGCGTGGCGCCCAGCAGGTAGGGCCCATGCGCCAGCAGGTGCGTGGCCACATGCTGCCAGGCCGCTTCCAGGCGCTGTCGCGCCATCTCGCGACTGGCCTCCACGTTTGCCTCGCCCGCCACCTCGTGCGGATAGAACCAAGCGCGATAGGCCGGCTGCAACGTATTGGCACACCAGAACATCCAGCGGTAGGCATCGGCGCGCTGCGGCGTGCCCAGTGCCGGCAACAAACCGGCGTCCGGATGGCGGTCGGCCAGGTACAGGGCGATCGCCGCCGCTTCAGTCAGTACCAGGCCATCGATCAGCAGCGTCGGCACCACGCCGGCCGGATTCAGTGCCAGGTACTCCACCGACTTGTGCTCGCGCGCGTCGAAATCCAGCAGCACCAACTCGTGCTCGATGCCGAGCTCGATCAGCAGCCAGTGCACCACCAGCGCGGCGGTGCTTGTCGAACCATACAGCGTGGTGCTCATGCGGCGGATCCTGTGCAGGTGGGCCGGCCGATTATGCGCCCGTGCGGGAGCCGTCGCTCAGCCGCAGCTGCTCATGCAGGTATCGCGGCGCTCGCCACAGGACATCATCGGCGCGCGCAGCGTGCAGTCATGCGTCTTCAGTTCGCAGGCACGGCGCAGGTCCGGGTTGTCCACGTCCTTGCAGCGCTTGTCCGGCGCCGGCACCATCCGCTGCTCGCAATTGCTCTGGCGGCTGCCGAGGGAGTCATTCTGCGCCATGCAGCTGCGGTAGCTGGCCTGGCACTGCATGCGGCATTGCGCCGATGCAGGGAAATCCGCGCCTTCGTACGACGCCGGGGTGCTGCAGCCGGCCAGGGCCAGCAGCACGCCGGCCACGATGAAGCGATGCAGGGCCATGGACACGTCCTGTGCGAGGGTGTGCCAACCGTAGCAGAGCCAGGGCTACAGGCGCGTTAATCCTGCCTCCAGATACAGCAACGGCGCCACACGGGCGCCGTTGTCTGGACCGAAGCGTGCGGGAATTACTCCACCACCACCGGAATCTTGCCGATGCGGGCCTGCCACTCGCGCGGGCCGGTCTTGTGCACCGATTCGCCGGCGGAGTCGACGGCCACGGTCACTGGCATGTCCTGCACGGTGAACTCGTAGATCGCCTCCATGCCCAGGTCAGCGAAACCGACCACCTTGGCCGCCTTGATCGCCTTGGACACCAGGTAGGCCGAGCCACCGACGGCCATCAGGTAGGCCGACTTGTGCTTCTTGATCGCCTCGATCGCGGCCGGGCCGCGCTCGGCCTTGCCGACCATGCCCAGCAGGCCGGTCTGTGCCAGCACCTGCTCGGTGAACTTGTCCATGCGGGTCGCCGTGGTCGGGCCGGCCGGGCCCACCACTTCGTCACGCACCGGATCGACCGGGCCGACGTAGTAGATGAAGCGGCCCTTCAGATCGACCGGCAGCTGCTCGCCCTTGTTGAGCATGTCGACCATGCGCTTGTGCGCGGCGTCGCGGCCGGTGAGCAGCTTGCCGTTGAGCAGCAGGGTCTGGCCCGGCTTCCAGCTGGCCACGTCTTCCGGGGTAATCGTATCCAGGTCCACCCGGGTGCCCTTGGATGCGTCGTAGGTCAGCTTCGGCCAGTCTTCCAGCGACGGCGGGTCCAGCATCACCGGGCCGCTGCCATCCAGGGTGAAGTGCGCATGGCGGGTGGCCGCGCAGTTCGGGATCATCGCCACCGGCAGGTTGGCCGCGTGGGTCGGGTAGTCGTTGATCTTGATGTCGAGCACGGTGGTCAGGCCACCCAGGCCCTGCGCACCGATGCCCAGCGCGTTGACCTTCTCGTACAGCTCCAGGCGCAGCTCCTCGATGCGGTTGGACGCACCACGGGCCTGCAGCTCGGTGATGTCGATCGGCTCCATCAGCGCTTCCTTGGCCAGCAGCATCGCCTTCTCGGCGGTGCCACCGATGCCGATGCCCAGCATGCCCGGCGGGCACCAGCCGGCGCCCATGGTCGGCACGGTCTTCAGCACCCAGTCGACAATCGAGTCGGACGGATTGAGCATGGCGAACTTGGTCTTCGCTTCCGAACCACCGCCCTTGGCGGCGACGATCACGTCGACTTTGTTGCCCGGCACCACCTTGACGTTGACCACGCCCGGGGTGTTGTCCCTGGTGTTGATGCGCTTGCCTGCCGGATCGGCCAGCACCGAGGCGCGCAGCTTGTTGTCCGGGTGCATGTAGGCGCGGCGCACGCCTTCATTGGCCATGTCTTCCACGCCCATGGTGGCGTCATCCCAACGCACGTCCATGCCGATTTCCAGGAACACGGTGACGATGCCGGTGTCCTGGCAGATCGGGCGGTGGCCCTCGGCGCACATGCGCGAATTGATCAGGATCTGCGCCATCGCTTCCTTCGCGGCCGGCGACTCCTCGCGCTCGTAGGCGGCGGCAAGGTTCTTGATGTAGTCGACCGGGTGGTAGTACGAGATGTACTGCAGCGCGTCGGCGATGGACTGGATGAGGTCTTCCTGCTTGATCGATGTCACGTCTTGCTCGCTTGCTCGAGGCTGGCGGGGGTAATCCACCCATTTTACCCCCTCCCCCGGCCCCGGGGTGGTAGTGCCGGCCGCTGGCCGGCAAGATTCCCCCGACGCTCTGTCACGCCACGCGCCACTGCGGCGTCCTTGCCCACATGAACGCCGAAAGCGCTTTCCAGACCCACCGCCCGCGCCTGATGGCGCTGGCCTACCGCCTGCTCGGCAGCCGCACCGACGCCGAAGACGTGGTCCAGGACGCCTGGCTGCGCTGGTCCGGCGCCGATCCTGCGGCCGTCCGCGATGCCGAGGCCTGGCTGGTCACCACCACCACCCGGCTCGGCCTGGACCGGCTGCGTGCGGCCAAGCGCGAGCGCGTCCACTACGTCGGCCCATGGCTGGCCGAACCGCTGGCGGTCACCCTGGAGCCGGACCCGGCGCCCGGTCCGGCCCAGCTGCATGCGCTGGCCGACGACGTCTCGGTCGCTTTCCTGACCCTGCTCGAACAGCTCGGCCCGGAGGAACGCGCCGCCTTCCTGCTGAAGGAGGCGTTCGACCACGACTACCGTGAGATCGCCGAGCTGATCGGCCACAGCGAGGCCAACTGCCGGCAGCTGGTGCACCGTGCCCGGCAACGCCTGCAGGCCGGACGACCGCGCTTCAATGCCGATGCCAGCCAGCACCGGCAGCTGCTGGCGCGCTTCATGGAGGCCTCGCAGCGCGGCGACAGCGACGCGATCCAGGCCCTGCTGCACGCCAACGCGGTACTGGTTTCCGACGGCGGTGGCGTGGTCACTGCGGCGGTGCGGCCGCTGCTGGGCGCCGAACGCATCGGCCGCCTGTTCTGGGCCATCGCCCGCCGCGGCGCGGTGCATCCCGCCCAGCTGGGCTACGTCAACGGCGAGCCGGCGATCCTGCGCTTCCAGGGTGAGCGCCTGCATTCGGTCACCACCATCGAAGTGGTCGATGGCTGCATCGCCAACGTGTACAGCGTGTTGAATCCGGAAAAGCTGCCGGGTGTTGTCACGCGCGATGACGGTACGGCGTCCTGGTAGTGAAAGGCGGCCACCGTGGCCGCCGTGGAGCCGAAAATGTCCGACCACGCCTCTCCCCGCGTCCCCTACACCCGCCTGGCCGCCGAGGCCTTCAAGGGCCTGCTGGCCACCAGCCAGGCCGTGCATGACAGCTCGATCGATCCGACCCTGATGGAACTGGTGTTCCTGCGCGTGTCGCAGCTCAACGGCTGCGGCTACTGCATGGACATGCACGGCACCGCGCTGCGCAAGGGCGGCATCGAGCCGCGCAAGCTGGACACGCTGCCGGCATGGCACGAGAGCCGCTTCTTCGACGAACGCGAGCGCGCGGCACTGGGCTGGGCCGAGGCGCTGACCCGGCTGACCGACGGCGCGCCGTCGCAGGCCGCGTTCGATGCCCTGGCACCGCACTTCGATGAGAAGGGCATCAGTGACCTGAGCATGGGCATCGCGGTGATCAATGCCTGGAACCGCCTCGGTGCGGGGTTGCTGCCGCCGCTGCCGGCCTGACCCACCCCGCCTTCGACAGTTCATCGGTGCTGCTGGTAGGTGTCGACCTTGGTCGGCACGGTGGATCCACGCAATGCGTGGATGCAGGAGGGTCAGATCCCTTCGCTTCGCGAAGGGATCTGACCCCGGTGCCGGCAACACGGCTGCACTGACTCCCCCTGCACGTATCACGCGCGCACAATACGCGCATGCCTGCCATCCCCCCCGTTGGCGCTGCCGCCGCGAAGAAACCCAGCCTGCGCCAGCGCTTCAGGGCGATGCGCAACCTGCTGCCGTTCCTGCGCATGGTCTGGCAGACCAGCCCCGCGCTCACCCTGGCCAGCCTGGGGCTGCGCCTGATCCGTGCGCTGCTGCCGGTGGCGATGCTGTACGTCGGCAAGCTGATCATCGACAGCGCCCTGCACCTGAGCCAGCACGACGCCGGTTTCCCGCCGCCGGGCGAGGCGCTGTCCAGCGGCATGCTCAATCCGCTGCTGGGCCTGCTGGCGCTGGAATTCGGCCTGGCCATCGCCTCGGACCTGCTCGGCCGGCTGGTCAGCTATGCCGACGCGCTGCTGTCGGAACTGTTCGCCAACGTCACCAGCATCCGGCTGATGGAACACGCGGCGACGCTGGATCTGGAGGACTTCGAGGACCCGGACCTGCAGGACAAGCTGGACCGTGCGCGGCGCCAGACCATGGGCCGGATGAACCTGATGAGCCAGCTGTTCGGCCAGGTGCAGGACGCGATCACCGTGGCCAGCCTCGCCGTCGGCCTGCTGGTCTACGCGCCGTGGCTGATCCTGCTGCTGGTGCTGGCACTGGTGCCGGCCTTCATCGGTGAATCGCACTTCAATGCGGCCGGTTACAGCCTCAACTTCCAATGGACGCCCGAGCGCCGCCAGCTCGACTACCTGCGCCAGCTCGGTGCCAGCGTGGAAACGGCCAAGGAAGTGAAGATCTACAACCTGCACCGCTTCCTGGTCGAGCGCTATCGGCGCCTGTCGGTGGCGCTGTTCCAGGCCAACCGTGCCCTGGCACGGCGCCGGGCGTTCTGGGGCACGCTGCTGGCTGCGCTGGGTACGCTGGGCTATTACACCGCCTACGCCTACATCGCCTGGCGCACGGTGCGCGGCGATTTCTCGATCGGCGACCTGACCTTCCTTGCCGGCAGCTTCCTGCGCCTGCGCCAGCTGCTGGAAGGCCTGCTGATCGGCTTCTCGCAGGTGGCCAGCCAGGCGCTGTACCTGGACGACCTGTTCTCGTTCTTCCAGATCGAGCCGGAAATCCACTCGCGCGAAGGCGCCATACGCGTGCCGCAGCCGATCCGCCAGGGCTTCGTGTTCGAGAACGTCGGCTTCCGCTATCCCGATGCCGAACAGTGGGCGGTGCGCCACCTTGATTTCCAGCTGCAGGCCGGCGAAGTGCTGGCCCTGGTCGGCGAGAACGGCGCAGGCAAGACCACCCTGGTGAAGCTGCTGGCACGCCTGTACGAACCGGACGAGGGCCGCATCCTGCTCGATGGCCGCGACCTGCGCGACTACGACCTGGACGACCTGCGCGCCAACCTCGGGGTGATCTTCCAGGACTTCGTGCGCTACAACCTCAGCGCCGGCGAGAACATCGGCGTCGGCCAGGTCGAGGCCATGGACGACCGGGCGCGCATCGCCGACGCCGCGCGCCGCGGCATGGCCGAGGAAGTGATCGAGGAGCTGCCCGGTGGTTACGACCAGCTGATCGGCCGCCGTTTCAAGCAGGGCGTGGACCTGTCCGGTGGCCAGTGGCAGAAGATCGCCATTGCCCGCGCGTGGATGCGCAATGCGCAGGTGATGATCCTGGATGAGCCAACGGCAGCACTGGATGCGCGCAGTGAATTCGAGGTGTTCCAGCGGTTCAGGGAACTGGCGGATAATCGCACCGCCGTATTGATTTCCCACCGTTTTTCCTCGGTCCGCATGGCCGATCGCATCCTGGTGCTGGCCGATGGCCGGATCGAGGCCAGTGGCACCCACGCCCAGCTGATGGCACAGGGCGGCCGCTATGCCGAGCTGTTCGAGCTGCAGGCGGCGGGTTACCGCTGAGAACGCCTCTCGTTCCGCCCAATGAGAACCCGTCTCATTTGAGATAGAATTCCCCCGACGACTTTTGACAGATACGCCCATGTCCTCCGCTTTTGGCGCCGAAACGGTGCTTGAGGTCCGTCACTGGACCGACGCCTACTTCAGTTTCACCACCACCCGCGACAGCGGCTTCCGCTTCGAGAACGGCCAGTTCGTGATGATCGGCCTGGAAACCGAGGCACGGCCGCTGCTGCGTGCGTACTCCATCGCCAGCGCCAACTGGGAAGAGCATCTGGAGTTCTTCAGCATCAAGGTGCAGGACGGCCCGCTGACCTCGCGCCTGCAGCACATCAAGCCGGGCGACAAGGTGCTGGTCGGCAAGAAGCCCACCGGCACCCTGCTGATCAGCGACCTGCACCCGGGCAAGAACCTGTACCTGCTGGGCACGGGTACCGGCATGGCGCCGTGGCTGTCGGTCATCAAGGACCCGGAGACCTACGAGCGCTTCGAGAAGGTGATCCTCTGCCACGGCGTGCGCTACGAAAAGGATCTGGCCTACCGCGATTACTTCGAGAGGGAGCTGCGTGAGCACGAGTTCCTGGGCGAAATGATCGGCGACAAGCTGCTGTACTACCCGGCCGTCACACGCGAGCCGTTCGCCAACCAGGGCCGCCTGACCTCGCTGATGGAAAGCGGCCAGATGCAGCGCACCCTCGGCCTGCCGGAGCTGAGCCCGGAAAACGACCGCGCGATGATCTGCGGCAGCCCGCAGATGCTGGCCGACCTGCGTGCTGTGCTCGATGCCCGTGGTTTCCAGGTTTCGCCGCGCATCGGCCAGCCGGGCCACTACGTGTTCGAGCGCGCGTTCGTCGAGAAATGATGCTGCAACGGTGGTGCCGGCCGCTGGCCGGCTCTTCCTGGCCCACGGGGTTGCCGGCCAGCGGCCGGCACGACCTCACAGCAGCGCTTCGATCTCGCCGCGCAGCTGCTCCGGCCGGGTGGTGGGCGCATGCCGCGACACCACCCGCCCCTGGCGATCGACCAGGAACTTGCTGAAATTCCACTTGATGCGGGCACTGCCGAGCACGCCGCGCTTCTCCCGCGCGAGCCACCTCCAGAGCGGGTCGGCTCCCTCGCCGTTGACCTCGATCTTTTCCGACAGCGGGAAGCTGACCGGATAGTCCAGCGAACAGAACTGGCGGATCTGTGCGGCATCACCGGGCTCCTGCGCGCCAAACTGGTTGCACGGGAAGCCGATCACCACCAGGCCGCGTTCGCGGTACGCCTGCCACAGCTGCTCCAGCCCGGTGTACTGAGGCGTGAAGCCACAACGGCTGGCGACATTGACCAGCAGCAACGGGTGGCCCTGGTGCCGGGCCAGCGCCTGCGGCTGGCCGTCGAGGTCGCGGAAGCTGAAATCGTAGGCGGTCGTCATGGCAGCGGGCCGTGGGCGGTGAATGCATGGTACCCGCGCCCGGCCCCGGCAACATGCCTTTTGACACAAGTGCAGTCGCCGCCGGCCGGGTTACCCTCGGGCCCTTGTTTGCCTTACCGGAGCTTTTACCTTGACCACTCGACTTGCCCTTGCCGTGGCCATGTCCCTCGGCCTTGCCCTGCCCGCCTTCTCGGCCGGCGCCGCCACCCCGGCTGCCAGCACCAATGCCCAGCAGGCCAACCCGTTCTTCGCCGAAAGCCCGCTGCCGCTGCACTTCCCGCAGTTCGACAAGATCAAGGACAGCGACTTCGCCCCGGCCTTCGACGCCGGCATGGCGCAGCAGCTGAAGGAAGTGGAGGCGATCGCCAACAACAAGGCCAAGCCGACCTTCGACAACACCATCATCGCGCTGGAAAAGAGCGGTGACATCCTCGACCGTGCGACCACCGTGTTCTTCAGCCTGGTCGGCGCCGATACCAACGACACCCGCAAGAAGCTGCAGGCCGACTACTCGGCGAAGTTTGCCGCGCACAGCGATGCGATCGCGCTGAACGGCAAGCTGTTCGCCCGCATCCAGGCGCTGTACGACACCCGCAGCCAGCTGGGCCTGGACGCCGAAGGCGTGCGCCTGGTCGAGAAGTACTACGACAATTACGTGCGCGCCGGCGCCAAGCTGTCCGAGGCCGACAAGGCCACGCTGAAGGACATGAATGCCGAACTGGCCAATCTGGGCACCAAGTTCAGCCAGAACGTGCAGTCGGAAGTGAACGCTTCGGCAATCACTGTCGACGACGTCAAGGAGCTGGCTGGCCTGTCCAAGGAGCAGATCGCCGCCGCCGCCGAAGCCGCCAAGGCCCGTGGCCTGGAAGGCAAGTACGTGATCACCCTGCTCAACACCACCGGCCAGCCGCCGCTGACCAACCTGGCCAACCGCGCCCTGCGCCAGAAGATCTACGAAGCCTCGACCACCCGCGGCAGCCGCGGCGGTGAGTTCGACAACACCGCGCTGGTCTCGCGCATCATGCAGTTGCGTGCCGACAAGGCCAAGCTGATGGGCTTCCCGAACTTCGCCGCCTACAACCTGACCAACCAGACCGCCAAGACCCCCGAAGCGGTCAACGCGATGCTGGGCAAGCTGGCTCCGGCCGCGGTGGCCAATGCCAAGCGCGAAGCCGCCGACCTGCAGGCGATGATCGACAAGGAGCAGAAGGCCGCGCGCAAGCCGACCTTCCAGCTGGAACCGTGGGACTGGGCCTTCTACAGCGAGAAGGTGCGCCAGGCCAAGTACAACTTCGACGAGTCGCAGCTGAAGCCGTACTTCGAACTGAAGAACGTGCTGGAGAACGGCGTCTTCTACGCCGCCGGCCAGGAATTCGGCCTGACCTTCAAGCAGCGCACCGACCTGCCGGTCTACCACGATGACGTCACCGTCTACGACGTGTTCGACGCCGATGGCAGCCAGCTGGCGATCTTCATCTTCGATCCGTATGCACGCGCCTCCAAGCGTGGCGGTGCGTGGATGAACTCCTACGTCTCGCAGTCCAAGCTGACCGGCTTCAAGCCGGTGGTCGCCAATCACCTGAACATCCCGAAGCCGCCGGCCGGCCAGCCGACCCTGCTGACCTGGGATGAGGTGAACACCACCTTCCACGAGTTCGGCCACGCCCTGCACGGCATGTTCTCCAACGTGAAGTATCCGTACTTCTCGGGCACCTCGGTGCCGCGCGACTTCGTCGAGTTCCCCTCGCAGGTGAACGAGATGTGGGCCGACAACCCGGTCATCCTGAAGAACTACGCCAAGCACTACCAGAATGGTTCGGCGATGCCGCAGGCCCTGCTGGACAAGGTGATTGCCGCATCGAAGTTCAACCAGGGCTTTGCCACCACCGAATACCTGGGGGCGGCGATGCTGGACCAGAACTGGCACCAGATCGGCCCGGACCAGGTGCCGGCGGCCAAGGACGTGATGGCCTTCGAGCGCGCCGCGCTGGAGAAGGACGGCATCTACTACGCGCCGGTTCCGCCGCGCTACAAGACCCCGTACTTCAGCCACATCATGGGCGGCTACTCGGCCGGCTACTACGCCTACATCTGGTCGGAAGTGCTCGATGCCAACACCCAGAAGTGGTTCAAGGACAACGGCGGCCTGAGCCGCAAGAACGGCGACCACTTCCGCGCCACCCTGCTGTCCAAGGGCGGCAGCGTCGACGCGATGCAGCTGTTCCGCGATTTCGCCGGCCACGAGCCGCAGATCGAACCGCTGCTGGAAAAGCGTGGCCTGACCGGCGCCGGCAACTGATCGCCAGCGCAGTCGCCTGAAACGAAAACCGCCCGGGAGACCGGGCGGTTTTTTGTTGTGGTCGGGGTCAGAGCCCTCTTCTGCGAAAAGGGATCTGACCCCGGGGTCGGATCCCTTTCCGACGGAAAGGGCTCCGACCCCAGCCACGCCATCAACGCGGCGCCACGTACCCACCCGGCACGCCTTCCGGCGACAGCACCAGCTGCCACAGCTGCGCGTGCCGGCAGCGGAAGGTGGCCATCGACCCGGCCAGGTAGAAGCGCCACATGCGCCGGAAGTGCTCGTCGTAGTGCGCATCCAGCCGCGGCCACGCTGCTTCCACGTTGCGCCGCCATGCCTGCAGGGTCAGGTCGTAGTCGGTGCCGAAGTTGTGCCAGTCCTCCAGCACGAAACGGCCTTCGAACGCCTTGGTGATCTGCACCGCCGACGGCAGCATCGAGTTGGGGAAGATGTAGCGTGCAATCCATGGATCGGTGCGATGCCGTGAGACATTGGTGCCGATGGTATGCAACAGCAGCAGGCCACGTGGCGACAGGCAGCGCTTGGCCACTTCGAAGAAACTGGCGTAGTTCTTGTCACCGACGTGCTCGAACATGCCGATCGAGAAGATCGCATCGAATGGTTCGTCCAGTTCACGGTAATCCTGCAGGCGGATTTCGATCGGCAGGCCAGCGCACAACTGCCGCGCGAACTCGGCCTGCTCCTGCGATATGGTCACGCCGACGCCGCTGACACCGTAGCGCTCGGCGGCGAACTTCAGGGCTTCGCCCCAACCGCAGCCAATGTCCAGCACGCGCTGGCCCGGGCGCAGGCCCAGCTTGCGGCAGACCAGGTCGAGCTTGGCCTCCTGTGCGGCGTCGAGGTCGTCGGCGTCGCGCCAATAGCCACAGCTGTAGACCAGGCGCTGGCCGAGCATGGCCTGGTAGAGATCATTGCCGAGGTCGTAATGGCGGCGACCGACTTCGTAACTGCCCTGCCCCGCCTGCAGGTTGAACAGGCGCGCCTTCAGCGCGTCTGCCACTTCGCGCCAGCCGTGCACCCGTTCATCCAGGTGCGCCTGCATCAGGTGGACGAGGAATTCATCCAGGACATTGGCATCCCACCACCCCTCCATGTAGCTCTCGCCCAGGCCGAGCGAGCCGTGGCCCATGACCCGCGCGAAAAAGCGCGGGTCATGCACCTGGATGTCCTGTGGCTGGGTGCCGCCGATGCGGACCCCGGCTTCGTGGAGCAGGCCGGCGACCCGCTCCTGCAACCCTGTATCCACGCCACCTCCTCGACTGCGGTCAACCGCGTGCGAACAGTTCCACGTAGTCCTTGGCCACGTGCGGCAACAGCACCGCTGCCGGTACATCGGCGGTCTGGGTGCCGTCCGAGTATGGACCCACCTGGTACGGCGGGAAAACAAAGCGCAGCGCGGTGATCTGCCCCTTGTCGTCGGTCAGTGGCTGGAACTGGCTGAAATTGTCGGCCTGCGGGCCGGTTCCGTCGGCGATCATGCGCGATGCGTTGCGCAGCGATTCCTGCAGCTGGGCCGGGTCCATGTCCTCGCCACTGAGGCGGGTGGCCACGCGTTCGCGCAACTGGTCGGCGACGAAATCGCTGATCGCCTTCCAGCCCTTGGCATCGGCCACAAGCTTTTCGGCGCTGAGCATCTGCTGCTGCGGCGGCAGCCACACGAAGCGCGCCACCAGCGGTTCGCCGTGGGCGCCACCCGTGTAGCGGCTGCCGTCGGCACTGACCACCACCAGCTGCGGGGTTTCAAGCAGCTTCTCGAAGCTCAGCGACAGCTCGTAGGGCATGGTCGGCTTGTCGTTGCCCAGCCCGTCCAGCGCCTGCTGCAGGTCGCTGCGCGCACTCGTGGCATAGCTCTGCAGCGCGCGGGCCAGGCCCGGATAACGGTCGATACCGGCCGGGTAGCTGATGCCCACCACTTCGCGCTCGTTGTTCTCGATCACGTCGCGCAGGTCCAGCGGCGCTTCCGTGGCCGGCGTTTCGCCCGCGGCGGTGGCTTCGGCGGCGGGCGCCGCGTCGGTCGCCGGTGCCGGCTCGCTTTCACGCTGGCAACCGGCCAGCAACAGCACGCCCACCACGCCGGCCAACACGCTGCCGTGCAATGGCCGGTTGTTTCCAATCTTCATCGGGATCCCCTGTTCATGTTTGTACATCATCGCCTGCCATGGCTGAAGCGAGACCCGCTGGCGTTCAGCCAACGAGCAGGTCGTGGTACTCCTCGTGGCGCTGCAGGAAGGCTTCGGCGTAGGAACATGCCGGCACCACCTTGTATTTCTGCTCGCGGGCAAAACGCAGTGCCACGCGGGTCAGCTCACCGGCGATGCCACGGCCGGCGATCGGCTCGGGCACCTCGGTATGGGTGATGACCATGCGCCTGCGCTTGATCTGGTAATCGAGCACCGCCAGCTGTCCGCGCACACGTGCGGTGAAGCGGTGGTTGGCCAGGTCGTGCTCGACCTCATAGGCCAGACCGGGGGGCGTGACCGAAGCCATGGAACTGTCTCCTGCGGCGACTGCGTGGATGGTGCGCAGCCGGGCGCCATGATCGCGTGAAGCCTGAACAGGGGCAAGTCCAGTCCATTCACGTCAGTTTTCGCCCTCAAGCTGGAGGCGGGCCGGCCGCTATCGCCTATGGAGGGGTACGGCCAGGCTGGCACGACCCTTGCGACCGTTGACCATGCGCACCACCGTGGAGGCTCCCATGCACGCCAGCAATTCCCATTCCGATACCGACCGCGCCCTGCTGGAGGGCCTGCTGCAACTGGCGGTGGAAGGGCAGACCGAGGATCAGGATTTCCAGCGCATCGGCGAGGAAGTGTTCGCCCGCCTGCTGGATACCTACGGCCAGCAGACCGCAGCCTGACCCGGCCGGGGCGGATCGGACCCGATCCGCCCCGCTACCCGCATCAACCGCCGCCGAGGCGGAAGGTCGGGTTGGAGAGTTCGCGCAGGAAGTGGGTGAAGATGCTCGGCTGCATGGCCAGCATGAAGATCACGCCAAACGCCGCACCTGCCAGGTGCGCGCTGTGGTTGATGCGGTCGCCACCGCGCCTGTCCATCCAGATGCTGTAGCCGACGTAGAACGCGGCATAGATGATCGCCGGTGCCGGGATGAAGAACACCAGGATGATCGACCACGGCTTGATCAGGATGAAGGCGAACAGCACCGCCGATACCGCCCCGGACGCCCCGAGGCTGAGGTAGTTCGGGTTCTTCTGGTTCTTCAGGTAGCTGGGCAGGATCGAGACCAGCAGCGCGCCGATGTAGAACGCCGGGTAGGTCAGGTAGCTGCCGGTCAGCTGCACCATCACGCTCTCGATGAATCCCCCGAAGAAGAACAGGGTGATCATGTTGAAGATCAGGTGCGACCAGTCGGCGTGGATGAAGCCATAGGTCACCAGGCGGTCGTACTGGCGGTGACGGTCGATGGCCGGCGGCCACAGGATCAGGCGGTCGGCCAGCTTGCGGTTGTTGAACGCCATCCACGACAGGATGGCGGTGATGGCGATCAACAGCAGATTGACGGGGGTCATGTCAGGCTCAGGCGGTACGGTAGTTGTCGACCATACGATAGCGTTTCGCGTACCAACCGAAGGCCAACGCCGCGACGAAGGCGAAGCCGGCGAAGAAGAACATCAGGAACGCCGCCTCGCTCAGGCCCGTGCCCGCGATCTGGTGGGTGACCGTGTCGTTGCGCACCGCTGCGTTGGACAGCAGCACCCACAGGTTGCCGATGGTGGTGGTCAGGTTCCAGAAGCTCATCACCACGCCCTTCATCGCCTGCGGTGCCTGGCTGTAGGCGAACTCCAGGCCGGTGGCCGAGACCAGCACCTCACCGAAGGTCAGCAGCGCGTACGGCAGCATCTGCCAGAAGATCGACATGGCGTTGCCGCCGTCCATCACCACCTGGATGCCACCCACCACGATCCAGGCCAGGCCACTGAAGGCGATGCCGGCGGTCATGCGGCGCAGCGCGGTCGGTTCGAAGCCGAAGCGGCGCAGGGCCGGATACAGCACCAGGTTGTTGAACGGAATCAGGATCATCACCAGCAGCGGGTTCAGCGCCTGCATCTGCGAGGCGGTGAACCAGCTTGGCATCTGCATCTGCTGGCCCTGCAGGACCCAGGTCGAGGCCTTCTGGTCGAACAGCGAGAAGAACGGCGTGGTCAGCGCGAAGATCACCAGCACGCGCAGTACCGAGCGCACGCCTTCCACGGCTTCGGCCGGATGCTGGCCACGGGCGCGGTCCAGCTGCAGCCAGGTGCCGCCACCGATGCCGGCAAGGATGGCCACCAGCGCCAGGCACAGGCAGATCACGATGCCCAGCGAACCGACCAGGCCGAACGAGGCCACCGCCAGCGCCAGGCCAAGCACGGCGATCACCAGGCCCGGACGGCCCTGGCCAGCCACGCGCGTGGTCAGCGCGGTACGCACCACGTTGGCGAACGAATGCGGGTCCTTCGGCGGCAGCGGCACCAGCACGTAGCGCCTGCGGCCCAGCCAGAACACGAAGGTAGCGATGAACATCAGGATGCCCGGGATGCCGAACGCCCACTGCGGGCCCCAGTTCTTCAGCACCAGCGGGATCAGCAGCGAGGCGAACAGCGAGCCGAAGTTGATGATCCAGTAGAAGGCGTCGAAGACGATCTTGGCCAGGTGCTTGTTGCTCTGGTCGAACTGGTCGCCCATGAACGAGGCCACCAGCGGCTTGATGCCGCCGGCACCGAGCGCGATCAGGCCCAGGCCGAGGAAGAAGCCCTCGCGGCTGTTCTCGAACAGCGCCAGGCACAGGTGGCCGGCGCAGTAGACCAGGCTGAACCAGAGGATGGTGTGGTACTTGCCGAAGAACCGGTCGGCCAGCCAGCCACCGAGCAGCGGGAAGAAATACACGCCGATCATGAAGCTGTGCATGATGTCCTTGGCTTCACCGGCACGGCCTTCGGCAGTGATTTCCTGCAGCAGCAGCGAGGTGATCAGGAACTGCACCAGGATGTTGCGCATCCCGTAGAAACTGAACCGCTCGCAGGCCTCATTGCCGATGATGTACGGAATCTGGCGCGGCATCTTTCCCTGGCCGGCGATGGGGGCGACTGCGTCGTGGCTCATCCTGTAAGGCATTCCTGCAAAGCGAAAGGCGCAAGGTTACCGGAACCGGGGCTTGCGAAGCACGCTGCAGGGCTGCATGACAACGGTGCCAATCCATGGCAGGCAGTGCAGGCCCTGCCGGAAGTCACGGCACCTGCACGACAAAAGCGTAAACTTATCGTTATGCGCCCCCTCGCCCACGCCCGCCTCCTGCTCAGCTGCCTTGCGCTGTTGCTGGCGTTGCAGGCGCAGGCACGACCACAGGCGCCGGCCGCCGTTGCCAGCGAGAGCGACCCCAGGCAGCTGACGGTCGCCGCGCTGGAGCTGCCCAGCCGCGATGACGCGCAATGGAAGCAGCGCCGCGAGCAGGTCGCACAGCTGCTGACCGAGCTGCAGCCGGACGTGATCTCGGTGCAGCAGGTGCTGCAGCAGCAGGGCCGCAACCCGGCCTGCTGGCTGGCCAGCCGGCTGCGCTACAGCTGCGACTTCGTTACCGCCGATCCGCCCAGCCAGCCGCTGCGGCATGGCAACGCCATGCTGACCCGGCTGCCGGTCAGCGAGGACGGCGTGACCCTGCTGCATCCTCCCGGCACCTTCAGCGCGGCCGGCATGATGCGGCTGAGGCTGGGCGAGGCGCTGGTCAACATCTATGTGGCGCGGCTGCGCCCGGACCCGGACGAGGCCAGCGCCCGCCAGCACCAGACCAGCGACCTGATGACCTGGATCGGCGCCACCGCCGAAGGCATGCCGAGCCTGATTGCCGGCGATTTCTCGGCCAGCACGGTGGAACTGGTGCGCAGCACGCCGGGGTTCCAGCCGGCCCGGCGCAATCCCGGCGGCCGTGCCGAGGCGCCGGCGGCCAGTGGGGGCGGCAGCAGCGGCCACGGCCTGGATGTGCTGTTCCAGGTCAAGCATTTCGGCGGCATCCGCCAGCAGCCGATCCTGCTGCCGGCCGACGGCGACCTGCCCGGCCTGCGTCTGGGTGTGATGGCGACCCTGCGCCTGCAGGGCGATACGGCCACTGCGGAATAGGTAGTGCCGGCCGCTGGCCGGCTCCCCCGGTACTGCACGGTTGCCGGCCTGCGGCCGGCACTATCGAACGACTGCTGCAACAGAAAAGGCCGGGGTCTCCCCCGGCCTTCTCATGTCATCCCGTCACGCGATCAGGCGATCGCTTCCTGGTAACGGCGCTCGACTTCGTTCCAGTCGATGACGTTGAAGAACGCGCCGATGTATTCCGGGCGGCGGTTCTGGTACTTCAGGTAGTACGCGTGTTCCCACACGTCCAGGCCGAGGATGGGGGTGTTGCCTTCCATCAGCGGGCTGTCCTGGTTGCCGGTGCTCTCGACCACGACCTTCTTGTCCGGGGTCACGCTCAGCCACGCCCAGCCACTGCCGAAACGGGTCAGCGCGGCCTTGGTGAAGGCATCCTTGAACTTGTCGAAACCGCCCAGGTCCTTGTCGATGGCCTTGGCCACGTCGCCCACCGGGTTGCCGCCGGCATTGGGGGCCATCACGGTCCAGAACAGCGAGTGGTTGGCATGGCCACCACCGTTGTTGCGCACCGGGCCCTGCAGGTTCTCCGGCAGCGACTTGAGCTTCTTCACCAGCTCTTCGACCGGCAGGTCAGCGTACTCGGTGCCTTCCAGCGCCGCGTTGACGTTGTTGATGTAGGTCTGGTGATGCTTGGTGTGATGGATTTCCATCGTCGCCGCATCGATATGCGGTTCCAGCGCGTCGTAGGCGTAGGACAGCTTGGGCAGGGTGTAGGCCATGATGCATCTCCTGATTGCGAGGGCACCCGACGATGTCGGGCGGTGCGCGGTGAATGATGGGGACAGACCGCCAGATTACCAAGGGGGATGTAAAGGAAATTGCGTCCTGCCAGTGAGCACGACGGCAATTGTTACGCAGCAGTGACGCAGCGCGCTCCTCATGCACCGTGCAGCGCACAGGCGCTACAGTGCGTGCACTACCCTCGCCCGCCCCTGCCCATGCGCAACCCCCGGCTGCTGATCACCGCCATCGCCCTGCTGCTGCTCGGCCTGGTCGCCAACCATTTCCTGCAGCGGCCCCCGGCACCGCAGTTCGCGCCCGACCTGCAGGGCACGCCTGTCGCGCGCGCGCCGGCCACCGCCTCGCCCGGCAAGGACAGCGGACTTCCCGCGTTCCTGCCCGCCGAAGCGCGCGCGACCATCGCCCTGATCCAGCGTGGCGGTCCATTCCCGCACCGCCAGGACGGCAGTACCTTCGGCAACCGCGAGCAGCAACTGCCGCAGCGCGCGCGCGGCTACTACCGCGAATACACCGTCGACACCCCTGGCGCGCCTACGCGTGGCACGCGTCGCATCGTCACCGGCGGCGATCCGCCGGAAGCGTGGTACTACACCGACGACCATTACGCGTCATTCCGCAGCTTCACCGTACCGGCCCAGGGAGCGCAGTGATGAGCCACGATGATTTCGGCCTTGGCCTGCATGACATCAACAACGCCGGCGTCTACGCCATCGACAGCGACGACATCGGCGCACTGGCCGCGGCGATGCGCGATGCCGGCCTGAAAGTGATCCGCATCGATCTGGAGGGCGTCGCGGACAAGCGCACCCTGCTCGCCCGTTTGGCCGCACAGCTGGATTTCCCGGCCGGTTTCGGCGGCAACTGGGATGCGCTGTCGGACAACCTGCGCGACCTGCAATGGCTGCCGGCCAATGGCTACGCGCTGTTCCTGGCCGACGTGGACGCGCTGCGCGCCGGTCCGCAGAAGGACTTCGACACCCTGCTGGACGTGATGGACGAGGCCAGCCGTGACTGGGTCGGCCGCGACGTACCGTTCTGGGTGTTCCTGTCGCAGAGCGCGTAAGGTCACTGCCTTGGCCGGCATGCACTGACGCCTTGGCAGAGGCCGATCTTGGTCGGCGCTTCTGTGCCAACCAAGGTCGGCATCTACCAAAGCGCGGGCCGGCCAGCGCATCGGGCGCGGCCGAAGCTTTAGCGGCTCCCGTTGTCTTCCTGCAGTTCCTTCTTGAACGGGATGTCCGGCGGCGGTCGTGCCACGGCCGGCTGGTCCTGCATGTTGGGGTTGGTCAGGCCACAGCCGCCACCGGCCTGCAGGATCGAAATGACGCAGGAGATCCTTGTGTTGGTGCCCGGCAATGGAATCTCCATCGCCTTGACGCCCTTGCGCACCCATTCGGCCAGCAGCGATTCCTGCGGCACCCAGTACTTGTCGAACGAGGTCGGCGTGTAGTCGTACGGCGGGCGCTTCAGCCAGGTGCCGGACTGCGCAATGCGCTCCTTGCTCCAGCCGTCGTTGGCACCGCCGGGCGCACCGCGCGCGGCATGGCCATCGCCCTCCTGGCCAGGCACGCGCACGCTGCCATCGGCATTGAACAGGCCGCTGCCCTTGCCGGCGGTACTGGCCTGGCGGGTACCGTTGCTGCTGCCGTCGCGGTTGCGGCTGGAAGACCCCCAGTCATCGCCCTTGGCAGGCGTCGCCCAGTTGCCTGGATCAGGCGCCGGGCGCGCTCCCGCGTTTGCGGGTGTGCTGCTGGATGCTGACGGACGCGCGCTGCTGCTCGCCTGCGTCGCGCTGCCCTGGGCCGCAGTCGCGGGCGTCGCCGTGGCACTGCCACTGGAGGATGCCGGCGCTGCCACCGGTGCCGAGGCCACTTCACGTTCCCGCACCTGCACGTCGCGGCCAGTGGGCGCGCGTACGGCGGGCTCACGCCCGGCCACCGCCGCCATCCGCACCTGCGGATCGGCCACGGCCTGCACTTCACGTTCGCGCACCTGCACGTCCTGCTGCGGCACGCGCACCTGCACTTCCGCGCTGCGCAGCGGTTGGGGAGCCACCGGCGCGTCGACCGTACTGACTTCGCGTTCGCGCACCTGGATGTCACGCACCTGCGGCGTGCGCACGGCCAGTTCCGGGGTACGCACCGGGCTTGGTGTCGGCGGCGCCTGCACCGGCTGCACGCTGCGCTCGCGCACGGCGGGTGTGCTGTCACGCGGCACGACGCTGACTTCGGTGCGCGGCACACTGACCGGCGGCACCACGAAATCCGTGCTGGCCTGCGCCACTTCGGTGGCCTGGACGGGCGAAGGCGGCGGCGCGGCCACCGGCGCCGGCTCGGCGTCGGCTGGCGGTGGTGGAACGCTGGCGGTCGGCGCGGATGCCGGGGATGAGGCGGTGGTTTCGGCAGCCACCGGACGCGGCGCAGGGGCCGAGGCAGCGCCCGCCTCCTGGCCCGGCGCAACCCGACCTGCCGCCGCAGCCGCAGCCGCTTCGGCGCCCGGCTGATCGCCACCGCCTTCCTGCGACGCGCGGCCGACGAACTCCACCTGCACGCGCTCGCCCTCGGTGCCCTCTTCGTCCGGCGCGCTGGTACGGATCACCGCCACCCACAGCAACAGCACGAAGAACAGCAGGTGCAGCAGTGCACTGACCAGTGCCGAGGTCCAGCGCATCCAGCGCTGGTCGCGCGGCGCGGCGTCCCAGTCCTGCCAGAACAATCGGCGCAGCGCCTGCCACGGCGACAGCCGCGGCGACTGGCCTGGCGGGCCCGGCAGCGGGCGCGGCAGGAAAACTGCGATCACCTCGCGGGCATGGAACGGCCGCGGCAGTGGCCCCAGCGAGCGCAGCCACAGCGCCCAGCCATAGGGCAGGCGCGTGGACTTCTCGAGGACGGCGCGGGGCTGCTGGCGCGCCAGCAGCAGATCAATGAGTTGCTCGGCCCGGGTCAGAGGCACGCGTCAGCGATCAGGCGACGTTGCCGCGCGGAATGTAAGGCGCGTGGCCGCTGTCATGATCGGTCGCGTCACGCACGGCGGTCACGCCCGGCACGCGGCCCATCAGGGTTTTTTCGATGCCCTGCTTGAGCGTCACATCGGCCATGCCGCAGCCCTGGCAGCCACCACCGAAGCGCAGCAGCACCACGCCGTCGGACGAGACTTCCTGCACGGCCACCTTGCCGCCATGCGAGGCCAGCTGCGGATTGACTTCGTTCTCCACCACCCAGTGCACGCGTTCGACCAGCGAGGCCGCATCACCCGGCGCTTCGCCCTTGATGCGCGGCGCCTTGATGGTCAGCTGCTGGGCACCGGCGGTGCCGGCGACGATGTCGATCTCGGCGCCATCGAGCCAGCCAACGCTGCCGGCGTCGACATAGAGGGTGAAACCATCGCAGTCCACCGCCCACTCGTCACCGAGCAGGTCGGTCGGTTCGGCGAATTCCAGCCGGGCATCGGCGCGCGGCGTACCGGGGTCGACCGCGCTCAGGCGCACGCCCATGCCGGGCACGCCCTCGCGTTCGATCAACTTGCGGAAATGGGTCTGGGCAGTGTCGGAGATCTGGATCATCAGGCTATTCTAGCCAAGTAAGCGTCAGCCGCTCATTCGGTTTATACACCGTCCGGCGCATTGTTCAGTCAACACGAGGTGGAGATTCCCATGGCCGACCTGATTCCACTGGCCCAGGCCCGTTGCGTGCCGCGCAAAGGCAGCGACCACAAGCTCGGCGAGGCCCGCCTGGCCGAACTGCTGCCGCAGGTTCCCGGCTGGGAGCTGAGCGAGGGTGACCAGGCCCTGTCGCGTACCTTCCGCTTCAAGGATTACTACGCCACCATGGCCTTCGTGAACGCGCTGGCCTGGATCGCCCACCGCGAGGACCACCACCCGGACCTGGGCGTGCACTACGACCGCGCGGTCGTGCGCTTCTCCACCCACGATGTGGGCGGGCTGAGCGAGAACGACTTCATCTGCGCGGCCAAGACTTCGGCCCTGACGGAGCAACTGCCATGAACGTACGTTTGCTGAGCCTGTCCCTGATCGCTGCGACCGGCCTGGCCGGCTGTGGCGCGTCCGAACCGCCGTCACCGCCACCACCGCCGCCGACCGAAGTGGCCGCGGTGAAGACGCCGCCGCCGCAGTACCCGCTGGAACTGGCCTGCATGGGCGTGGGCGGCACCAGCACCTTCAAGGTGACCATCGGCACCGACGGCAAGCCGAGCGAGGTTGCGCTGTTGACCGGGGCTGGCAACCCGCAGCTGGACGAACTGGCCAAGACCGCCGTGCAGGGCTGGCAGTTCAAGGCCGCCACCCGTAACGGCCAACCGGTGCCGGCCACCATCCAGGTTCCTGTCAGCTTCAACCCGCCACAGCCGAAGCCGGACCAGTGCTTCGCCATCGAAGAACGCCTGCGCCGCGGCGGCTGATCGCGCGCACCCCGACGGGGCCTGCCGACGCCCGCCTCGCCCTCGCCGCCCCGGCCCTGCCCGGGGCGGCTGTCTGTTGACCAGGATCGCGTGGGTTGATGCTGCAGATTCCCCCTGAAAACATCTGGATCGCACTGGCGGTCACGCTTGCCGCAGGCCTGGCCACCGCGATCGGCAGCCTGCTGGTGCTGTTCTCGCGCCGCCCCAGCCCGCGCCTGCTGGCGTTCGGCCTGGCCTTTGCCGGTGGCGCGATGGTCTATGTGTCGCTGTCGGAGATCCTCAACAAGTCCATTGCGTCGTTTGCACTGGCGTATGGCGAGCGCACCGGCTTCACCTACGGCACCTTGGCCTTCCTGCTGGGCGTGATCGTGATCGTACTGATCGACCACTTCATTCCCAATCCGCATGACAGCCTGGACAAACAGGACCCTGCGTTCCGCGAGAACAGCCGCGAGTACCTGAAGCGGGTCGCGCTGCTGACCTCGGTTGCGATCACCGCACACAATTTCCCGGAAGGGCTGGCGACCTTCTTTGCCACGCTGGAAAGCCCATCGGTGGGCATGCCACTGGCCTTCGCCATCGCCATCCACAACATTCCCGAGGGCATCGCGATCGCGGTGCCGGTGTACTTCGCCACCCAGAACAAGTTCTACGCGTTCAGTGCCAGCCTGCTGTCCGGCCTGGCCGAGCCCGTGGGCGCGGCGCTTGGCTACTGGCTGCTGTCAGGATCGCTGTCGCACGCCACGTTCGGCTGGGTGTTCGGCCTGATCGCCGGCGTGATGGTGTTCCTGGCGCTGGATGAGCTGCTGCCGGCGGCCAAGCGCTATGCCAAGGGCCACGAGACGGTTTACGGACTGGTGGCCGGCATGGGCACGCTGGCGATCAGCCTGGTGCTGTTCAAGTGGTGAGGGGTTCCCGGCTCGCCCTGTAGAGTCCAGCCATGCTCGACTGGCTTTCCGCGCGGCCCGACCGAGGCGCAGTCGAGCGTGACTCGACGCTACGGGAGATCCTTACTTCAGCCGGTCCAGCGCCTCGACCAGCTCATCCGCCAGCGGCGCGTTCAATACGTATGGGCTCTTGCCGTCATCCAGCGCGAACTCCAGCGAGGCCGCATGCAGGAACAAGCGCTTCAGCCCGATCTGCTCACGAAGCCGCTTGTTGACCGCTGGATCGCCGTATTTGTCGTCACCGGCCACCGGATGCCCCAGATGCTGGGCGTGCACGCGGATCTGGTGGGTACGGCCGGTCTCGATGCGGACTTCGCAGTACGAATGGCCACCGCGGCGTTCCAGCACCCGGAAGTGGCTGATCGACTCCTTGCCGATCGCATTGACCTGCACATGGCGCTCGCCGCCCTGGCGCAGGCCCACGTGCAGCGGTGCGTCGACCGTCATCACGCCGTCGGGCATGCGCCCGGCCAGCAGCGTCAGGTAGCGCTTGCGGATGCCGGCGCCGTGGTCTTCACGCAGCAAGGCCTGCAGTTCGCTCAGCGCCGAGCGCTTCTTGGCCACGATCAGCAGGCCCGAGGTGTCGCGATCCAACCGGTGGACCAGCTCCAGGGTCTGCCCCGGGCGCAGCGCGCGCAGGGTCTCGATGGCGCCGAAGCTGATGCCGCTGCCGCCGTGGCTGGCCACGCCGGTCGGCTTGTTCAGGGCCAGCAGGCGGGCGTCCTCGAAGACGATGGCCTGCTCCAGGCGGCGCATGAACGCCTCCGGCGGACCGGCCTTGTCTCCCTCCTCAGTGAGACGGACCGGTGGCACGCGCACCTCGTCACCGGCCTCGAGCTTGCGTTCGGCCTTGGCGCGGCCACCGTTCACCCGAACCTGGCCACTGCGCACCAGCTTGTAGACCAGGCTGCGCGGGGCGCCCTTCAGCTGGCCGAGCAGGAAGTTGTCCAGGCGCTGGCCGGCGCGGTCGGCGGGAACGGTGATCATGCGCACGGAAGGCTTGTCGCCAGCGGGTTTGGTGGGGTCTTGGGCGGTCATCAGGCTGTTTATTCTGTTACACTCGGGGGGCGAGATAAGGGATTGATTTCGTTGGAAGTTACTCAGGGCCAGAAGCCCAGCTTCCGACGAATCCGGCACAGTGCGCGACCACCGCCCGCGGGGCGGCCATGTTAGCGGCTCACCGGCCTTCCCGGCCATCGCCGGATGCCTGACACGCAACCGTGCTGAACATGTCCCGCGTGGCGCTCCAGCCTGGCTGACAGCTGCCTGCGGCCTGTAACACCCCAAAACCCATAAGAGTGAAGCGCTCCCGCGGCCTGCCGTGGTGTCGTAGCGCTGGAAACCCAAGCCGCCCTCCCCGCGCTTGCGCGAATGGGCGGCGAACCGTGTCCAGAGGCGAAACCCCATGGCGTTCCGCGCGGTAGCCGCTTGCGAGGAACGCAACAATGAAGCGAATGCTGATCAACGCCACGCAGGCTGAAGAGCTGCGTGTTGCCATCGTGGATGGCCAGTCGTTGTATGACATCGACATCGAACAGCCGTCGAAGGAACAGAAGAAGTCCAACATCTACAAGGGCCGGATCTTCCGCATCGAGCCCTCGCTGGAAGCCGCCTTCGTCGAGTACGGCGGTGGCCGCCATGGCTTCCTGCCGCTGAAGGAAATCTCCCGCGACTACTTCCAGGCCGGTGTCGACCACAACAAGGCCGGCATCCGCGAGCTGCTGAAGGAAGGCCAGGAGATCGTCGTCCAGGTCGACAAGGAAGAGCGTGGCAACAAGGGCGCCGCCCTGACCACGTTCATCTCGCTGGCCGGCCGCTACATGGTGCTGATGCCGAACTCGCCCAGCGCAGGCGGCGTTTCCCGTCGCATCGAGGGCGAAGACCGGGCCGCGCTGAAGGACGCCCTGGACAAGCTGAACATTCCCGACGACATGGGCGTGATCATCCGTACCGCCGGCGTCGGCCGCGATGCGGAAGAGCTGCAGTGGGATCTGGACTACCTGCTCAATGTCTGGCGCGCCATCGCCGAAGCCGCACTGAGCAAGCCGGCTCCGTTCCTGATCTACCAGGAATCGCGCCTGATCGTGCGCGCCCTGCGTGACTACCTGCGCGCCGACATCGGCGAGATCCTGGTGGACACCGAGGAGATGTACGAGCACGCCCGCGAGTTCATGCAGCAGGTGATGCCGCAGACCCTGCGCAAGCTCAAGCATTACAAGGACGACATCCCGCTGTTCAACCGCTTCCAGATCGAGTCGCAGATCGAGGGCGCCTACGAGCGCAACGTGCGCCTGCCGTCGGGCGGCTCGATCGTGGTCGACCAGACCGAAGCGCTGACCGCGGTCGACGTCAATTCCTCGCGCGCCACCAAGGGCAGCGACATCGAGGACACCGCGTTCCAGACCAACCTGGAAGCGGCCGAGGAAGTGGCCCGCCAGCTGCGCCTGCGCGACCTGGGCGGCCTGGTGGTGATCGACTTCATCGACATGGCCTCCAACAAGCACCAGCGCGAGGTCGAGAACCGCCTGGCCAACGCGCTGAAGTACGACCGTGCGCGCGTCCAGGTCGGCCGCATCTCGCGCTTCGGCCTGCTGGAAATGAGCCGCCAGCGCCTGCGCCCGAGCCTGGGTGAATCCAGCCAGATCGTCTGCCCGCGTTGCGACGGCCACGGCCGCATGCGCAGCGTCGAGTCGCTGTCGCTGTCGATCATCCGCGTTGCCGAAGAGCATGCGATGAAGGAAAACACCGGGCAGGTGCTGGTCCAGGCGCCGGTGGAGATCGCCAATTACCTGCTGAACGAAAAGCGCAGTGCCCTGCGCGAGATCGAGCAGCGCCACGAGGCGCCGATCGTGATCGTCGCCGACGAGCAGCTGCACACCCCGCACTACACCGTCACCCGCCTGCGCGAGAACGAGCTGGGTGAAGAGAGCAACAAGCCCAGTTACCAGCGCGGCACCCCGCGCAAGCTGCCGGTGCATGCCCTGACCAAGGGCCAGCTGAACATCCCGCCGCCGGCGGTGACCCAGGTCAAGCACACCTCCCCCGCCCCGGTGCGCGAGGAAGTGGAGCCGGCCGCAGCGGCACCGGCCCCGGTCGTGGCAGCGCCGGTTGCAGCGGCCCCGAGCGGCGGCGTGATCGGTTGGCTCAAGCGCGTGTTCGGTGGCGAACCGGCGCCGGCACCGGCACCGGCGGCTCCTGTTGCCCGCCAGCAGCAGGACGGCGGCCGCAAGGACCGCAACAAGGATCGCAACAAGGACCGCAAGGATCGCCGCGACGACAACCGTGGCAACGGCAACGCTCAGCAGCAGAAGGATGGCGGCAACCGCAAGGAGCGCGGTGAGCAGCGCAAGGACGGCCGCAACGGCAACAACGGCAATGCCCAGCAGCAGCCGCAGCAGGGCAGGCAGAAGGAGCCGCAGCAGAAGGACGGCCAGCAGCCGCATCAGCAGAACAAGCCGCGCAACGAGCAGCAGGGCCAGAACCAGAACCAGCAGCAGCCGAAGCTGAAGCAGCCCAAGCAGCCGCGCCAGCCGCAGGACGGTGACAAGCCGGCCGAGAAGCCGCAGCGCAGCACCGCCGAGGCACCGGCCGAGGCCGTGACCGCGGCTGCCGCCGTGGCCGCCACGGCGGTCGCCGCCAATGGGGTGACCGCTCAGGAAGCCACTGCGCCGGTGGCGCCGGTTGCGCCGGCCGCCTCCGCTCCGGCGGAAGCCACTGCACCGGCCGACACCACTGCCAACGCCGGCAACGAGGCCGAGGCGATTGCCGTGACCGGTGAAGAGGCTGCTGTCGACGCCAACGGCGAGCAGGCCGGTGAAGGCGCGACCCGCCGCCGCCGTGGCCGTCGTGGTGGCCGTCGCCGCCGTCGTGGTGGCGCCGAGAACGCTGCCGGCAGCGATGGCCTGGGCGATGATCAGGACGACGCGGACGACAGTGATGACACCGATGCCGCTGATGTCGCCGAGCAGAGCAACGACAGCGTCGCCGGGACCACTCCGGTCGCGGCCGCGCAGCCGGCCCGTCCGCAACCGGAATTCGATTTCGATGACGAAGTCGAACCGACCGCTGCCGAATCCGGAAAGCCGGTCCGTGCCGCCGCCGCTGTTGTCGCCGCGCCGGTCGCGGTGGTGAGCAGCACCGTGGTCGATGCCGCTGCACCGGTGGTGGCCGAGGTACAGGCCCCGATCAATACCGTGGCCAAGGCCGAACCGGCATCTTCGCCGGTGCAGACCAGCATGCTCGATGCCATCGACGCGGCGACCCCGGCCCAGCCGGTGGTGGCTGCAGCACCGGCGGTCGAAGCCAAGCCGGTCGTGGTTGAGGCTGCCCCGGCCGTTGAAGCCACTCCGGTGGTCGAAGTGAAGCCGGTCGTGGAATCGAAGCCAGAAATCGCTGAAGCCGCTCCGGCGGTCGAAGCCGAGCCGCTGGCCGTTGAGGCCGCCCCGGTGGTGGAGGCCGCTCCCGCGGTTGAAGCCAAGCCGGTTGTCAAGACCGCACCGGTCGCCGAACAGCCCGTCGCTCCGGTGGCAGTTGAAGCCGCACCGGTGGAAGCTGCGGCCCCGGTCGCCGATGCGGTGGTGACGCCGTCGATCGATCCGGCCGCCGATGGTCACACCGATGCCGCCGCCCAGGCGGCCGAAGCCAAGGCCGACGAAGAAGACGAAGACGCCGCCAAGCGCACGCCGCCGGCGAACTGATCGCGATCTGGTCGCGTGAAAAGGAACGGCGGGGATCGATGATCCCCGCCGTTTCTGTTTGTGCGCCGGGCGCGTGCAGCGCTCTGGTAGAGGCCAACCTTGGTTGGCGCCGTTGTTCGAGCGAACGCGGACACGTCCGTGTCAACCAAGGTTGGCACCTACCAGGACATCAGCGCGTCGGCGCGAACTGCAACCGGGTCCACACGCCGTAGTGGTCCGAGGCCCAGCGACCGCTGTCATCTGGCTGGTCGAACAGGAGCTTCGCTTCGCGCGCGACCATCCGGTCCTGCTGGAAGAAGATGTGGTCGATACGCGAAGGTGCCTGGTAATAGTGCCGGTTCAAGGTGCTGACCCCGGCCAGGTCGGTGTTGACGTGCACGCTGCCATAGCTGTCGCCGTAATGGCTGCGCAGCTCGCTCAGGTCACCTGCGTCCACCAGCGCATTGAAGTCGCCCGCGATCACCACCGGCGCGCCGGCCGAGGTAGCGGTGATGAAGCGCAGCAGGTCCTCGACCTGGGTACGGCGGATGCGCTGACCACTCTCGTCGTTGCGCTCGTTGAGATGCGTGGCGTAGACGTTCACCGGCGTGCCGTCGACGTCGATGCGCAGGTGGGCCACCGTGCGGTAGTCGTCCAATGGCAGCAGCAGATGGTCCCCCTGGGCGAGGATCGGCCGCCGGGTCAGCAACGCATTGCCGTAACGCTTCGGCGCACCCACCGGATCGGTGGACACGAATACGTACTTGTAGCCGAGCTGGCTGGCCAGCCACTGCGCCTGGTTGCGCACGTTGCGGCGCTGGATCACCTCCTGCAGCGCGATGGCATCGGGCTGCAAGCGCTTGAGTTCGGCCAGGATGGTACGGCGGCGGCTTGGCCAGTCTTCGCGGTCATGATGGAGGTTGAAGGTGACCATGCTCATGCCTGGCGCGCTGGCGATGTCCACCGCTGGCGATGCGACCTGCGGCACCGCCGCCAGCGTCAGCCCTGGCAATGCCAATGCAATGGCCAGCCCCAGGGCGCGCACCGTCGCACGCGCTCCCTCCCCTTGGTGCTTCATCGTTACTGCCCCTTGCGCTCGGCGCGGCGCACCGCGCCCGGTACATCGATCTCGACCCGTGCCGGCAGCTGGTGCACGTGCAGTTCCTTGTTGATCCATTCGGCCGCTTCGCCGTTGATGGTCGCCTCGCCCGGATCACCGGCGTACGGCCACGGCAACACCACGCCACCGACCGGTGGCACCAGGCCCGGCTGCACCTCCAGCACCAGCTGCTTGTCGCTGCGCTGCAGGCGGTAATTGAGCTGGCCCTGCGGCGTGCGAAGGCCCTGCACGGCGATGCCCTCGCCCTGCAGCCAGGCCGTCGGGATGCCGGCGGCCAACACCAGCGCATCGTCCATGTCACGACTGTAGGCGAACATGTCCAGGGCCGAGCGCACGAAGTCCGAGGCGACCCAGGCATGCGGCAGGTCACCGACGAAGAACGGCTTGCGCGGCGTGCGCGAGACCACTTCGGCCCACTGGTTCCAGGCCTGCGGCGCACGGTCCTTGAAGAAGAACTCGGTCGCCTGCCAGGCGCGATCGCGCCAGCCCAGGCGAACGAAGGCGGCGACGTTGCGCCATTCGTACGGCGTGTAGTCCTTCCACTCGCGCTTGCCATCGCGGCGGGCCACGAATTCCTTCCAGTAGCGCTCGAAGGTCGCCTCCAACGCCTGCTGCGGCAGCCGGCCCTGCTCGCCGCCCGGCGCCAGCGCGATGGTGGTCGAGGTCGCGTCGAAATCGCCCAGCTCGGCCGAGCCCGGCAGGTAGTCGATGTTGTGCTGCTGCATCGCCGACAGCAGTGACGCCTGCAGGTCATCACGGAACTGGTCACGCGACTCGGCGATCTGCATCGCTTCGACCTTGCCCAGCTGGGCCGCCAGCGATGCTGCGTCCTTGTAGCCGCGCAACGCCCAGAAATTATCCCAGTACGAATGCATCGGCTTGGCCGAATAGCCTTCGTGGCTGATCGAGGCCGGCATCATCCCGTAGAACGCCGGATTGCGCGCACGGTTCTCTTCGGTACGCTCGCTGGCACGCAGCTGCTCCATGTAGCTGTAGGCGCCCTGCACGTGCGGCCACATCAGCTCGGCGAAGGTGCTGTCGCCGGTATAGCGCCCATATTCGGCGATGCTGTAGATCAGCTCACCGTGGCTGTCATTCTCCGGCACCGGGTCGCTGCCGCGCGCATCGACACAGCACGGCACCTTGCCGTTCTCGAACTGGTAAGGCGCATACCAGTTGATGTAGTCACGCACGGCATCGCTGCGCCCCATGCGCAGCAGGCCTTCGGAAATCATCGCGCCGTCGCGGATCCAGCTGCGCGCGTACGAGCGCGTGCCCGGCTGCAGGCGCGGGCCGACCCGCGAGATCAGCATGTGCGCCACGGCGGTGCGCAGGGTGTCGACCAGGGCCTGGCCTGCCGCCGGCACCTGCAGCGAGACCACGCCCAGCGCGTGCCGCCACTGTTCGGCCACCTGCGCCTGCGCCTTGGCCACGTCCAGCGCCTGCGGCGCCCAGCTCCCGGTCTGCGGCAGCACCACTGCCACTTCGCGGCTCTGCCCGGGTTCCAGCTTGATCGTATACAGCAGCGCACCGGACGCCATGCCGGTACTGTCCTTCACTGCCGTAGTGGCCGGATACTTCCCGGACGCAAGATGCATCGCATCGAGCTTGCCATCGAACGTGCTGGCGAAACGGGCATCGGGCACCTGCAGTGGATAGATGCGCGGCTCGCCGTTGATGCGTACCAGCTGTTCGCCCACGTCCAGCGCATCGATGCGGCTGAAGCCGCCGACGGTGTTGAGGAACTGGGTCGGCGGGTTGACCTGCCAAGGGCGGATCGCCAGCGCCAGGGTGTACTCGTGCGCCACCTTGTCCGGATTGCTCAGCCGATAGCGGCCGATCAACTGCGCGCGCTCCGGCGTGCCCTGCACGAAGCTGGTCACCGCCAGGCCGGCCTTCTCGTGCACCCAGTCGACGTTGGCGATCGGAAGATAGTGGTCCTGCAGCGACTGGGTAGTGGCCACCTTCGACCAGTCCAGCAGCTTGCCGTCGAGGCGGATGAACGGCTCGATGCTGAAGCTGCCCTTGGCCGGCTCCAGCGCACCGTCCTCGCTGATCAGCGCCTGTTCCTGGCCGCCATCGAGGCCGAGCAGGGTCCAGTACGGCTGTTCGCCCACATACGCACGCGGCAGCGAACCGCGCGGCAGGTCGGCCGCCACCGAGGACAGGAAGGCGTTCGGCGTGGCGGCGAACGCCAGCGGCTTGAGCGTGATGTCACGGATGCCATAGCGCCAGTTCGGGCCATCGAGCAGGTCGAAACGCACGTAGCGTGCGTCGGTGTCCGGCAGCGCCAGCCAGTCGCGGCCACCCGCACCGCCGGTCACCTCGCGCACAGTGCGCCAGTCCCGGCCATCTTCGGACGTCCGCACGGTGTAACGATTGGCTTCCAGGTTCGGCAGCCAGTCGATCACCGCACCGCCGATCTCGCGGCTCTTGTGCAGGTCCAGGCTGATGGTCTGCTGCTTGACCCCGCCGCTGATCCAGAACGTATCGCCCTTGCCATCGATCATGCGGTCCTGCAGCGCGGTGGCGGTATCGGCGATGACCGATGGCACCAGTGCCGAATCATCCTGCGGTGGCAGGCCCTGCAGGGTCAGCTTGTCGAAGCACACCGTGCCGCGGCCACCGACCTTGCTGTAGATCGTGAACTCGACCGCGGCGCTGCGCGCCATCTCCTTCTCGGGCGACGGCCCCCACGCCTTGTCGATCTGGCGACGCCGGTATTCGACCGGTGTCCACGCCTTGGGGAAGCTGTAGCCCGGGCGGTTGACCCACCAGACGTTGTCGCCGCTGGCATCGATCAGCTTGAACTGCAGGTCGTTGGCCGGCGAATCACCACGCAACTGGAAGCCGAAACGGTAGTTGACCGGGTAGTCGATGTTCAGCGCGCGGCGGATGCCGACGTAGCCGGAGACCTTGTGGAAATCATAGTCCAGGCACAGGGCACGGCCGCCGCCGGCGCCACTGACCGGCCGCAGCGAACCACTGACCTGGTCGGACAGCACCAGTTTCCAGGCGCCGATATCGTCGAAGTCGTCCAGCACCTTCGGCGCCGGCAGTGCCGGTGGTGCGGCGATCGCCAGGGAGGTCCACAACAGTCCCAGTCCAACGGCGATCGCTCGCTTCATCCCTTGACGCTCCCCAGCAACAGACCTTGGATGTAGTACCGCTGCAGCACCAGGAACAGCGCCAGCACCGGAACCACGGTGACCACCGCGCCAGCCATCATCATTTCCACGTCCATGATGTGTTCGCGCGAGAGGGTGGCCAGCGCCACCGGCAAAGTGTAGTGCTCCTGGTCGGTCAACACGATCAGCGGCCACATGAAATCGTTCCATGCGCCCATGAAGGTGAAGATCGCCAGGGTCACCAGTACCGGCTTGAGCATCGGCAGCACGATCTGGAAGAAGATGCGCAGCTCCCCTGCCCCGTCGATGCGCGCCGCTTCCAGCAGTTCGTCCGGGATCGAACGTGCGTACTGGCGTACCAGGAAGATGCCGAACACGCTGGCCAGCGCCGGCACGATCACGCCGCCGAAGCTGTTGACCAGCCCCAGCTGCTTCATCAGCAGGAACAGTGGCAGCATCGCCACCTGCGCCGGAATCACCAGCGCCGCCATCAGTACCTGGAACAGGCGCTCGCGGCCGACGAAGTTGAGCTTGGCGAAAGCGTAACCGGCCATGGTGTTGAGCAGCAGCGAGCCGATCGTGATGCCCAGCGACACCAGCAGGCTGTTGGCAAAGTTGCCGCCCATGCCGGTGCGCGCGAACAGTTCATGGTAGTTGTGCGTGGTGATGCTCGAAGGCAGCAGCGGCGGCGGGAAATGGCTGGCCTCGCCCTGCGGCATGAACGAGACCGAGACCATCCACAGCAGCGGTGCCAGGCTGACCAGGGCCAGCACCAGCAACGCACCATTGATCATCCACGGGTACCAGCGCGACTGGCCGATTTCACGACTCATACCAACTGCCTCTTGCGGCCGAAACGCAGCATCACGGTGGTCACCGCCAGGATGATCAGGAACAGCAGGAACGCCACGGCGGAGGCACGTCCCAGGTTCCACCACTTGAAGCCTTCCTCGAACATGAAATACAGCACGCTGACGGTGCTCTGCAGTGGGTCGCCGCGGGTCATCACGTAGGGTTCGGCGAACAGCTGGAAGTAGCCGGACACGGTAATCACCCCGACCACCAGCAGCACCGGGCCGAGCATCGGCAGGGTGATGTGCAGGAACTGCTTCCAGCGCGAGGCACCATCGATGCGCGCCGCTTCGTACAGGTCATGCGGGATCGCCTGCAGGCCGGCCAGGAAGATCACCATGTTGTAGCCGAAGTTCTTCCACACCGCGAACAGCATGATGGTCGGCATCGCCCAGTTGGGATCACCCAGCCAGTCGATCGGGCTGATGCCCAGATGGCCCAGGCCGTAGTTCACCAGGCCATAGCTGGTATGGAACAGGTAGCGCCAGATCACCGCCACCGCCACCAGCGTGGTCACCACCGGCGCGAACAGGGCCGTGCGGAACAGGGCCTTGAAGCGCGCGGCCGGTGCATTGAGCAGCATCGCCGCGCCCAGCGACACGCCGATCGACAACGGCACGCCGATCAGCACGAAGTAGGTGGTGTTCCACAGCGACTTCCAGAACATCGGCGTCTGCAGCAGGTCGATGTAGTTGCCCAGGCCTACGAAGCGCAGGTTGCTGCTGTCGGCCAGTGCATAGAGGTCGAAGTCGGTCACGCTCAGTGCAAGCGCCGAGGCGACCGGCAGGCCGAAGAACACGCCCAGTACGATCAGCGAGGGGCCGGCGAAGATCCAGCCGGCCAGCGAAGTACGTTTCATTGCGCGCTCCCGGCGGCCACGGCGCTGCTCGATTGCGGCGACGGCGCGCGCTCCTGCAGGCGTTGTTGTTCATGCATCCAGCGGCGCTTGGCCAGCACCTTGTCCACGCGCTGGTCCAGCTCTTCCACGGCCTTGTCCTGCGGCAGGCCACCGCGCACCACCTTCTCGGTGACGATGCGCATTTCCTGCACGATGCGCTCCCATTCGAGCACCTTCGGCGTCGGCCTGACCCGCTCCAGCTGATCGCGGAACGCGGCCGCCAGCGGGTCATTGGCCAGCGACGGCGTGTTCCACGCACTGCGGCGCGGCGGCAGGTCGCCAATGATCGAATGGAAGCGTGCCTGGATTTCCGGCCGCGACAGGAATTCGATCAGCTTCCAGGACGCCTCCTTCTGCTGCGACTTGCGGAAGATCACCAGGCTGGTACCACCGGCGATGCCCGCGCCCGGACCGTCCGGCCCCGGCAGCGCGGCGGTGCCCCACTGCCCTTCCAGTTCCTTCGGCTGCAGCTTCTTGAACTCGCGGATGTTCCAGGGGCCGGAGATGTAGAACACGTTGAAGCCGCGGAAGAATTCGTCCCAGACATTGGAGATCTGCGTCTCGGACATCTTCGGCGCCCAGCCCTGCTCGAACATGTTGGCGTAGAAGCCCAGCGTGCGGCGGAACCCCGGGCTGGAGAAATTGCCCCGGGTGTCGTCGTCACGCAGCAGCGGGTCGGGCTGCTGCAAGGCCAGCGACAGCTGCTGCTCGAACTCGTTGATCGGCATCAGCACCGCGTAGCGGCTCGGGCCCTGCATGCGCTTGATCGCCGCCATCTGCTCTTCCCATTCCTGCCACGTACGCGGCGGGTGGTCGTAGCCGGCCTTGGCCAGCAGGTCCTTGCGGTAGTAGATCAGGCGCGTATCGACGTACCACGGCACGCCGACCAGCCCGCCGTGGATCACGTTGGTATCCCAGATGCCCTGGAAGTAGTCCTTCGGGTCGACCACGGTGGAGCGCTGCACGAACGGCTGCAGCGGGGTCAGCGCGTCGAGTTCGGCGAACTCCGGCACCCAGGTGTTGCCAAGCTGGCACACGTCCGGCAGGCCGTCGGCGGCGAACGCGGTCAGCAGCTTCTCATGTGCAGCGGTCCACGGGATGTTCTGCACATCCACCTTGATGCCGGGGTTTTCGGCCTCGAATTCGTGGATCAGCTCGCTGACCACCTCGGCTTCGCGGCCCATCGCCCAGAAGCGCACGGTGGTGGTGCCCGGTTCGGTACGGGCGCAGCCGGCCACGGCCAACGCGGCCAGGGCAGGCAGCGCCCAGCGGCGCAGGCGGTCGATCCAGTTCGGCATCGGGCTACTTGCCCTGGCCTGTGGTGCGGTTGGCATTGTTCTTCTGTTCCTGCGCGGCAGCCGCGCGTGATTCGGCGATACCCACCGCGCGTGCTGCCGCGGCCTTTTCGTCTTTCTGCAGTTCCAGCGGCTGGAACGAGCCTTCCGGCGCCAGCCAGCCACCGCTGAACCCGGCCCGCTCCAGGCCCTTGCGGATGTACGGGTTCTTCTTCATCACTTCCCAGACGAAGTCATCGCGGTAGTTGGCGATCATGGTCAGGATCGGGCCCTGGTCGATGGCGATGTAGTCGCTGGCGACCCAGCCGCGATCGGGAACCAGACGACCGGTCTTGATCGGGATGTCGTAGTTGAAGCTGGGGTTGAACGAATCCAGGAAGCCGTAGCTGGAATAGATGTAGTCGCCAAAGCGCTTGTGCATCTCCAGCGTGGCCGGGATCACCTGCTCGGGGGCGAACACCACCGAGGCGATCGCAGCGGTCGGGGCGATGGTGCCGTCATCAAAGTTCTCGCGCAGGCCGGCGCCGCGCGAGGAGTAGTGGCGGAACTGGCGCTGCTCGCCGCGGTACTCCTGCGTGGTGTTCTGCGGACCATCGCTGGCGGTCAGGCCCCACACGTTCTCGCCATACTCCTTCCACTGCATCGGGTTGGCGATGGCATATTCGCGCTGGGCCAGCGCGGCCGACCGGCTGTTGAGGAAATAGGTGCTGCCGCGCTCGCGCATGTAAGCGTCCTGGATGTCGCGGAAGTCGATCCAGACGTGGCTGTACTGGTGGCCGAACAGCGGGCCGAAGGACAGGTATTCCTGGCCCTGGTAGACGCCCCAGTCGTTGTCGTAGGTACGCGTCCACACCGTCCACGCGTCCGGGCTGACCGGGTGCGTCGGCGAGCCCAGGGCGAGGATGTACACCATCATCGCCTCGTTGTAGCCCATCCAGTCGTGGTCGATGAAACCGCTCTCCGGGAACCAGCCCATCGAGATCAGCGGTGCACGCTGCTGCAGCCACGGCCAGTCGACCTTCTTGTACAACGTATCGGCGATCTGGCGGATTTCCTTCTCGCGCGGATCATCACCGTCGTAGTACGACTGCGCGAACAGCACGCCCATCATCAGCAGCGCGGTATCCACCGATGACAGCTCGACCCAGCTGTCGTAGCGACGGCCTTCCTGCATGTCCAGGAAGTGGTAGTAGAAGCCCTTGTAACCGGCCTTGCCGGTGCGCTGCGGGCCCATCGGCACGTCGCGGAAGAACTTCAGCGTGGTCAGCGTGCGGTCGATCGCCTGGTTGCGGCTGACCCAGCCGTTCTCGATGCCGATCGGATAGGCGGTCAGCGCGAAGCCGACCGAGGCGATGCTGGCGAACGGCCGCGACGGGTAGCGGTCCGGGGTCAGCCCGTTGACCTCGTTGGTGGTATCCCAGAAGAACTGGAAGGTGCGGCGCTCGATGTCATCGAACAGCGGCGGCAGCTCAGGCTTCATGGGCCGAGGCGGTGCATCGGCCTCGATCAGGATCACCGGCGGGCGCGGTTTGGCAGGTTCCTGCTGGGCCGGCTGGCAGGCGGCCACGGCCAGGCTCAGCGCTGCGGCGGACAACAGATGGCGTGCCTGCATGGCGCGGTTCCTCCGGTGGTCTGATCGATGGGAAAGCATACCGTCCAATGATCTGAAATCGTTTACAAGGTGTGTGCTTAAAAAACCACGAAAAACGTGGCCTGACACCGCGATCATTGCCCACGCCGCTGCCCCCTGGCCGGCAGCGGCGTGGGCAATGGACCGGCACGGGGCCGGCCATTGCCGTCTTCACCGATGCCGCCAGCGAGCCGGCGGCATCGGGTCATGCATCACCGCCCGGGCTTAGAAGCGGAAGCCCACTTCGGCCTTGACCTGGCGCGGCGTACCGACGATGTCGCCGGTCTCGTTGTAGCTCACCAGCAGCTTGCCGTCGCTCTTCACGTAGTTCAGGTTGGAGAAGTTGTCGAAGTTGAGCACGTTGATGATGTCGATACGCGCATACAACTCGGTATCGCCGGCCAGCTTGAAGGTCTTGGTCGCCTGCAGGTCAAGCGACCGGTAGCCGAAGATCTTGCCGCCGAGCAGGAAGCGGCCGTTGCCCCCCGGGTAGCCGGCGGCCGGGGTCGGCAGGCAGTTCGGGTTGCCGGCCTGTGCCACGCAGGACCAGTCGTTGCCCGCCACCGGGGTGGCCAAGGTCAGCTTGCCACCGAAGGTGATGCCCCAGAAGCCATCGTAGGAGCCCGTGACCACCAGACGGTGGCGCGGCGCGCCGTTGGACTTGATGTATGGGTATTCGCCGATGGTGCCGCGATCGAACGAGTAGTGCTCATCGATGTTGCGGTTGTGGCGCGCAGTGGTCCAGGTATAGGCGATCGAGGTACCCCAGCCACTTTCCTTGGTGTACGGCTTCTGCGCCGACAGGAGGATCTGGGTAGCGCGGGTCTTGATGCCCTGCTGGCCAATGATCAGGCTGCCGAAGCCGGGGATGTTGCAACCCCACGGTTGGCCGTAGGTTGGCTTTTCGGCACCACACAGCATCTGGTTGTCGAAGAAGTTGCCGTTGCGGAAGCGATTGCCCAAGGTGTAGGCGAAGCCATCATAGGTCAGCGTGCGCGAGATGGTGGCGTCGGTCAGCCACTCCCCGATCTGGTTGCTCATGCCCAGGCTGAACTGGTCCGCGTAGGGCACCTTCAAGTTGTTGTTGAGCAGGTCCACTTCCAGGCCTTCGTTGCTGGTACTGCCCAGCAGGGCCTGCACGTTGCCGATGCCATTGAGCAGGTTCGGGTTCCAATCGAAGCACGGGTTCTGCCCGTACAGGCAGGCTCCGCTGCGCGGGTCGCGGAAGTACACGGTCGGCTGCGGCAGGGCCAGCTTGGTGGTTTCCAACGCCAGGTAGTCGAAGAGATCACGGTCGTAGGAACGACCGGCGCCACCATGGATCACATGCTGCTCGTCGGCATTGATGTCATACGAGAAGCCCAGCCGCGGCTGCCAGGCATCCTTGAATGCCTTGCGGTTGTGGCCGTTGCTGATGTAGTCGTTGATGTTCAGGCCGCTCAACGCGAGCGTCTGCGCGTAGCTCTGCCCGGCCGGGCCATGCGGATCCTGCGCATTGAGCGCGCTGACCACTTCCGGCGGGGTCACGAAGTCCAGGTAGGTCGGGTTCTTCTCGTAGTCCCAACGCAGGCCAAGGTTCAACTGCAGGTGGTCGTTGACCTGCCAATCGTCCTGAATGAACAAGCCAATCTGCGTGGTCTTCGAGCGTACTTCCGGCAACACGCCACTGACACCAGTAATCGGCTTGGTGAACTGCGCCTTGTACGGCGTATCAATGCCAAATTCCGGGTTGCCCACGGTGTAGTAGAACTGCGGGTTGATCTGCTGCGCGTCGGAGGCGTACAGATTGATCTTCTTGTACTTGGCGCCCATCTTGATGGTGTGGTCGCCAGCCCACTCCAAGCCGTCCAGGGTCAGGTTGTCTTCGATCGACCAGCCCTTCTGGCCCTTCACCTGCGAGGCGAAGGCGCTGGCACCACCGATTTCCACAATGGTGCGTTCCTGCGGGGTGTTGCCGTCGATGTCACGGCCGTCCGGCGCGGTGTACACGTAGCCGTTGCCCAGGGTCAGCGGCAGCGGGTTGTTGAACGACTTCTCGTGGGTGACCATCAGCTCGTTGTAGAAGCGCTCACCGCTGTGATTCCAGCGCAGCGCGAAACGACGGTCTGTGTTGTCAGTGACCTTGCCATGCTCCTTGGAGGTCTGGTCACTGAACTGCTGCTGATTCTCGTCACGATCCTGGACTGTGAACTCGATGCGGTCGTTGTCGGTCGGCTCGACGTCGATCTTGGCGAAGATCAGGTCCTGCTTGAACGGCTGGCTGGCCGGGCCCAGGCCGGCGGCGGCCGCCGCCGGCAGCTGCGAGGCAGCACTGGTGACCGCGCCATTCGGGGCAATGGTCACTGGCAGATCGAAACGCTTGGCTTCGTAGGTCACGAAGAAGTGGGCCTTGTCCTTGATGATCGGGCCGCCCAGCGCGAAGCCGTATTCCTTCTCCGCCGATTCTTCCTTGCTCTTTCCCGGCTGGCGTTCGGCCGGGGTCATCGCACGCATACTGTCGTTGGTGTAACGATAGAAGGTCTCGCCCTTGAACTCGTTTGTACCCGACTTGGTCGCAGCGGTGATCGCGGCGCTGGACACCTGGCCGTACTCGGCCTTGTAGTTGCCGCTGATGACCTTGTATTCGCCGATGGCCAGCTGCGGGAACGGGTTGCCTGCGCTGCCGGACTGGCCGGCCACGCCGCCGCCCTTGACGTAGCTCTTCTGGCCCACACCGTCAATGTACACGTTGGTGCCGTCGGCGTTGGTCGCACCGCCGCGCAGCGAGGTGTTGCCCTTGGCGTCACGGGTGAAGATCATGCCCGGCACCGCGTCGGCGAACTCCAGGAAGTTGCGCGACACCTGCGGGGTGGTCTGGATCTGCTGCAGGCTGACGGTCTTGCCGACTTCGGAGGTGCGCACTTCCTGCAGCAGGGTCGGCGCGACGACGTTGACGGTGTCCAGGTTGGTGGCCGCGGTCGAACCGGGGGTGCTGCTGGCGGCACCGGCAAAGTTCAGCGTCGCGGTCGAGGCCACGGTGACGGTGACCTTCTGGGTCTGGCCGTTGGCGACCACGTCATAGGTACCCGGGTCCAGGCCCATCAGCGAGTAGCTGCCGTCGGCGCGGATGGTGCCACGGCGGACGGTACCGGTAGCCACGTTGGTGGCGGTCACTTCGGTACCTGCCTGGGCGCCGGCAACCTGGCCGCGCAGGCTGGCGTTGGCCGACTGCGCCATGACGTTGGGGGCGGCAGCCAGCATCAGGCAGCTGACCAGTGCGGTGCTCAGCAGCCGGCGCGCCGGCATGCGGAAGGTGGTATGCATCATCAACTCAATCTCCGGGTGGCGGTAACCGCTTGCGCGGTCCCTGCGATCAGTCAAAAAAAAGAAGGAACGCCTCTGGCTTCAATGGCCGGATGGCGGAGTGGTGGAATCGCGAACTATCAAGCGGGGAACCAGGGTCTGCTTGTCCCCTGTCCCATCCGTGGAGGTGCCGTCCATCAACTGCATCAGACGCGTCATGGCCCGGTCGCCGAGCTCGGCGATGCTGACCTGCATGGTGGTCAGCGACGGGTGGACGAAACGCGCCAGTGGAATGTCATCGAAACCTGCCAGGGCAACATCGGCCGGCACACGGACACCAGCCTGCGTGAACGCATACAGGCAGCCCAGGGCCATCATGTCGTTGGCGGCGAACACGGCATCGGGCAGCGCTCCGGCTGCCAGCAACTCCTGACCGGCGCGATGGCCGGAAGCTTCGTCGAAATCACCGGGCAGCTCGATGCCTTCGGCGCCACTGCCAAACGCCACCAGCGCGTCACGGAAGCCGCGCAGGCGCTCGCGCGCGTCGAAGTTGAGGTCCGGGCCAGAAATGAAGGCAATGCGGCGGTGGCCGGCGTCCAGCAGGTGGCGGGTCATCGCCATCGCACCGGCGTGGTCGTCGATGCTCAGCACCGGATGGTCCTGCCCGGGCAGATAGGTGTTGATCAACACCGTCGGCAGCGACTGCGGCAGGTTGTCGGTCAGGAAGCCCGGGCTCTCGGCATAGGGCGAGAGCACCAGCAGGCCGTCGACGCGGCCGCGCATGGCACGCAGGGCGGCGCCCTGCTGTTCCTGGTCGCCGTGGTAGCTGGACACCAGCAGGTGCTGGCGGCGGTTGCGGGCCACGCCGTCGATGCCGCGCATCAGTTCGGAGAAGAATTCGCCGTACAGGTCAGGCAGCACCACGCCCACCGTATTGGTGCGGCGGCTGCTAAGGCTGCGGGCGGCGGCATGCGGGGTGTAACGCAGCCGTGCGGCCACCTCCAGCACAAGCTGGCGGACCGGTTCGGCGACATTTTCATGCCCGTTGAGCGCGCGGGAAACCGTGGCCACGGAGACCCGGGCTTCGCGTGCGACGTCTTTGATTGTGATAGCTGCCTTGTTCACGAAGCCGCCCTCCACGGCTTGGACCTACCAGCATTGGCGCGGAATGTAAGCGTTTCCATCTGGGCTTGTAAACAGTCCGTTAGGCGAATGTCCCGAAATGGACATGAAAACCTGTCCGTGGCCAGGCCCTTGCGGACCCGCCAGGACAGTGCGGGACAAGGGCTCAGCCCTGTTCTGACGGGGTATGTGCGCGGATGGACAGCGCGTGGATATCGGTGTCCATCATCGACCCCAGCGCGGCATAGACCGCGCGATGCCGGGCCAACGGAGCCAGTCCGGCGAAGCGTTCACTCACCACATGGACGTTGAAATGGCCGCGCCCGTCGCGCGCGCCGGCATGGCCGGCATGGCGATGGCTGTCATCCTCGATCTCGAGCACGCTGGGTGCCAGCGCCTGCTGCAGCGCATCACGGATCCGCTCGATCCGTTCCGCGTTCACGGCAGGACCTTGCGGAACGGGCGTACCTGCACGCGGGTGTAGACGCCGGCAGCCACGTACGGGTCGGCATCGGCCCAGGCCTGGGCCTGCGGCAACGACTCGAACTGCGCGATCACCACCGAGCCGCTGAAACCGGCCGGGCCCGGGTCTTCACTGTCCACCGCCGGGCACGGGCCGGCCAGCAGCAGGCGTCCCTCGTCGCGCAGCGCGTGCAGCCGCGCCAGGTGTTCCGGCCGCGCCTGCAGCCGCTGCGCCAGCACATCCTGGCCGTCATACCCTTCGATCACATACCACACCGGCATTTCCTCGCTTGCGTTGTCGGGTCCGCAGATTCTAGCCAATGCAGCCCCCGCCCCGGTCCGGCTGGACACTGGCGCGGCAAAGGCTTACCCTAGACTCCATTGCACGTGGCTGGATGCAGCGGCCCGTCGGTTTTTGCGGCCAACGCAGCCCCCGACGACCGTCCCGCTGCTTCAAACCGGACCACCCGGCCGGGCCACGTAGACGACCTCCCCGTAGTTCTGTCGCTGCCGTTTACCGCGGCGCGTCCCGCTGTTTGATATGTGTGGAATCGCGCCGATCCCGGCGTGTCTGGCGCCTTGGGGCTCCGTGGCGTTGGCCCGGCGAACCCGGTGCCGCGACTGGTCCGTTGCAATCCTGATCTCCATTAGATGACTTCCGAACTCGCGCTCGACGCGAACCCGCCAACCCGGCCGCCCGCCCCCCAGCAGCAGGAAATGCCGCTGGCCGTGGTGCATGGGCAACCGGTCCTGCAGATTCCGCAGGACCTGTACATCCCGCCGGACGCGCTGGAAGTCATCCTGGATGCCTTTGAAGGCCCGCTGGACCTGCTGCTGTACCTGATCCGCCGCCAGAACCTGGATGTACTGGACATTCCCGTTGCCGAGATCACCCGGCAGTACGTGGAGTACATCACCGTGATGCGCGAGCTACGCTTCGAGCTGGCGGCCGAATACCTGGTGATGGCCGCGATCCTGGCCGAGGTGAAGTCGCGGATGCTGCTGCCGCGCCCGGTCAGCGAGGAAGGCGATGAAGCCGACCCGCGCGCCGAACTGGTGCGCCGGCTGCAGGAGTACGAACGCTTCAAGCAGGCCGCCGAGAACATCGACGCCCTGCCCCGCCAGGACCGCGATACCACCGTGGCACATGCCTTCATGCCCGAACGTGCCACGGTGAAGCTGCCGCCGCCGGTGGACCTGAAGGAAATGCTGCTGGCCCTGCACGACGTGCTCAAGCGCGCCGAGCTGTTCAGCGGCCACGCCATCAAGCGTGAGGCACTGAGCGTGCGGCAACGCATGGGCGAAGTGCTGGGACGCCTGGAAGATGGCAAGTTCTATCGTTTTGAAGGGCTGTTCACCGCCGAAGAAGGCAAGCTGGGCGTGCTGGTCACGTTCCTGGCGGTGCTGGAGCTGGCCAAGGAACAGCTGCTGGACATCGTCCAGGAAGAACCGCTGGCGCCGATCTACGTGAAGTCGCTGGCGGCCGGCAACACCAATGCCCCGCTGCAGTTCAGCAGCGAGTTCGACGACAACGACGACGACGCCAATGCAGACGAGTGAGCGCTGACTGCCGATGGATCAATCGCTGATCAACCGCATTGTCGAGGGTGCCCTGCTGGCTTCCAGCCAGCCGCTCACCCTGGCCCAGCTGAAGGACCTGTTCCCGGAAGAGGAACCGGCACCGCCGGGCAGCATCGAACGTGCGCTGGAACGCCTGCGCGAGGCCTGCGAAGGCCGCGGCGTGGAACTGGTCGAGGTCGCCTCCGGCTTCCGCTACCAGGTCACCGGCGAAGTGCATGGCTGGATCAGCCGGCTGTGGACCGAACGCAAGACCCGCTACACCCGTGCCACCCTGGAAACCCTGGCGCTGATCGCCTACCGGCAACCGATCACCCGCGGCGAGATCGAACAGGTGCGCGGCGTGGCGGTCAGCAGCAACATCATCCAGGCGCTGGAAGAACGCGAGTGGATCCGCGTGGTCGGCCACCGCGACGTGCCCGGCAAACCGGCGCTGTTCGGCACCACCAAGGGCTTCCTGGACTACTTCGGGCTGAAGCGGCTGGACGAACTGCCGCCGCTGTCGGAGCTGAAGGACCTGGGCGAGCTGGAACCGCAGCTTGCCCTGGACCGCGATGCGCCGGCCGTCGCCGGTGCCGAGGGTCCGGACATCTCGGCCGGCGCCGATGGCGCTGCCGCGAACGATGATGCCAGCCTAGCCGGCAGTGACACCCCCGATTCCGCCGATGCAGCCCCTGCGTCGGCCACCGATGAGCAAGCACCTTCGCCCCTCGATGATGGGCACCCCGATTCCGCGCCGGGCGAGCGCGCGGTGCCCCTGAACGAACGCGAAGACAACGCCGTCGCGATGACGACCGTGGCTGTTGACCAAGCCGATTCCGAACCAGAGGCCGACCTCGAAACCGTCGGCCGGAGCAAAACTGATGAGTGACACCCCCCGTAACAAGCTCTCGCTGAAGCGCGAAGCCACCTCCGAACAGTTCAAGCTGGAAGAACGCCTGCACAAGGTGCTCGCACAGGCCGGCCTCGGCTCGCGCCGCGCGCTGGAACAGCGCATCGCCGAAGGCCTGGTCAAGGTCAACGGTGAAGTCGCGCAGACCGGCATGTCGGTCAAGAGCGGCGACAAGATCGAACTGGATGGCCGCGGCTTCGTCGCCACCGCCCTGGCCGAGCCGTCGCGCGTGCTGGTCTACAACAAGCCGGAAGGCGAAGTGACCACCCGCGATGATCCGGAAGGCCGCCCGACCGTGTTCGAGTCGCTGCCGCCGCTGAAGGGCGCGCGCTGGATCGCCATCGGCCGCCTGGACATCAACACCACCGGCCTGCTGCTGGCCACCACCGACGGTGAGCTGGCCAACGCCATGATGCACCCGTCGTTCGAGGTCGAGCGCGAGTACGTGGTGCGCGTGCGTGCGCCGGAAGGCGAGGAAAAGGTCTCTGACGCCATCGTCGACCGCCTCACCCGTGGCGTCGCGCTGGAAGACGGCCCAGCCAAGTTCGATGAGATCGAACGCATTGGCGGCACCGATTCGCACGACTGGTTCCGCGTCGTGGTGAAGGAAGGCCGCAACCGCGAAGTGCGCCGGCTGTGGGAGTCGCAGGGCTGCCAGGTCAGCCGCCTGAAGCGCACCCGCTATGGCAAGGTGAGCCTGCCGCGCGAACTGGCCCGTGGCCATTCGGTGGAACTGGGCACCACGCAGGTTGAAGCCCTGCGCGCCCAGCTGAAGCTGGAAGAAGGCGCACCGTCGGCACTGACGCTGCAGCCGGTGATCGGCCAGCGCCGCGCGGCCAAGACCACCGTGCGCGTGCGCGAAGGTGGCCGTGGCAACGCCTACGTCAACGGCCACAACACCGCCGACGAAGGCCGCGAGCTGCGTCGTTTCGACAACGTCCGCGAAGACCGCGGCCGTGGTCGCGGCGGCAAGGGTGGCGGCTTCAAGGGCGGCCTGACGGTCAGCGGTGAAGCGGCAGCCAAGCAGTCGCAGAAGCCGTTCAAGCAGCGCGCCCAGAAGAATGATCGTTCGCTGCCGGAAGGCAATCCGGCCGCGTTCCGCACCTGGTACGTGCCGGATGGCGTGAGCACCGGCCCGAGCGGCCATCGCAACGCCGGCCCGGGCGCACGCGGCCCCGGTGCCCGTGGTCCGGGTGCAGGCGGCCAGGGCCGTCCGTACGGCAAGCCGAAGGGCCCGGGCGCAGGCGCCGGTGGCGGCCAGGGCCGTGGCGGTTTCGGCGGCGAAGGCCGTGGCGGCGCAGGCGGCCAGGGTCGTCCGGCCGGTGGCGGCAACCGCTCGCAGGGCCAGGGCAACAAGCACCCGTACGGCCATCCGGGCAACGCCCCGAGCTTCCCGTCCGACCACGCCACCCCGGGCTTCAACCCGTATGGCAGCCCGAAGCCGGCACACGGCGCCCGTCCGGGCGGTCGCGGTCCGGGCGGTGGCAACCACCGTGGCCCGGGTGGTAACCGTGGTCCCGGTGGTCCGGGTGGCAACCGAGGCCCGGGCGGCCCCGGTGGCAACCGCGGTCCCGGCGGCCCGCGCCGCAGCGGCCCGCGCGGCGGCTGATCGGCAGCCACGTTGAAATGCAGAACCCCGGCTCCGGCCGGGGTTTTTCTTTGAAAAGGGGACGGAGGGGATTAAGTCGTTTTCGCCACGCTGTGCGTCGAAGGGCGAAAGCGACTTAATCCCCTCCGTCCCCTTTTGCGTGGCGCTGGAAAGCGGCGGGCGTGGTGCCGGTCATGCTGCGGAAAAAGGCGATGAACGGACTCTCGGCGGAAAAACCAGTGTCCTGCGCAACGTGCCCGATGCGATGGCCAAGCAGCAGCAGCTCCATGGCACGCATCAGGCGCCATTGCTGGCGCCAGGCCTGGTAGCCCATGCCGGTGTCGCGTTGCATCAACCGGCCGACCGTGCGCACGCTCAGGCCCGCACGCGCAGCGAGCTCACCCAGTTCAGGCGGCAACTGCTCGGCCAGCGGCAGGCAGCGCGCGATGCGTGGATCGCGTGGCAGCGGCAGGTCCATCGGCGCCACCGGTGCGGCGGCGATCTCCAGCACGCACAACGCCAATTGATGGTGCGCGCGTGGCGCCCGCCAGTCATGGTCGAACGGCGCCTGCGCGATCGGTTCCAGCAATGCCTGCAGCAGGGGACCGACGCCGATGATCGCCGGCTGCTGCGGCAGCCGTGCCGACAACGTGGCATCGAAATACAGCGAGCGGTAGTCCACGGCCTGGCGCATCTGTGCGCGATGGCGCAGGCCGCCGGGAATCCATGCCGCGCGCGAGGGCGGCAGCAGGCTGATGCGGTCGCCGAAGGTCAGCCGCGTGCAGCCCCGCCGGGTGTACAGCAACTGCGCGCGCGCGTGCTGGTGCCAACCCGAATCATGATCGGCCAGCGACGACGCGATGCCCAGCACCGGTGCGCTCCAGGCATCCGCATCGAAGTGCGCATCCGGTTGCAGCCACGCCATGTCCGATTTCATCCATTTCCTGGCCGGACCGACAGAGTGCGCCACTCCGCCGGCCACCACAATACGCGGCCCTGTTTGCGGAGCACCCGCATGTCGCGTCGCCTGTTGTTGCTCACCATCGCGCTGCTGATGTTCCCCCAGTTGGCGCAGACCCTGTACAGCCCGGCCCTGGCCGACCTCGCCGGGCGCTTCGCACTGCCCCCCGGCGCCGCCAGCCAGGCCATGAGCCTGTACCTGTTCGGTTTTGCCGCCGGCGTCCTGCTATGGGGACGGCTGGCCGACCATGTCGGTCGTCGCCCTGCCCTGCTCTGCGGCCTGGCCGTGTTCGTACTGGCCGCCTGCGGCGGCCTGCTGGCCAGCACGTTCGGCCAGGTCCTGCTGGCGCAGGCACTGGCCGCACTGGGTGCGGCGGCGGCCTCGGTGGTAACCCAGACCGTACTGCGCGATCACCTGAAGGGTCCGGCGTTGGCGCAGGCGTTCTCGTGGATCGGCATGGCGCTGGCCTTGAGCCCGGCGATCGGGCTGGCACTGGGTGTGCTGCTGGTGGACAGCCATGGCTATGCCGGCGTGCAGGCCGGCCTGCTGCTGATGGTCAGCCTGCTGATGCTCGGATGCGCAACGGGCCTGCGCGAGAGCCGCCCTGCGGAAGTCGCGCACACCCCCATGCTGCCACTGTTGTGGCAACTGCTGCGTGATCGCTGGATGTGGTCACAGGCGCTGCTGGTGATGGCGTTCAACGTGGCGATGTACAGCTGGTACGCGCTGGGCCCGTTCGTATTCGAACGCCTGCACTGGCCGCTGGCCTGGTTCGGTGCCAGCGGCGCGCTGCTGGCGCTCGGCTCGGCGCTGGGTGCATGGGGCAATGCTCGCCTGCTGCGCGCAGGCGTTGCCTCCGCCACGCGCATCCGGCTCGCCGCAGGGCTGGTGCTGGCCGGTGGCCTGTTGGCTGCCTTGCTGCACAATCAGCCGGCACTGGTCGCGGCGATGGTACCGGTGGTGGCCGGGTTCGGCCTGGCCATTCCCAATGTGCTGGGCCAGGCCCTCCGCGGATACCCGCACTGCCTGGGCAGCGCGGGCGCCCTGTTCGGCCTGCTCTACTACCTGTTGATCGGCGTGGCGATGGCCGTGGTCGGTGCACTGCAACTGCTGGCACCGACACTCATCGTGTGCGGCCTGCTTGCATTGTGGCTGCAGCGGCCGGCACGGCTCAGCGCCGGCTGATGGTGAAGGCGGCGCCGTCCACGCCCAGATCCCAGCCCTTGCCGGTGCCGGACAGGGCCAGCGAGATGTCGCCCTTGGTCATCACCTGCGCGTTGCTGGACTTCACGGCACCCGCATGCGCGCCAACCGAGGCGTAGGTGCCCAGCAGCTCGTTGACGCTGACGGCGCCGGTGAAGCTGCCACGGCCATTGGTGATCTTCGACTTGCCCACGGTCAGGCCGCCGCCCTTCACTTCGATACGCACCGGCAGGCTGGTGCCGTTGCTGCAGCTGACCGTGCCGTTGCCGGAAGCGGTCTTGTAGATCAGTGACCAGCCGGACAGGTTGTAGCGCAGCTGGCAATCGAGGTTGCCGGCGGCGTGCGCGGCCGGGGCCAGCGTAGCAGCGGACAGGGCCAGCAGCAGGGCGAAGGGCTTGTTCATGGCAGGACTTCCAGTTCGGTCGGACTGCCGGCGAATCTAGCAGCGCGCGCGTGCACGCTGGATGCAGGCGCGCGCGCTGCGTGGCAGGCATTCAGCCGCCGTCGTGCTGTTTCAGGCCTGCTCGTCCAGGTGGAAGGCATCAGCATCGAGCATCGCCGGGAAACGCGCGCGATGTGCAGCCAGTGCTTCGGCCGAAATGGTGGTGGTCACCACCTGTTCGCGTTCGCGGATCTCCAGCTGCGGCTGGCCGAGGAAGTCGATCACCGCGCTGTCGCCGGCGTAGTGCAGCTGGTTGCCGTCCACGCCGACGCGGTTCACCGCCGCCACGAAGCACAGGTTCTCGATCGCCCGCGCACGCAGCAGGGTCTTCCATGCATAGGCGCGCGCCGACGGCCAGTTGGCGACGAAGATCTGCAGGTCGAAATCCAGCTGCTGCGGGCGTTCGACGTTGTAGCGGTTGCGGCAGAACACCGGGAAGCGCAGGTCGTAGCAGACCTGCGGATTGATCCGCCAGCCCTTCCATTCCACGCTCAGGCGCTCACGGCCAGCGGCATAGCGCTCATGCTCGCCGCCGTAGCGGAACAGGTGCCGCTTGTCGTAGTACTGCAGCCCGCCATCAGGCGTAGCGAACAGCAGGCGGTTGTAGACGCCGTCGCCCGCGCGCAGCTGCACGCTGCCGATCACCGCCGCGTTCAAGACCTTGGCCTGTTCGCGCACCCAGGCCACGGTCGGCCCGTCCATGCCTTCGGCCTGGGCGATGGCGTCGTTGGAGAAGCCACTGGTGAAGGTCTCCGGCAGGATCACCAGGTCGGTGCTGCCCGCCAGTGGTGCCAGCAACGCACCGTAGTAGGCGCGGTTGCCGGCCGGGTCATGCCAGCGGGTGTCGCCCTGGACGAGGGAAATGCGCAGGTCCTGCATGTCCGTGTCTCCGCTCACAGCAGGCGCAGGCGTTCGATCGCCGCGTCCATGGTCGCTTCGTTCTTGGCAAAGCACAGGCGCACCAGGCGCTGGCCGGCCGGCGGAGTCTCATAGAACGGCGACAGCGGAATGGCGGTGACGCCCTTCTCGATGGTCAGCCACTTCACGAACTCATGGTCCGGCAGGTCGCTGATCGCCGAATAGTCGACCAGCTGGAAGTAGCCGCCCGGCACCGGCAGCGCCTTCAGGCGGGTACCGGCCAGCTGCTCGCGGAAGCGGTCGCGCTTGGCCTGGTAGAACGCGCCCAGTTCCAGGTGGTGTTCGGGTTCGTCGCGGATCATCGCGGCGAAGCCATGCTGCGCCGGGCCGAAGCTGGTGAAGGTGTTGTACTGGTGCACCTTGCGGAACTCGGCGGTCAGCGCCGGCGGGGCGATCGCATAGCCGATCTTCCAGCCGGTGCAGTGGTAGGTTTTGCCGAAGCTGGAGATGACGAACGCGCGCTCGCGCAGTTCCGGGTAGCGCAGCGCCGATTCATGGCGACGGCCGTCGTAGATGATGTGTTCGTACACCTCATCGGAGATCAGGTAGATCTGCGTGCCGCGCAGCAGTTCGGCCAGCGCCTGCATGTCCTGCGCCGACAGCATCGCGCCGGACGGATTGTGCGGGGTGTTGACGATCAGCATGCGGGTGCGCGGGGTGATCGCTGCGCGCACGCGGTCCCAATCGACCGCGAACGTCTGCGGATCCAGCGACACATGTACGGCCCTGGCACCGGCCAGGTCGATCGCCGGTTCGTAGCAGTCATACGCCGGGTCCAGCACGATCACTTCCTCGCCGGCACGCACCACGGCGTGGATGGCGTTGAAGATGGCCTCGGTGCCACCGCTGGTGACGGTGATCTCGCTGTCCGCATCGACCTGCGCGCCGTAGCAGTCCAGCACCTTCTGTGCGATGGCCTGGCGCAGCGGCGCCACGCCGGTCATCGGCGGGTACTGGTTCAGCCCGGCGGCCATCGCCCTGGCGGTCTCGTCGATCAGGCGCTGCGGCGCCGAAAAGTCCGGGAAACCCTGGCCCAGGTTGACCGCGCCGTGTTCGGCGGCGAGCTGGGACATCACGGTGAAGATCGTGGTACCGACCTTGGGCAGCTTGGTGGTGGGTTGCATCGGCCTGGGCTGTGGGGGAACAGACCTGCGAGTTTACGCAATCCGCGCGTCGGTAGTGCCGGCCGCCGGCCGGCAACCTCGGCTGGCAGATAGCGAAATTGCCGGCCAGCGGCCGGCACTGCCATCGGCATTCACCGCTACAATTGCCGCCGCACTCCGGCATGAAGACCTTTGCCCCTTGAACACCCCTGCATTGCTGGCTGCCAGCGGCCTGAGCTTCTCCCGCAATGACGAGCCGGTGTTCGGCCCGCTGGACTTCCATGTGGACGCCGGCGAAGCCCTGCTGGTGCAGGGCGGCAATGGCGCCGGCAAGACCACCCTGCTGCGCGTGCTGGCCGGCCTGGCCCGGCCCGGTGCCGGCCAGGTGCGGATCGACGGCAAGCCGGCCAGCAATGCCGAGCGCGCGCGCTATGTCGCCTACCTCAGCCACCTGCCAGCGCTGAAACCGGACCTCGGCACGCTGGAAAACCTGCATTTCCTGTGCGGCCTGCACGGACGGCGTGCGCGGCAGATGCCCGGCAACGCGCTGGCCATCGTCGGCCTGGCCGGTTATGAGGACACCCTGGTACGGCATCTGTCGGCCGGACAGAAGCGGCGGCTGGCACTGGCGCGCATCTGGCTGTCGCCGGCGCCGTTGTGGCTGCTGGACGAACCCTATGCCAACCTCGACCTGGAGGGCATCACCCTGGTCAACCGGATGATCTCGGCGCACCTGCGCGCCGGCGGCGCTGCGCTGGTCACCACCCATGGCGCCTATGCCGCACCGCCGGTGCGTACCCGCCAGCTCGACCTCGGCGGTGCCGCATGATCGCGCCGGGTACCGAACCGGGCCTGTGGCAGACCGCGGGCGCCCTGCTCAAGCGCGACCTGCGCCTGCTCTGGCGCCGCCGCGGCGACGCGCTGCAGCCGCTGCTGTTCGCGGTGCTGGTAGTAGTGCTGTTCGCCCTGGCCCAGGGCCGCGAACCACAGCTGTTGGCCGCCACCGCCGGTGCAGTGCTGTGGCTGGCCGTGCTGCTGGCCGGACAGCTGTCGCTGGATTCGCTGTTCCGTTCCGACGCCGAGGATGGCTCGCTGGAACAATGGCTGCTGGCGCCGGTGCCGCTGGCCTGGCTGGTGCTGGTGCGCGTGCTGCTGCATTGGGCCACCACTGCGCTGCCGCTGATCGTGGTCAGCCCGCTGCTGGCCGAAATGCTGCATCTGCCGCATGACCAGCTGCCGATGTTGCTGGCATCGTTGCTGCTGGGCACGCCGTTGCTGAGCCTGATCGGTGGCGTGGTCGCTGCACTGACCGTTGGCATCCGACGCTCTGGTATTCTCGTGGCGCTGCTGTCGTTGCCGCTGTACGTGCCGGTGCTGGTATTCGGCGCAGGCAGCCTGGCGGCAGCCGGACGCGGACAGGATCCGGTCGGTGCGCTGCTGATGCTGGGCGCCGGCCTGCTGGTCGCGCTGGTGCTGGCGCCGCTGGCCACTGCCGCTGCAATACGTATTTCTCTGAGTTGACCGAGCTGAGAGCCAATCCACCCCTGCTGGATAGCCGCCACGCATGAATCCGATTGTCCGCTGGTTCCACCAACTCGGTTCGCCCCCCACGTTCGACCGTTTCGCTGCCCGCTGGTCGCGGGTGTTCTACCTCGCGGCGGTGCCGGTGCTGCTGGTCGGCATGTGGCAGGCGCTGCTGGTGGTGCCACCGGAAGCCAAGCAGCTGGACAGCTTCCGCATCCTCTACATCCACGTACCCAGTGCCTGGATGAGCCTGTTCGTCTTCGCGCTGATGGCGCTGTATGCGGCCATCGCACTGGTCTGGCGGATCAAGGTCTGCGAGATCCTGGCCATGGCCTGCGCGCCGATGGGCGCCGGCTTCACCCTGATCACCCTGTTGACCGGCAGCATCTGGGGCAAGGGCACCTGGGGCACCTGGTGGGACTGGGACCCGCGCATGACCAGCGAACTGGTACTGCTGTTCCTGTACCTGGGCGTGATCGGCCTGTACCACGCCATCGAGGACCGCCGCAGCGCCGCGCGCGCCGCTGGCCTGCTGGCCATTGTCGGTGTCAGCCTGCTGCCGGTGATCCGCTACTCGGTGGACTGGTGGGGCGGCCTGCACCAGCGCCAGTCGATCAACGTATTCGGTGAATCGGCGATCAGCAGCGCGATGATCGCGCCGCTGTGGTGGATGGTGATCGGCACCAAGTTCTGGTTCGCCGGTTCGGTGCTGGCCAAGGCCCGCGCCGACAATCTCGACCGCGAGGCCGGCAAGGCCTGGGTCGGCGGCCGCGTCGATGCCGGACGCCCGGCCCGGGAGGCCCAGCCATGACCCACCTGCCGTATGTGATCGGTGCCTACGCGGTGTTCGTGCTGGTGCTCGGCGCCGATGCCATCGGTTCGTGGCTGCGCCTGCGCGTGGCGCGCCGGCTGGCACTGGCCCGCCAGCAGCGCCAGCAGACCCGCGCCGGCAGGCAGGACGCAGCGACGCCGTTGTCGACGGAGCTGGAACGATGACCCCGGTACAGCGCCGCCGCCTGGTGTGGGTGCTGCTGGCCCTGCTCGCCTCCGGCCTGGCCACCGCACTGGTGGCGATGGCACTGGAGCGCAACATCGCCTACCTGTACACGCCGTCGGAAGTGCTGCGCGGCGATGTCGATGCACAGTCGCGCTTCCGCCTCGGTGGCATGGTGGTGAAAGGTTCCTTCAACCGACCGGTCGGCTCGCTGGAGGCGCGCTTCGAGGTGACCGACGGCGACGCGCAGCTGGCGGTGACCACGTCGCGGATCCTGCCGGACATGTTCGCCGAAGGCACGGCGGTGGTCGCCAGCGGCCGCCTGCAGGACGGCACCTTCGTCGCCGACGAGGTGCTGGCCAAGCACGATGAGAAGTACGTGCCGAAGGAAGTGGCCGACAAGATGGGCGACGCCCATCGCAAGCACGACGTGCCGGTGACGGCACCCGAGGTGCGCTGAGTGCTGCCCGAACTGGGTCAGATCCTGCTGCTGTGCGCGTTGCTGGCCTCGCTGCTGCAGGCCGGCCTGCCGCTGGTCGGCGCGCAGCGCAACAATACGGCGTGGATGGCGGTGGCACGACCGGCCGCGTTCGCGCAGCTGCTGCTGGTCGCCGGCGCGTTCGTGGTACTGACCGCCGCGTTCGTGCAGCAGGACTTCTCGGTGCGCTACGTGGCCGAGAACTCCAATACGCTGCTGCCGATGGTCTACCGCTACTCGGCGGTCTGGGGCGCGCACGAGGGCTCGCTGCTGATGTGGGCGCTGGTGCTGGCGCTGTGGACCGGCGCGGTGGCGCTGTTCTCGCGGCACTTGCCGGCACCGGTGCAGGCGCGCGTGCTGGCGGTGATGGGCGTGGTCAGCGTCGGCTTCCTCGCCTTCCTGATCTTCACCTCCAACCCGTTCCTGCGCCTGAACCCGGCACCGCTGGAAGGCCGCGACCTCAATCCGCTTCTGCAGGACCCGGGGCTGATCATCCATCCGCCCATGCTGTACCTGGGCTATGTCGGCTTCGCGGTGCCGTTCGCCTTCGCGGTTGCCGCACTGCTGGAAGGCCGCGTGGACGCACGCTGGCTGCGCTGGACGCGGCCATGGACCAACGTCGCCTGGGGCTTTTTGACCCTGGGCATCGCGCTGGGCAGCTGGTGGGCCTATTACGAGCTGGGCTGGGGCGGCTGGTGGTTCTGGGACCCGGTGGAGAACGCCAGCTTCATGCCGTGGCTGGTCGGTGCGGCATTGATCCATTCGCAGGCCGTCACTGAAAAGCGCGGCACCTTCGGCAGCTGGACCCTGCTGCTGGCGATCGCCGCCTTCGCGCTGTCGCTGCTGGGCACGTTCCTGGTGCGCTCCGGCGTGCTGACCAGCGTGCATTCGTTCGCCGCCGATCCCTCGCGCGGCTTGTTCATCCTGGTGTTCCTGTCGGTGCTGGTCGGTGGCAGCCTGCTGCTGTACGCGCTGCGTGCCAGCCAGCTGAGCGTGGACGCCGAGGACCCACGCCGTGGCTTCACCGCCACCTCGCGCGAGACCCTGCTGCTGGCCAACAACCTGCTGCTGGCCACCGCCTGCGCGATGGTACTGCTCGGCACGCTGTACCCGCTGCTGGCCGATGCGCTGTCGCTGGGCAAGATCTCGGTCGGCCCGCCCTACTTCGGCAGCCTGTTCCTGCTGCTGATGGCACCGATGATCCTGCTGCTGCCGTTTGGCCCGCTGGTGAAATGGCAGCGTGACCAGCCCTCGCGCGCCTTCGCGCTGCTGGCACCGTGGCTGGGCCTGGCGCTGCTGCTGGGCGCGCTGGCCTGGTGGCAGGCGCCGCAGAACGGCTGGAAGGCCGGCATCGGCGTGGCCGCTGCGGCCTGGGTCGCGCTCGGCACCGCACGCTTCGTCTGGCAGCGCCTGCGCGGCAATGGCCGCTTAACCGCCGAAATGCTCGGCATGATCGTCGCCCACGCCGGCATTGCCGTGTTCGTGGCCGGCGCGCTGCTGGTGGAGGCGCTGAACGTGCAGCGCGAAGTGGCGCTGGCACCGGGCCAGCAGCTGGTGGTCGGTCGCCACGAAGTGCGCTTCGAAGGCGTGGACCATCGCGAAGGCCCCAACTTCATCGCCGACCGCGGCCACCTGCGCGTGTTCCGCAACGGCCGCGAGCTGGCCCTGCTGCACCCGGAGAAGCGCCAGTACGCCAGCGGCGGCCAGGTGATGACCGAGGCCGGCATCGATGCACGCTTCAATGGTGACGTCTACGTGGCATTGGGCGAGCCGCTGGGCAACAATGCATGGGCGGTCCGGGTGCACATCAAGCCGTACGTGCGCTGGATCTGGCTGGGCGCGCTGTTGATGGCCCTGGGCGGATTCATCACCGCCGCCGATCGCCGTTTCCGTCGTCCGTAGGAGTTCCCATGTCCGAGTCCCCCACCCCGCGTCCCTCCCGCCCGCTGCCGCCGGTAGCCATCGTGATCGGCGTGCTGTTCTTCTTCGGCCTGCTCGGGCTGATGATCTACGGGGTGATGAAATCAGGCGATCCGCAGCGCGACGTACTGCCGTCGGCACTGATCGACAAACCGGCGCCGGCATTCGCGCTGCCGGTGCTGCACGACCCGGAAATGATCGTGCACAGCGACGACCTGCGCGGCGCGCCCTACCTGCTGAACGTGTGGGGCAGCTGGTGCGCGGCCTGCCGCGAAGAACACCCGGTGCTGACCCGGTTCGCGGAAAGCAAGCGTGTGCGCGTGATCGGCTACAACTGGAAGGACGACCCGACCGACGCGCTGCACTGGCTGGAACAGCTGGGCAACCCGTTCATGGTCGTGCTCAGCGATGTCGAGGGCCGCACCGCGATCGACTGGGGCGTGACCGCCGCACCGGAAACCTTCCTGGTCGATGGCAGCGGCATCGTGCGCTGGAAGTACAGCGGTGCGATGACCCAGCGCGTGGTCGACGAGAAGCTGATCCCGGCGCTGCAGAAGATCGAGAAGGCCCAGGGCAGTGCCGGCAACACCCTGCATACGGCGCCCTGAGCCCATGCGCTGGCTGCTGGCGTTGCTGCTCCTGATGCTGCCGCTGGCCGCGCTGGCCCAGCAGCCGCTGCACGATCCGCAGCCGCTGCAGTTCCGCGATGACGCCGAGGAACGCCGCTTCCATGACCTGGCCGCGCAGCTGCGCTGCGTGCAGTGCCAGAACCAGTCGCTGGCCGATTCGAACGCGCAGATCGCCCAGGACCTGCGCCGCGAGGTGCTGCAGCTGATGCAGCAGGGGCACGACGACGCACAGATCAAGCAGTTCCTGGTCGCGCGCTACGGTGAGTTCGTGCTCTATCAACCACCGTTGCAGCCGGGCACCTGGCTGCTGTGGGGTGGCCCCCTGCTGGTGCTCGGCGCCGGTGCACTGGTAGTGCTGGGCATCGTCCGCCGACGTGGACGCACCGTCGGCGCGGCGCCGGCCGGCAAGGCCGATGAAGGAGACGAATGGTGAACCATTGGCTGCCGATGCTGGCCGGGCTGGTCGCCGCGCTGATGGCAGCGCTGGTGCTGTGGCCACTGCGCCAGCGCGGTCGGCGCGGTTTCGTGGTCGGCGTGCTCGCGCTGGGCGTGGCCGGTGCCTGCCTGTATCTGCTGGTCGGTGACCCAAGGGCGGCACAGGTACAACCGACCCCGTCGGCAGCCACCCTGCGCGATGGCGTGCAGGCACTGCAGGACGCACTGGAGCGAGACCCGCAGCGGGCTGATGGCTGGGCGCTGCTGGGCCGGTCGCAGGCCGAACTGGGCAACGCCGCAGCCGCGGCGGATGCCTTCGCGAGGGCCGCCGCATTGGCACCGGATGATCCGGGCGTGCTGGTGGAAGCCGCGCAGGCGCGCGCGCAGGCTGATGCCGGCAAGCAGTTCGATGACACCGCAATGGCCTGGTTGCAGCAGGCGCGCGCACAGGCTCCCGATGCCGAGCGCGCCAGCTGGCTGCTGGGCATCGCCCTGCGCCAGCGCGGAAAGAACGCCGAGGCCGCGGATGTGTGGAGCGGCCTGCTGCCACGACTGGAGCCGGGTGCCGCGCAGGCGCTGCAGGCACAGATCGCCCTCGCGCGCGAGGCCGCTGGCCAGGCGCCCGATGCTGGCGCTGCGGCGCCACCGGCGCTGCTGCAGGTGCGCGTGCAGCTGCCGGCACTGAAGAACGCCGAGTGGCCAGCCAGCACCCAGGTGTTCGTGCTGGCCCGTGCCGTCGGCGGCCCGCCGATGCCGGTGGCCGCTCGCAAGCTGCCGCTGAGCGGATTCCCGGACACGGTCGGGCTGGGCGACGGTGACAGCCCGATGCCGACCGCACCGCTGTCGGCCCATCGCGAAGTGGAAGTGGTGGCACGCATCTCGCGCAGCGGCAGCGCCAACCGCAGCGAGGACGACCTGCAGAGCGTTCCGGTGAAGGTAAGCCTGCCCCACGACGGTGTTGTGGAGCTGCGCTTCCCTTGACCTGTAGAGCCGAGCCGATGCTCGGCTGCCCGGCGCCGGCAACTCAACCGCAGCCGAGCATGGGCTCGGCTCTACAGTAGATCCACGCCATGCGTGGATGCGACGGTCCGGTCCGCGTCCATCCATCCATGGAAACCAGCGTGTCGCCAGCTCCACATGCGGCCCCGCTAGAATGACTGCATGACCGAATTCATCCCGCCCGGCACCCGCTTCCACGCCCTGCCCTCGCCGTTCCCGTTCAAGCGCGGTGGCACCCTGCACGGCGCACGCGTGGCCTACGAGACCTGGGGCACGCTGGCCGCTGACGCCAGCAATGCGATCCTGATCGTGACCGGCCTGTCGCCGGATGCGCATGCGGCGGCCAACGAGGCCAATCCGGCGCCGGGCTGGTGGGAAGCGATGGTTGGCCCCGGCAAACCCATCGATACCCGCCGCTGGTTCGTGGTCTGCGTGAATTCGCTGGGCAGCTGCAAGGGATCGACCGGCCCCGCCTCGATCAACCCGGCCAGCGCTGAGCCCTACCGCCTGGACTTCCCCGAGCTGTCGATCGAAGACGGCGCTCGCGCCGCGATCGAAGTCGTGCGTGCGCTGGGCATCGCGCAGCTGGCCTGCGTGGTCGGCAATTCCATGGGCGGGATGACCGCGCTGGCCGTGCTGATGCTGCACCCGGGCATCGCGCGCAGCCACGTCAACATTTCCGGCAGTGCGCAGGCGCTGCCGTTCTCGATCGCGATCCGCTCGCTGCAGCGCGAGGCGATCCGTCTCGACCCGCGCTGGAATGGCGGCCACTACGACGATGCCGAGTACCCCGAGTCCGGCATGCGCATGGCGCGCAAGCTGGGCGTGATCACCTACCGCTCGGCACTGGAATGGGATGGCCGCTTCGGCCGCGTGCGGCTGGATTCGGACCAGGCCGACGACGATCCGTTCGGGCTGGAATTCCAGGTGGAAAGCTATCTGGAAGGCCACGCACGGCGCTTCGTGCGTTTCTTCGATCCCAACTGCTATCTGTACCTGAGCCGTTCGATGGACTGGTTCGACCTGGCCGAGTACGCCGACGGCGACGTGCTGGCCGGGCTGGCGAAGATCCGGGTGGAGAAGGCACTGGCCATCGGCGCCAACACCGACATCCTGTTCCCGGTGCAGCAGCAGCAACAGGTCGCCGACGGCCTGCGTGCCGGCGGTGCCGATGCGCGCTTCATCGGCCTGGAATCGCCACAGGGCCATGATGCCTTCCTCGTCGATTTCGAGCGTTTCGGTCCGGCCGTGCGCGGCTTCCTCGACGCGCTGTAAGTGGCGTGGCGGCGTAACCTCGCGCTGGCCGCCTTCGGCGCGCTGACCGCCTTGATGATCAGCGGTGTGCTGCCGTTGTGGCTGGGTGGCTGGTGCCTGCTGGCCAGTGCGGTGTCGTTCGGCCTCTATGGCCATGACAAGCGCTCGGCGCAGCGAAAGCGATGGCGCATTCCCGAGCGCACCCTGCAGCTGCTGGCCTTCGCCGGAGGCTGGCCCGGCGCGCTGCTGGGCCAGGCGCTGTTCCGCCACAAGCATCGCAAAGCCGCATTCCAGTGGGTGTTCTGGCTGTGCGTGCTGGCCAACGTGGCCTCGATCGCGGTGATGCTGCGCGAGTTCTCCCATTGACCGGCCTGTAGAGCCGAGCCCATGCTCGGCTGGCTTGCTTCCGGAGCCGAGCATGGGCTCGGCTCTACAGTAGATCCACGCCATGCGTGGATGTGCCGACCAAGGTCGGCATCTACCGAAGCACTTCGCGCTCCAACACCCCATCGCGCAACCGGTACTGCGCATCGACCACGCCTTCGGGCAGGTCGTCGTGGGTGATCATCAGCAGGCTGCGCCCGTCCAGCAACCCGGAAAGGTCCTGCAACAGCGCACGTGCGGTATCCACGTCCAGGCCTTCGGTGGGTTCGTCCAGCAGCAGGATCGGCGCATTGCGCAGCAGCGCGCGCGCCAGTGCCAACCGCCGCGCCTGGCCGGCCGACATCGTCGCGCCGTTCTCGCCCACCCAGGCCTGCAGGCCACCGTTGCGCTCGGCCCAGTCCCCCAGGCGCACGCGACGCAGGACCGCCCACAACGCGGCATCACGGGCGTCGGGATCCCCCAGCCTCAGGTTCTCGGCCACGGTACCGGCAAACACCGGTGCGTTCTGCGGAAGCCAGGCCAGCTGGCGGTGCCACTCGGCCTGGGCGACGTCGCGCAGGTCGCGTCCGCCATAGGTGATTCGCCCCTGTTGCGGATCCCACAACCGCAGCAGCAGGCTGGACAGCGTGGTCTTGCCGCTGCCGCTGTCGCCACGGATCGCGATGCGTTCTCCCGGCGCCAGGGTCAGCTGCAGGCCGGACAACACCGGCCGCGCGGCACCTGGCCACTGGAAGTGCACGTCATCCCAATGCACGCGCGCCGCCTGGGGTACCGGCTGCGGCGTCTGCGGATCCTCCACCGTCGGCGGTTGTTCGACGATGGCCTGCAGGCGGTCGGCAGCAATGCGCCCGGACTGCAGCGACTGCCAGGCCAGGCCCATGCCGGCCCAAAGTTCGATCAGCGCCACGGTCAGGAAGACGAGGCCCGCGGCCATTTCCGGCGCGATGTGCTGCTGTTCGGTGGCGTGCAGGGCCAACGCCAGCATCGCCACCAGGCCCAGCCCCGCCACCAGGCCGTGCAGGGTCGAGGCCGCGATCAGGCGCCAACGCCGACGACGATCACGCGAGGCCAGCTGCTTGGCGGCCACGCGTACCTTCAGCTGCCAAGCCGCATCGGCATGCAGCGCAGCCAGGTCACCGGCCCCCTCCAGCCCTTCGAATGCAGCGGTGCGCAACGCCGCGCGGTGCGCGGCACGATCGGCCTCTTCGTCGTCATGGCCACGCACGCCCAGCCACGGCACGCCGAAGGCGATCAGCAGCGCCAGCACCGCCAGCAGTACCGCCGCCGAGGGCAGGATCAGCGCTGCCGAGGCAACCGCCACCAGCGACAGCGCGCCCAGCGCCACCAGCGGCCCGATCGCACGCACCAGCAGCCCATCCACTTCGCCGATGTCCCCCAGCAGCCGCGCCAGCAGCTCGCCGGTGCGCGTGGCGCCCAATCGTGCCGGCGCCAGTGGCAGCGCGCGGCGGAAGAACCACACGCGCAGGTCGCGGGCGATGCGCAGCGTGGCATCGTGGCCGACCAGCTTTTCGAAGTAGCGCGACACGATGCGCGCCATGGTCAGGCCACGGATGCCGGCCGAGGGTGAGAAGAAGTTGAAGCCCTGGCCGAGGCCGGCCGCACCGGCCAGCGCGGCCGCCGTGAGGAAACCACCGGACAGGCCCAGCAGCGCCGTGCCGGCCAGCATCGTGGTCCACAGCAGCAGCAGGGTCAGCAACAGGCGCGGCCGGTGCCGCAGGAATATCGCGCGCAGCGAATCAGGCGAACGGCTCATGCGCGCACCGCCTGTGCCGGCTCGACCAGGCGGCCTTCCGGCAACAGCAGGCAACGATCGGCCCAGGCGATCACCGCCGGGCTGTGGGTGGCGACCACTACGCTGCGCCCGCGTGCATACGCGGCCAGGCTGCGCAGCAGCGCCGCCTCGGTATCGGCATCGAGGAACGCGGTGGGTTCGTCCAGCAGCAGCACCTGCGGGTCGCGCAGCAGCAGGCGGGCCAGGCCGATGCGGCGCGCTTCGCCACCGGACAGGCCGAAACCACGCTCGCCGATCACCGTATCCAGCCCCTGCGGCAGGCGCTGTGCGAACTGCAGTACCTGCGAGGCCTCGGCCACCGCGCGCAGGCGCGCATCGCTGGCGCCGGGATCGGCCAGGCGCAGGTTGTCGGCGATGCTGCCGTGGAACAGGTACGGTCGCTGGCTGGCATAGGCCACCTGCACGCCGGGGCGCAGCTGCAGCTTGCCGGCACGCGGCGGCAACCAACCGGCCAGCGCCTCCAGCAGCGTGCTTTTGCCGGACCCGCTGGGACCGACCAGGGCCAGGCGCTGGCCCGGCTCCAGCAGCAGGTCCAGATCCCGCAGCACATCCTGCGGCGCCCCCAACGGGCGCAGTACCAGTCCTTGCGCCTGCAGTGGCGGCAAGGCGGCCTCGGCCGGCTCCACCGCCAGCGGCGCAACCTCGTTCTCGATCAGGCCCTGCTCGTCCGGCAGCGACTGCAGCAGGCGTTCCACTTCGGCGGCGGCGGCCAGTGCATTGGCGCGATCGTGGTAGTGCGCAGCCAGCCGTCGCAGCGGCGCATAGAACTCCGGCGCCAGCAGCAGGCAGAACAGGCCCGCACCCAGCGTCGGCACCGCTGCATGCAGCGACATCATGCCCAGATAGCTCAGGCCCAGGTACAGCGCCACCATCGCCACGCTCACCGAGGCGAAGAATTCCAGCACGGTGGACGACAGGAAGGCGATGCGCAGCACCTTCAGGGTGCGCACGCGCACGCCTTCGGCGGCGGCCTCGATGCCGGCCAGTTCGGCTTCGCCGCGGCCATACAGGCGCAGCAGGCCCAGGCCCTTGATGCGGTCGGCGAAATGGCCGCTCATGCGCGCCAGTTCGCCCAGCTGCGCGCGCCCGGCGGCTTCAGCGCCCCAGCCCACCAGCATCATGAAGAACGGCACCAGCGGCGCGGTGAACAGCAGGATCAGCGCCACCACCCAGTCCACCCAGGCGACAGCGGCCAGGATCAGCAGCGGCACCACCACCACTTCGGTGCGCACCGGCAGGAAGCCGCTGTAATAGCTCTCGATCGCATCACCGTGATGCAGCATCAGTTCGCCCAGTTCACCGGTGCGGCGCTGCCGCAGCCAGAGCGGGCCCTGGCCCAGCAGGCGCGCGAACACGCGTTCGCGCATTGCCAGCCGGGCGGCGTCGGCCACGTCACCGGCGGCGGCCTGGGTGGCGCTGCCCAGCAGGGTGCGCAGCACCAGGATCACCGCCAATCCCGCCAGCACCGGCAGGCCAGAGGCCAGCGGCACGCGCTCCACCAGCACCTGCTGCACCAGCCAGGCGATGGCGGCAGCCTGGCCGATCAACAGCGCGCCGGACAGGCTGATGCACAGCGCGGCCAAGCGCTGGCGGCCCCGGGCGGAGCGTGCCAGGTCGGCCAGCCAGGCCGTGCGCACACGCCGCTGGCGGGCGGTTTCAGCTTCCGGGGACAGGCCGTCAGGGGTCGTTTCGGCAGCGCTCAAGAGGTCTTCACGGGCAGCGGGGGAGACACGGCATTGTAGGCGCAGGCAATAGCCCGCCCCTGCGGCCGGCGGTCGCAGTCTTCATCAGGTTGGCATACGATCAACCGGGGCACCTGTTCATACATTGATCTGGATCAAGGCTGTTTGAAGTAGTCGGTCACATCATTCACGTCGTAGACCACCCTTCCCGCCACCTGCAACGGCACTATCCAACGAGGTAGCCAGGCCATGATTGATCAGACAGTCGTAGAACTGTCGCGGCTGCAATTCGCGCTGACCGCGATGTACCACTTCCTATTCGTACCGCTCACCCTCGGCCTGTCCTTCATGGTGGCCATCATGGAGAGCGTGTACGTGATGACCGGCAAGGAGATCTGGCGCAGGATGACCCTGTTCTGGGGCGTCCTGTTCGGCATCAACTTCGCCATGGGCGTTGCCACCGGCATCGTCATGGAATTCCAGTTCGGCATGAACTGGTCCTACTACAGCCACTACGTGGGTGACATCTTCGGTGCGCCACTGGCGATCGAAGGCCTGATGGCGTTCTTCCTGGAAGCGACCTTCGTCGGCCTGTTCTTCTTCGGCTGGAACCGCCTGAGCAAGGTCAAGCACCTGATGGTGACCTGGCTGATGGCGCTGGGGACCAACCTGTCGGCGATCTGGATCCTGGTGGCCAATGGCTGGATGCAGAACCCGACCGGTGCGGTGTTCAACCCGGAAACCATGCGCATGGAAGTGGTCGACTTCATGGCGGTGGTGTTCAACCCGGTGGCGCAGGCCAAGTTCGTGCACACCGTCAGCGCCGGCTACGTGACCGGTGCGGTGTTCGTGATGGCGATCAGCGCCCTGTTCCTGCTGCGCAACAAGCACAAGGACCTGGCCCGTCGTTCGTTTGCGGTGGCCGCGGCGTTCGGCCTGCTGTCATCGCTGTCGGTGGTCGTGCTGGGTGACGAGAGCGGTTACGCCGCCAGCGAACACCAGAAGATGAAGCTGGCCGCGATCGAGGCGATGTGGGAGACCGAGCGTGCGCCGGCCGACTTCACCGCCTTCGGCATCCCCAACCAGGAGACTCACCAGAACGACTACGCGGTGAAGATCCCCTACCTGATGGGCCTGATCGCCACCCGCTCGTTGAACCAGCCGATTCCCGGCATCCTGGAACTGGTCGAGCGCGCCGAACACCGCGTGCGTGGCGGCCAGCTGGCCTACGGTGCATTGGAACGCCTGCGCGCCAACAAGAACGACGTTGAAGCGCGCGAGATGTTCGACCGCCACTGGCAGGACCTGGGCCACGGCCTGCTGCTCAAGCGCTATCGCGATGACATCCTCAACGCCACCCCGCAGGAGATCTCGCAGGCGGCGATGGACACGGTGCCGCGCGTGATGCCGTTGTTCTGGACCTTCCGCGTGATGGCCGGCCTGGGCTTCTACCTGATCGCCTTCTTCGCACTGGCCTTCTACTACTCGTGCCGCAACAACTTCCAGGACAAGCGCTGGTTCCTCAAGCTGGCCCTGTGGACGCTGCCGGCACCGTGGATCGCGATCGAGTGCGGCTGGTTCGTGGCCGAGTATGGTCGCCAGCCGTGGGCGGTCGATGGCGTGCTGCCGACCTTCTATGCGGCGTCGGGCCTGGCCCTGCATGAAATCGTGCTGACCCTGGCCGGCTTCACTGCCATCTACACCGCGCTGATCGTGGTCGAGATCAAGCTGATGCTCAAGGCGATCCGCAAGGGTCCGGACGAGGTGCTGCCGTCGCTGCAGTCGCCCCAGCCGCATGCTTCCCACAATGCCTCGGCGCCGGCCGCCGGCCAGGCCTGAGGCAGGAGAACCAAGATGGATTTCATTCTTCTGGACTACACCACGCTGCGCGTGATCTGGTGGCTGCTGCTCGGCATCCTGCTGATCGGTTTCGCCGTGATGGATGGTTTCGACCTGGGCGTGGGCACCCTGCTGCCCTTCGTCGCCCGCAACGACGCTGAGCGCCGGCTGGTGATCAATACCATTGGTCCGGTCTGGGAAGGCAACCAGGTGTGGCTGATCCTGGGCGGCGGCGCGATCTTCGCCGCCTGGCCGCCGCTCTACGCGGTCAGCTTCTCCGGGTTCTACCTGGCGATGTTCGTGATCCTGTTCGCCCTGATCCTGCGTCCGGTCGGCTTCAAGTTCCGCAGCAAGATGCCCAGCGAGCGCTGGCGCAACACCTGGGACTGGGCGCTGTTCATCGGTGGCTTCATCCCGGCGCTGATCATGGGCGTGGCGGTGGGCAACGTGGTGCTGGGCGTGCCGTTCCACTTCGATGACAGCATGCGCATCTTCTACACCGGCTCGTTCTTCGGCCTGCTGATGCCCTTCGCACTGCTGGCCGGCCTGCTCAGCGTGTCGATGCTGGTCGCCCACGGTGCCGCCATGCTGGTGCTGAAGACCGACGGCCCGGTGGCCGAGCGTGCGGCCCGCTTCGGCAGCATCGCCGCGATCATCGCTTTCGTGCTCTTTGCGGTCGGCGGCGCCTGGGTGGCCTTCGGCCTGCCGGGTTACCAGATCACCTCGCAGGTGGTCACCGACGGCGCCACCAATCCGCTGCTGAAGACCGCCGAACTCGGCGCCGCCGGTGGCTGGATGCGCAACTACAGCACGATGCCGGCCACGATCCTGGCCCCGCTGCTCGGCCTGGCCGGCCTGCTCGCCAGTGCGGTGCTGCTGCGTGCCCGCCGCGGCGGCCTGGCCTTCATTGCCTCCGGTGCGGCCATCGCCGGCATCATCCTGACCGTCGGCTTCGCCATCTTCCCGTTCCTGCTGCCGTCCTCGAGCCAGCCCACCTCCAGCCTGACCGTGTGGGATGCCTCGTCCAGCCACCTGACCCTGTGGATCATGCTGCTGGCCACGGCGGTGTTCCTGCCGATCATCCTCGCCTACACCACCTGGGTGTACCGCGTGCTGAAGGGCAAGACCACCACCGAAGAGATGGGCAACAACCCGAACGCGTATTGATTGCTTGCACGTGTGCCGACCAACGGTCGGCACCTACCCGGAATGAAGGAGACTGATCATGTGGTATTTCGCCTGGATTCTCGGTGCCGGCCTCGCCTCGACGGTGGCCATCCTCAACGGCATGTGGTTCGAAGCCCGCGAGCAGAACCGCATCGAGAAAGAAAATCGTCGCTGAGCTGTAAAAAAACCTTGCCGCCTTGGCCTTCACACGGTATCTTAGGCGGCTCCTTCGGGGTGTAGCTCAGTCTGGTAGAGCGCTACGTTCGGGACGTAGAGGTCGCAGGTTCGAATCCTGTCTCCCCGACCACTTCGGTGGTCGCATTGAAGCCTGGTGAAGTCGTCCAGGCTTTTTTGTTCCCTGAAGTGGCACTGCTTCGGCAGTGTGAAGAAAACAGCATTCACCCCTTGCCGCCATCGGGGTGAATCGCTAGAATAGGCGGCTCCCTTCGGGGTGTAGCTCAGTCTGGTAGAGCGCTACGTTCGGGACGTAGAGGTCGCAGGTTCGAATCCTGTCTCCCCGACCACTTCGGTGGTCACCAAGAAGCCTGGAAGACATCACTGTCCTCCGGGTTTTTTTGTATCAGGCACCTGGCCGCCCGCATGACGGGACCTTGCCGGAGCCCGCACGTACAATGGCCGCGCTGCCGGCCCGCCAGCAGCCCCTCCCCCACCTGCCGCTTCGGCGTAGACCGATGCCGGCGCTGCATGCCATTGCCCCGGCGTGCGACACCTGCAAGGACCACCGATGAGTTCCTCCCCTTCCGATTCGCCGTCGCTGCTGCACGGCCGCGTCCTCGCATTCGCCGCGATCCTGCTGGCAGCGATCAACCTGCGCACCGCGGTCACCTCGATCACTCCGCTGCTGGACGTGCTCGGCCAGCAGTTCGGTTTCGGTACCACCATGACCGGCGTGCTGGGCATGCTGCCGACCGCGTCGTTCGCACTGTTCGGCGTGGCCACGCCGGCACTGGCGCGGCGCCTCGGGCTGGAGCGCACCACGCTGCTGGCGATGGTGATGGCGATGGCCGGCCTGCTGCTGCGTTCCAGCGCCGGCAACGTCGGCACGCTGCTGTTGGGTTCGGTGGTGGCACTGGCCGGCATGGGCATCGGCAACGTGGTGGTGCCGCCGCTGGTGAAGCGCTATTTCGCCAACAAGGTCGGCACCATGAGCACGCTCTACATCAGCGTGCTGCAGCTGGGCACGATGCTGCCGGCACTGCTGGCGGTGCCGGTGGCCAACGCCGCAGGCTGGCGCGTGTCGCTGGGCATGTGGGCGCTGCTGGCGCTGGCTGCCGCACTGCCGTGGCTGGTGCTGGCCACGCGCGCGCCGAAGCCGCAGTCCAACGTGTCCGATCCGACCGCGCAGCCGCATGGCAAGGTCTGGCGCACGTCACTGGGCTGGAGCATGACGCTGATGTTCGGCATGACCTCGCTGATGACCTACTCGATGTTCACCTGGCTGCCGCGCATCGTGGTCGAGGCCGGTGGCACGCCCGCGTTCGGTGGCGTGATGGTCGCCGTGTTCTCGGCGCTGGGCCTGCTGCCATCGCTGGTCATTCCGTCGATGGCGGTGCGCATGCAGAACCCGTTCCCGCTGGTGCTGATCGGCTTTTTCTCGTTCGTGATCGCCTTCACCGGCCTGCTGCTGGCACCGATGAAGGCCCCACTGCTGTGGGCCTGCCTGCTCGGCGTCGGCCCATCCACCTTCCCGCTGGCACTGACCCTGATCAACCTGCGCACCCGCACCCCGACCGGCTCGGCGGCGCTGTCCGGCTTCATGCAGGGCGTGGGCTACAGCTTCAGCTGCCTGGGCCCGTTCCTGGTCGGCTGGCTGCACACGGTCAGCGACGGCTGGACCCTCCCGTTCAGCTTCCTGTTCGGCTGCGCCGCCCTGATGCTGTGCGCCTCGTGGGTGGCCTGCAAGCCGCGCAAGCTGGAAGATCTCTGGTAAGCCACGTGGGGCCCGCAACCGGGCCCACCTACCATTCGTCAGCCCGTCTGCGCATTTTGACGCCGGGCTGACAATTCCGGGCGGATAGTGCCCACGAATGCCCATCCTTGCCGCGTGCCGGCATCGGGCATGGGGGCGGCAGCGCCGCCCGGGCCACCACTCGGTGTGCGGGGGACTTTCGTTTCAGACAAGACATCGCAGGTCGCTGTCCGGGTTGTATCCGTCTTCGCTGGGCGGGAATGCACGAAGGGAGTGACGCGGGCCACGGCCACGCCAAAAGCTGGCATGTGATGTGCGTCACATTTTTCAGGTTGTCTGGTTCGGAAGCCAAGGGGGTCCCCAATGGTTGTCCACCGCCGGCTGGCGCTCTGCGTCGGCCTCGCCTGCACCGCCCTGGCCTGGGCCAGCAGCGCTGCCCCGCCCGACCGCGAAGCAGCGTTGGCCGAGATCGGCCGCTATCGAGACCAGGCGCGTTGGCTGGACGCCCTGGGCGCGATCGAGCGCGCCAGCCAGCAGCAACCCAACGACGACCTGCTGTTCAAGCTGCGCGTATTGACGCTGGGCGACATCGGCAACGCCTGGCGTGCGTGGGAGCTGTACCAGCAGCGCCCGCAACTGTTCGACGCTGCGCAGAAACAGCGCCTGGAAGGCGACTACCTGGCCAAGCTGGTGGTCTGGAGCCTGGCCTACAGCAGCAGCGAGGACAGCCGCCTGGAAGAAGCCGAATCGACCCTGGCCCGCATGCAGCGCTACCTCGGCGGCGAAGGCACCCCGCCCTCGCAGGCACCACTGCGGATCCGCATGGACCGGCTGATCCTGCTCAACCGGCTGGGCCGCCATGCACAGGTCCGCGAGGAAGCGCGGGCACTGCAGGCCGAAGGCCACACCCTGCCCGACTACGTGCTGCCCGCAGTGGGCGATTCGTTGATGGGCACCCTGCACCCTGAAGAAGCCATCCCGGTGCTGCAGGCGGCCGTCGCTGGCGACCCGACGCGCGACGCCTCGCATTCGGAACTGGCTTACGCCTACCTGGAAAGCGAGCAGCAGGAAAAAGCCATCGACCTGCTGCAGGCATGGCGCGACAAGGAGCCGGCGTGGCGCTGGAGCAACGGCAAGTCGCCGTACGCGAACTGGTCGCGCTACGAGGCCGATCTCAACCTGGCGATGGTGCGCGCCTACAGCGGCGACCTGCACACCGCGCAGCACGACCTGGAGTCGATGGTCGAGATCGCACCCGGCAACGGCGGGCTGCAGAGTGCGCTGGGCAGCGTCTACATGATGCGCGGCTGGCCACGCCGGGCGCTGCAGCGCCAGCAGATGGCACACGCGCTCGATCCGCGGGACATCGAACCGCGGCTGGGCATGGAAGAGGCCTATGTCGCCCTGCAGCGCGACGACCTGGCGCGGCCGCTGCACGATGACCTGGTCGCACGCTACCCCACCCAGCCGGCCGTCGAACGCATGGACCAGGCCTGGCGCGCGCATCGCGGCTGGCAGCTGAAGGCATGGACCGACATCGGCCGCAGCTCCGGGGGCGGCGGTACTTCGCCCCTGGGCAACAACGACCGCCACTACGGCGTGGACGTGGAGACGCCGATCCTTGATGACCGCTGGCGGTTGTTCGCCCTCGCCGACCGTCGCGTGACCGACTTCCAGGACCAGCGCATCGATCCCCTGTGGCTGGGTGCGGGCGTGCGTTACCGCTTCGGGCAGCTGGATGCGGAAGCGGCGGTCCTGCGCGCCAACGATCACATCGGCGACACCGGCCTGCGCGTCGGCGTCGGCTGGCAGTTCAACGATTCCTGGCACGCCGGCGTGGTGGTCGCACGCAATGACCCGGAGGCCTCGATGCAGGCGCGCGCGGCCGGCATCACCGCCGACAGCGTGAGCGCACAGGTGGACTACCGGCGCAGCGAGCTCACCCACTGGACGTTCGGCGCGAGCCGCTTCCGCTATGACGACGGCAACCACCGCGAGCTGTTCGGCACCAGCGTCCAACAGCGCCTGCTGACCCGCCCACGCTGGCTGGTCGATGGCCTGGCCAGTGCCTACACCAGTCGCGGCAGCCGCGATGATGCGCCCTACTTCAACCCGAAGCGCGACCGCATGGTCGAGATCGGCCTGCGCATCGACCAGCAGCTGTGGCGGCACTACGAGCGCCACTTCCGGCACCGGCTGACCGTCTCGCTGGGCGACTACTGGCAGGACGGCTTCGGCAGCGCGTTGGTGCCGTCGGTGTCCTACATGCACGAGTGGCAGCTGGGCCCTGGCCGCGTGTTCGAGTATGGCGTGCGGTGGTCACGACCGGTCTACGACGGCCATCGCGAGCGCCATATCGGCTTCGAAGCCGCATTGCGCTGGGGAGACTGACATGGCCCGCTTCCTGCGACTGATCGTGCTCCTGCTGCTGGCCTGCGTGCCACCGGCGTTCGCGCAGCAGCCCCTGCATCTTGATGCGATCGACAACGGCCTGCTGATCCTCAGCTACCACGACATCCGCGACAAGGTGGCCGCCAAGGGTGATGCCGATTCCTATGCGGTGAGCACGCAGAACTTCGCCGCGCACCTGGACTGGCTGGGCGCGCACGGCTACCACCCGGTTTCGCTGTCGCAGCTGATCGAGGCCTCGCAGGGCCGCGCCACGCTGCCTCCCAAGCCGGTGCTGCTGACCTTCGACGATGGCCTGCGCAGCGTCTACGACAAGGCGTTCCCGCTGCTGCAGGCCTACCACTACCCGGCCCTGGTGGCGGTGATCACCGATTACGTGGACATGGCACCGGGCCGCACCATCGACTACGGCTACCGCCCGTTCGGCCATGATGACTTCGTGACCTGGGCGCAGCTGAAGCAGATGCACGACAGTGGCCTGATCGAAGTGGCCAGCCATACCGACGACCTGCACCACGGCGTGCTTGCCAATCCGCAGGGAAACTCCACGCCCGCCGTGGTCACCCGCATCTACACCCCGGCCACGCGCAGCTACGAGAGCGGGACACAGTATGAGCAGCGCCTGCGCACTGATCTTTCGCGCAGCGTGCAGCGCATCCAGCAGCACCTGGGCGTGCGCCCGCGCGCCATCGTCTGGCCATATGCCGCGTACAACCAGTTGAGCAACGACATCGCCGAGCAGCTGGGCATGCCGGTTTCGTTCGACCTGGAAGGCCGTAGCACGCCAGTGGCCAGCGACCTGCACGGGCTGGCACGATTGCTGGTGAGCAACAACCCGACCGTGGAAGGCCTGGCCTACGAACTGCGCCGAGACGTGGCGCTCGATGGCATCCGCGCCCTGCAGATCGATCTGGATGACATGTATGACCCGGATCCAGCGCAGCAGGCACGCAATCTCGATGCATTGATCGAGCGGGTCAAGCGCATCGCGCCGACCCATGTCTATCTGCAGGCCTTTGCCGACCCGGACGGCAACAACACCGCCGATGCGCTGTATTTCCCGAACCGGCACATGCCGATGCGGGCGGACCTGTTCAGCCGCGTCGCCTGGCAGCTGAAATCCCGCGCGGGCGTGAAGGTCTACGCGTGGTTGCCAGTGCTCGGCTTCGAACTGCCCGACCCGGAGCAGCGCAAGGTGCTGGCGATCCGCAATGGGGATGCCGACGGCATGTACCGGTTGGATTTCACCAACCCGAAGGCCAGGCAGATCATGCTCGACATCTACGAGGACCTGGCGGTCAATTCGTACTTCGAAGGCCTGCTGTTCCATGACGACGGCTACCTGCGCGACACCGAGCTGCCCGCCCTGGCGGCCGGCGAAGATGGCAGCGCACGTACCCAGGCACTGATCGACTTCACCCTGGCCCTGCGCAACAGCGCGCAGCGCTGGCGGCCGAAACTGGCAACGGTGCGCAACCTGTATGCCGAGCCGGTACTCCGCCCGCAGAGCGAAGCCTGGTTCGCGCAGCGCCTGGACCTGTTCAACAAGGCCTACGACCAGACGGCGCTGATGGCGATGCCGTGGATGGAAGGCAGCAGGCACCCCGAGCGCTGGCTCGACCAGTTGCTGGCCGCGGTACGCGCGCACGACCCGCAGCTTCAGCACACGCTGTTCGAGCTGCAGACCGTCGATTGGCGCAGCGGGCAGCCGATTCCCGCCGGGCGCCTGCGTGCGCAGATCCGCCAGTTGCAGGCGCAGGGTGTGCACCACTTCGCCTGGTACCCCGATGACTTCATCGCCGACCAGCCCTCCACCCGCGATGCCCGCGCGGCAATGTCCGCCGGCAACTTCCCGTACCCGGAGAAGTGACGTGGACATGCATCCGCTGCTGCAGGTCCTGTTCCAGTTCGCCTTCTACTACCCGATGGTGATGGCGTTCTTCTGGATGTCCGGTGGCCTGTACTACTACTTCCGGCGCGAGCGTCACTCACGTCCGCGCAACGATCCGCCCTTGATGATCGCCCCTCCCTTCGCGACCTTGCTGGTGCCCTGCCACAACGAAGCAGAAAACCTGGACGACACGCTCACTGCGGCGCTGGCCCAGCGCTACCCCGCCGATTACGAAGTGATCGCCATCGACGATGGCAGCAGCGATGACACCGGCGCACGGCTGGATGCGCTGGCGGCAAGGCATCCACGGCTTCGCGTGCTGCACCTGGACCGCAACCTGGGCAAGGCCAATGCGCTGCGCATGGGCGCACTGGCCGCACGCTCGGAGTACCTGGTGTGCATCGATGGCGATGCGATGCTGGAAGAGCATGCACTGCACTGGATGGTCTGGCACCTGGTCAGTGGCAACCGGGTCGGTGCGGTCACCGGCAACCCGCGCATCCGCAACCGCTCCACCCTGCTCGGACGCCTGCAGGTGGCGGAATTCTCCTCGATCATCGGCATGATCAAGCGGGCACAGCGCGTGTATGGCCGCATCTTCACCATCTCCGGCGTGATCGCCGGCTTCCGCCGCACTGCCCTGCACCAGGTCGGCTGGTGGTCGGATGACATGGTGACCGAGGACATCGACATCAGCTGGCGCCTGCAGCGCGCGCACTGGGACATCCGCTACGAACCCAATGCGCTGTGCTTCATCCTGATGCCGGAGACGCTCAAGGGCCTCTGGCGGCAGCGCCTGCGCTGGGCCCAGGGCGGCGTGGAAGTGATGCTGCGCCACGCGCGCTCGCTGCTGCACTGGAAAGAGCGGCGCATGTGGGGCGTGCTGCTGGAGTACGTGTTGAGCGTGGTCTGGGCCTACACGATGCTGTTCATCGTGCTGCTGTGGGCACTGGGCAAGTTCATCGAGCTGCCGCCGCAGCTGCATATCGCCAGCCTGCTGCCGGAGTGGCATGGCGTGATCCTGGCGCTGGTCTGCCTGCTGCAGTTCGCCAGCAGCCTGATCATCGACCGGCGTTACGAAACACAGATTGGACGCAATTACTTCTGGGTCATCTGGTACCCGATGGCGTACTGGCTGATCAGCCTTTCCACCACCCTGGTGGCGCTGCCCAAGACGCTGCTGCGCCGTCGCAGCAAGCGCGCCACCTGGACCAGCCCTGACCGGGGGATCCGATGAACGCGCAACGCCCGTCCAACCGCTTCGACTCGCGGATGATCCGCAAGCCGCATCGCCAGCCACACTTCCAGCGCACGGCCTGGGGCTTCGTCACCCTGGCGTTCTGGGGCTTCTACTTCTATCTGTGGGCCCCCCTGGTGACCCTGCTCTCGTGGTTGATCGGTGGCCAGCTGGCCTGGCGGCAGCTCTACGAACGGCAGAACCAGTTCGACCCGTACGTGCTGGTCGCGCTGCCATTGATGCTGCTGTGCGCCAGCGTGCTGCTGATCGCCTGGGCCGAGTACAACCGCGCCCGCTTCCGTGGCCGCGAACGCCGCCTGCCGCGGCCCCTGGCCAGCCTCAACGAAGTGGCCGCCGATCTGGGCGCCAGCACCGGGCTGGCCGAACGCCTGATGGGCTGCAAGGCCGCCACGCTGCACATGGATGATCACGCACGGCCGGTCGGAATCCGCCGCGAGGTGGTGTAACCCGACGACCTGGTAGCTGCCGACCTTCGCGCGGCGTGGATCCACTTATGTACGCGTCTGCCCTTCGCCGCGCACGACAAATCGTTCAACGGTGAGGGCTTCCAAGCCCATCGGGCCGTAGGCGTGCAGGCGCGTGGTGGAAATACCGATCTCACTGCCCAGGCCCAGCTGGCCACCATCGGAGAAGCGCGACGAAGCGTTGACCATCACCACCGCCGAGCGCAGCGCGTTGACGAAGCGCTCGGCGTGGCCGGTGTCCTCGGTGGCGATCACTTCGGTGTGGTCGGAGGTATAGGTGCGGATGTGCGCGATGGCTGCATCAAGATCATCGACCACGCGCACCGCCAGCACCAGATCGAGGAACTCGGCGGCGTAATCCTCCTCGGTCGCCGCCGTGCTGCCCGGCAGCAACGGCTGCGCCTGCGCATCGGCGCGCAGCTGCACCCCACGCTCACCCAGCGCCTGCGCCACGCGCGGCAGGAACGCGTCAGCCACGGCGCGGTGCACCAGCAGCGTCTCCAGCGAATTGCACGCCGCCGGCCGGCTGCACTTGCCGTCCACCAGCAGGTCGATGGCCTTGCCGAGGTCGGCGCTGGCGTCCACGAACAGGTGGCACACCCCCTTGTAATGCTTGATCACCGGCACGCGCGCGTGCTCGGCCACGAAACGGATCAGGCCTTCGCCGCCACGCGGAATGGCCAGGTCGATCAGCTCATGCAGCTGCAGCAGTTCCAGCATCGCCTCGCGGCGCAGGTCGGTGAGCACGGTCACCGCCGCCGGCGGTACGCCGTTGGCCTTCAATGCACCGGCCAGCGCCTGGGCGATGGCGGTATTGGAGTGGATCGCTTCGGAACCACCGCGCAGGATCACGCCATTGCCGGCCTTCAGGCACAGCGCGGCGGCTTCGGCCGTCACGTTCGGGCGCGCCTCATAGATCATCGCGATCACGCCCAGCGGCACGCGCACCTTCTGCACGCGGATGCCGTTGGGACGTACGTCGTCGCGCGTCACCTGGCCGACCGGGTCAGGCAGCGCGGCCACCTCGCGCACCGCCTCGGCCATCGCGAACAGCCGCGGCGGGTCCAGTGCGAGGCGGTCGAGCATGGCACTGCCAACGCCCTTGTCGCGCGCGGCGGCGAGGTCGCGTGCGTTGCCGGCCAGGATCAGTCCGGCATTTACTTCCAGGGCCTGCGCCATCGCCAGCAGCAGCGTGCGTCGCGCCGCACTGTCCAGGCCGGCAACGATCTGCGCTGCATCACGGCAGGCGCGCGCCTGGGCTTCGATTTCGCTCATCGGGGTGTCCTTCAAACCGGTCATGGCAGCACCAGGTCGTCACGATGGACGACGCTACCACCGTAGTTGTAGCCCAGCACGGCCTGGATGTCGCGCGAATGATGGCCGGCGATCCGGCGCACGTCGTCGGCCGCGTACTGGCTGACGCCGCGGGCGACACAGACACGCCCCTGCGGTGCGATCCAGCACACCTGCACCATGTCGCCGCGGCGGAATGCCCCCTCGGCAGCGGTGATGCCGCCGGGCAGCAGCGAGGCGCCCTTCTCCCGCATCGCCTGTGCCGCACCGGCATCGACGACGATCGCGCCCTCGGCCAGCGGCGCGTGCCGCAGCCAGTGCTTGCGGGCAGCCTCGCGGCTGCGTGCGGCGTGGATGCGGGTGCCGAACAGGCGGTCCTGCGCCAGCGCGCGCACCACATCGCTGCTGCGGCCGTTGAACAGGTAGGTCTCGATGCCGAGGCGGCCCGCCTTGGCCGCCGCCTCCAGCTTGGTACGCATGCCGCCGGTGCCGGCGCGCGAGCCGGCGCCGCCGGCCATCGCCAGCACATCGTCACTCAGTTCCGGCACGTCGTGCAGTGGCCGCGCGTCGGCCACGGTGCGCGGATCTGCGCTGTACAGGCCGTCGATGTCGGTGGCGATGAACAGTGCATCGGCATCGACCAGCGCGGCCACGGTCGCGGCCAGGTTGTCGTTGTCACCGAGCTTGAGCTCGTCCACCGATACGGTGTCGTTCTCGTTGACCACCGGCAGCGCACCCAGCCGCAGCAGTTCGCTCAGCGTGGCGCGTGCATTGAGGTAGCGGCGGCGGTTGCGCAGGTCGTCGTGGGTCAGCAGCACCTGCGCCACCGGGCGCTCGAAGAAGCGCTGCCAGAGCCCGATCAGCTGCGCCTGGCCGAGCGCGGCCAGGGCCTGCCGCGCCGCCATCGCCGCACCGGGTTCATCGGCCCGCGGCAGGATCGCGCGCCCCGCCGCAACCGCGCCGGAGGAGACGATCACCACCTCGCGCCCAGCCAGTACGTTGGCGGATACAAACTGGGCCAGGCCCAGCGCGTGGCGTGGCGACAGGCCGCCACCATCGGCCGCCAGCAGGCTGCTGCCAACCTTCAGCACCGCACGCCGCCATGGCGGCAGCGCCTGTTGCGGGAACGGCGAAGCGACGGTGGCGGCGTGCAGGGTCATCGGTCAGGGCCTCAGCGGGTATTCCATTCGTGCACGGTCAGCTCGGAAGCGTGCATCGTCACCAGCGGATCGGTGGCGACGATGGCCCGCGCCTGTTCCAGGCTCTCGACATTGCACAGCACATAGGCGCCACCGCTGCCATCGGCGAAACCACCGGTCAGCTGCAGCTTTCCCTGTGCCTGCAACGCCTCGAGGAAATCGCGGTGCGGCTGCACCGCCGCATCGTTGAAGTCCGGCCGGCGCATCGCCATCACCAGATAGACAGTGCCCGCCATCAGGACAGCGCCTGCCAGCGTGCGCGCAGTTCGTCCAGGCGCAGATCGGCAGCCGAGCCCGGCGATACACGCGCAGCCAGGCTGCCTTCCGGGGTACGTCCCTGCCCTGCGCTGTCGGCACCGGCTGCAGCGGCCTTGTAGGCCTCGCGGAACGGCACACCGGCCACCGCCGCTTCCACGGCGACGTCGGTGGCATACATGCCCGAATCGATCGCTGCGCGCAGCCTGTCGTCACGCCACTCCAGATTGGCCAGCAGCGCCGGCAGCAGTTCCAGCGCGGCCAGGCCACGGCCGAAGCCGTGGAAGATGGCGCCCTTGGACGACTGCAGGTCACGGTGATAACCCGAAGGCAGCGACAGCAGCTGCTCGATCTCGGTGCGCGCGGCGGCGACGCTGGCGTGGGTCGCACGCATCAGCTCGATCACGTCCGGGTTGCGCTTGTTGGGCATGATCGAACTGCCGGTGGTGTACTGCGCCGGCAGCGCGACGAAGCCGAACTCGGCGCTGGTGAACAGCGACAGGTCCCAGGCGATGCGGCGCAGGTCCAGCGTAGCGCCACCGAGCGCTTCCAGCGCGGCCAGCTCGAACTTGCCGCGCGACAGCTGTGCGTAGATCGGCGAGATCTGCATGCGCGCGAAACCGAGCGCGGCCGTGGTGTGCTCGCGGTCCAGCGGCAGGTTCACCCCGTAGCCGGCGGCGGTGCCGAGCGGATTGGCGTCGACCAGCGCATGGGTGTCACGGGCGCGGATGGCGTTGTCGATGAAGGCCTCGGCCCATCCGGCCCACCACATGCCGGCCGAAGAGACCACGGCGCGCTGGATATGGGTATAGCCGGGAATCGGCAGGTCCTTCTCGGCCTGCGCACGGTCCAGCGCGATCTTGGCCACGTCGGTGCTGAGCCCGGCCACGCGCAGCAGCTTCTCCTTCAGCCACAGGCGGGTGGCGACCAGGATCTGGTCATTGCGGCTGCGGCCGGTGTGGATCTTGCGGCCAGCGTCGCCGAGGCGTTCGGTCAAACGCGCTTCGATTGCTGAGTGACCGTCTTCGTACTGCGTATCCAGCACGAAGCGGCCTTCACGGAAATCCTGCGCCAGCACGTCGAGCTCGCGCAGCAGGCCTGCCAGCTCGTCGGCGCTGAGGATGCCGATGTGCTGCAGGCCCTGCGCATGCGCGGCGCTGGCAGCGATGTCATGCAGGAAGAACTCGCGGTCGAGGATCACGTCGTCGCCGGCGAGGAAGGTCTGGATCTGGGCGTCGACAGCGACGCCGGGCTTCTGCCAAAGAAGGTCTGCCATGGGGGCTCCGGAAGGCGTGTTCAGTGCGGGATCGACGTCAGTTCGTCGATGCCCAGCGCAAGGTTGAGGTTCTGCATGGCCTGGGTGGCCGCGCCCTTGAGCAGGTTGTCCAGGGTCGCCACCACCACCACCCGCTTGCCGCCCGGGGCCAGGGTGAAGCCACCGACCTGGGCACCGTGGCGGCCGGCGATGCGGCTGACCCACGGCGCTTCATCCACCACTTCGATCAGGGGTTCGCCGGCATAGGCCTGCTGGAAGCGCTCGACGATCTGTTCGCGGGTCTGCACGCGGTTCAGCCACAGGTTGGCGGTCAGCGTGATGCCGCGGAAATGCGGCGCGACGTGCGGCATGAACTCGACGGCCACGCCCAGCTGCACCGACACCTCGCGCTCGTGCACGTGGTTGGTCAGCGCATACGGCATCAGGTTGTCGGCCAGCAGTTCGACGTTGTTCTTGTCCGACGGCGTGGTACCGGCACCGGAGTAGCCGGAGACACCGAAGCACTGCGGCGGGCCGGCCAGCAGGTCCAGCAGCGGATGCACCGCCAGCTGCATCGCCGTGGCATAGCAGCCCGGGTTGCTGATGTGCTTCTGGCCGTTGTAGCGGCCGCGGGTCAGCTCCGGCAGGCCGTAATACCAGCTGTTGTCGAAGCGGTAGTCGGCCGAGAGATCGACGATGACGGTGTCCGGCTTGGCGGCTTCAAGCGCGGCCACGAACGGTGCGGCCAGGCCGTTGGGCAGGGCCAGGATCACCGCGTCCACGGCTTTGGCGGCCACCGCGTCGGCATCCAGGTTCTCGTACTGCAGCTCGCCCTGGAACTCCGGGTGGTGGTCGGACAGGCGCTGCCCGGCGCGCTCGCGCGAGGAGACGAAGGCCAGTTCCAGGCGCGGATGGGCGGCCACCAGCTTGATCAGCTCGGCGCCGGTATGGCCGCGGGCCCCGACGATGCCCAGGGTGAAAGTCGAATCGTTCATGCGTGGCTGTCCAGGCGGTACTGCAGGTGGCGCTTCACGCCCTGCCATTCCGCATCGATGATGGAGAAGATGACGGTGTCGCGCGGCGTGCCGTCGGCGTGCCGCTTGTGGTTGCGCAGCACGCCATCCTGCTTGGCGCCGAGGCGTGCGATGGCGGTGCGCGAAGTGAAGTTGAACCAGCTGGTCTCGAACACGACGCTCAGGCACTGCAACCGCTCGAACGCGTGGCTGAGCAGCATCAGCTTGGTCTCGGTGTTGACCCCGGTGCGTTGCGCAGACTCGCCATACCAGGTGTAACCGATACTCAGGCGCGGCACGTCCGCTTGCAGATCGTAGTAGCGGGTGGTGCCGACAATCTGGTCGTTGGCATCGAACACCACGAACGGCAGCACCCTGCCTTCGGCCTGCGCCTGCAGCGCTGCCTGCACGTAGCCGGCCATGGTCTTCGCATCGGGCACCTGGGTGTACCAGAGCCTGGACAACGCGCCATCGCCAAGCGCGCCGCGCAGGCCATCGATATGCCCCATCTGCAGCGGCTCCAGCCGCGCATGGGTGCCCGCCAGCGTAGGGACCTTGGTCCAGTCAGCATGGTTCATGTGTTCAGCCCTGCAGGCTCGGCGCGCGCCGGGCGCAATGGTCGACATAGGTCTTGATCCGGTCGATGCCGTCGGCGCCGAACCAGAACACCTTCCAGTGGTCCTGCTTGTAGCAGCCGTCGGATTCAGCGTAATAGAAGTGGTTGATCGGATTGCCATGGCGCGAACGCCAGAACAGCTGCGGGGTTTCCTCCAGCATCACGTTCCAGACCGCGCGGCCCAGGCCCTCGCCCTGCGCATCGTCGAGCACGGCGAACTTGTCCAGGTACACGCCCTCGGCCTCGTCGGTGAGGATCACCGCGGTGCGGTAGTTCTCGCTGACGTAGGCGCGCAGCAGCTTCGTCTTTTCGAAGTACTCCGGCACCAGGGTGCGGCCGAAGCTGGATTCGATCAGGCCCTTCAGGCGCGGCAGGTCCAGCTCGTTCCAGGCGGTGGCGCGCAGCACCTTCTCGCCCTTGCGCACCAGCGTGCCCGACCCCTTGTGGGTGAACAGTTCCTTGGCCAGATCGGCCGGGCGCGTGATCGACACCGACGATTCCAGCGGCAGGCGATCGAGCAGATCCTTGATCTGTTCGATCTTCACCTTCATGCCGCCGTGGATCCACGGCTGCGCGATCAGGTGGTCGTACTCGGTGGACAGGTTGATCGAATCGATCACGTTGCCCTGCTCGTCCAGCAGGCCGCCAGTGCCGGTCAGGAAGATGATCTTGTATGGCTGCAGTTCCTGCACCAGCTCGTTGGCGGCGAAGTCGGCGTTGACGTTGAGGATCTGGCCGCCAGCGGTCTCGCCCAGGCTGGTGATGACCGGGATCGACCCGGCACGCAGGCTGGCCTCGATCGGTGCCAGGTTGACCTTCTTCACCTCGCCGACCAGGCCGTAGGTGTCCACGTCCAGGTACTCGGCCTCGAACACGCCGCCGGTGATCGAGGTGGCGCGCGCTCCGTTCTGCTGCAGCGCCTCGACCAGGCGCAGGTTGGACTGCTGGAACACCCGGCGCACGATCGCCAGCGCTTCCGGCGACGTCACGCGCAGGCCGTTGACGGTCTGCTTCTCGATGCCGGCGGCCGACAGTTCGGCATCCAGCTGCGGGCCGGCACCGTGCAGCACGATCGGGGTCAGCCCGACTTCCTGCAGGAACGACAGCGAAGAGGTCAGCGCGTCGAGGTCGTCGCGCAGCACCGCGCCGCCGACCTTGACCACGGCGAAGCGCTTGGCGTCCAGCTGCGAGAAGCGCTTGAGGTACTGGCTGATCTCCTTCGCGCTGGCCATGCTGGAAAGCAGGCGCACGATGGTCTGGCGGGTCTGGCGGTGGGGCTGGAGGGCAGGAGACATTTCGGTTTCGTCACAGGCGGCGGTCGCCGCGTTGCAGTTCCACCCGGCCAGGGCCGGGCGGCGTTGTAGGGTCGATCAGGCGTCGGCGGCGATGATGCGATGCACGGCGTCGGTGTAGCGCTGCAGCTGCTCCAGCGTCACGAACTCATCAGCGGTGTGGGCCTGGGCGATGTCGCCCGGGCCGAACACCAGCGTGGTGTAGCCACCGGCGGAGAACAGCGAGGCCTCGGTCCAGAAGTCCACCGCGTTGCCGATCGGCAGCTCCAGCGCATCGGCCACATCGCGCGCCAGCAGGCGGCGGTTCTCGGCCTCGGCGATGTCACCGGCCGGCAGGCTGGGGCCGCGGAACGTTTCGGTGAAAACGGCGGCTTCCGGTTCGGCGAAACCGGCGAAGGTCGCCAGCAGGCCATCGATGTCCATCGACGGCAGCGGGCGGAACCCGAAGCGCACCTCAGCAGCCGGTGCGATCATGTTGGCCTTGATCCCGCCTTCGACGCGACCGATGTTGAAGCGCAGCCCGGTCAGCCCGCCGAAGCGGGCCGAGGCCAGCGATTCCACATGGTCCAGTGCACGGTTGCCCCAGCGCATGGCCTGGTGCAGCGCGCTGGCGGCCGCGTCCTGCTTGCCGGACGCATGGCCGGCGCGGCCGGCGAACTGCATCAGCACCGAGCTGATGCCACGATGCGCCAGCACCGCTTCGCTCATGGTCGGCTCGGCCACCAGCACCGCTTCATACGGCAGGCCACGGGCCAGGAACGCGGCGATACAGCGCGGATCGTTGGCTTCCTCGTCACTGGAGAACAGGAAGGCGGCATCGCCATCGCTGGCATTGGCCGCCGCCACCAGCGCAGCGGCGGCGCCCTTGATGTCACACACGCCCAGGCCGACCACGCGGTCGTCCAGGCGGCGCATCACATGCGGGTCGGCACTCCAGTGCGGCGAGTCCGGCACGGTGTCCAGGTGCACGTTGAACAGGTACTTCGGCGTCCCGCGCACGGCGTACAGGCTGACTGCGCCCGCGCCATGGTCGATCACCTCGACGTTGAAGCCGGGCAGGTTGTCGCGCAGGTAATCGAAGATGCCACCGGTGGTGATCGCACGCGGCGGGTTGCGGGTGTCGAAGGACACCAGGGCCTGCAGGTGATCGAGCGTCTGTTCAAGCATGTGTCTGAATATCCGTAGGGTTCGAAATCGGTAGTGCCGGCCGCTGGCCGGCTCCGCAATGATCCAGCCGTGCCACGAGCCGGCCAGCGGCCGGCACTACCCTCCATCGACGTTGCGAGGCGCCGGCCAGCGGCCGGCACCCCGTCACAGGTCAACCGCGATTGACCTGCGCATAGACAGTGGAGCTCATCCCGAACAGCTTGATGAAGCCTTCAGCCTCCTCCACGCCCCAGTCGGCCGACTGCGCGTAGGTGGCGCCCTTGGTGTTGAGCAGGTGCGGCGACTTCACGGCCACCGCATCGACGCGGCCACCACGGGTTTCCAGCACCACTTCGCCGTTGACCTTGGCCTGCGAGGACTTCAGGAAGGCTTCGATGTCGGTCTTCAGCGGGTCGTGGTAGAAGCCTTCGTACACCAGCTCCACCCACTTGCGTGCCACGTCCGGCTTGAAGCGGTTCTGCTGCTTGGTCAGCACCGCATCTTCCAGCGCACGGTGTGCGGCCAGCAGCGAAACCAGGCCCGGGGCCTCGAACACGATGCGGCCCTTCAGGCCGATCACGGTGTCGCCGGTGTAGACGCCGCGGCCCACGCCGTACGGGGCGAACAGCTTGTTGAGCTGGGCCAGGATCTGGTCGCCCGGCAGCGCCTTGCCGTCCAGTTCGACGGCTTCGCCTTCAACGAACTTCAGGGTCACGGTCAGGGCCTGCTCCGGCCACTCGCTGCGCGGTGCGCACCAGCCACGCGCGCCCTCGCCCGGGGCTTCCCACCGGTCGATCTCGCCGCCGGACATGGTCAGGCCCAGCAGGTTCTCGTTGATGGTGTAGGCCTGCTGCTTGGCGCGCACGCCGAAGCCACGCTCTTCCAGGTACTTCTGCTCGTAGGCGCGGGTCTGGGTGTGTTCCTTCTGGATCTCGCGGATCGGCGCGATGATCTGGTAGTCGCCCAGCGCCTTCACGGCCAGGTCGAAGCGGACCTGGTCGTTGCCCATGCCGGTGCAACCGTGGGCGATGATGTTGGTGCCCAGCTCGGCAGCACGCTTCAGCGCGGCATCGACGATCAGGTAGCGGTCCGAGACCAGCAGCGGGTACTGGCCCTGGTAGCCTTCGCCGGCCCACACGAACGGCTTGACGAAGCCTTCCCAGATGGCCGGGCCACCGTTGACGGTGAGGTGGCTCGCCACGCCCAGTTCGGCGGCGCGCTTCTCGATGAAGTCACGCTCTTCATCATCGACGCCGCCGGTGTCGGCGAACACGGTGTGCACGTTGTAACCGCGCTCCTGCAGGTACGGCACGCAGAAGCTGGTATCCAGGCCGCCGGAGAAGGCGAGAACGACGTCTTTGTTGCTCATGGGGGTCAGGTCCACTTGGGGGATGGGAATTCGGTAGAGCCGACCGTTGGTCGGCTGGAATATTGGATGCGCCGCTGCGGGAGCAGCCGACCAACGGTCGGCTCTACCCCTTGTTCGATCTAGCGCCCGGCAACCGCCGCCATGATCGCCTTCTGCACGTGCAGGCGGTTCTCGGCTTCGTTGATGGCGATGCACTGCGGCGAATCCATCACCGCGTCGGTGGCCTTCACGTTGCGGCGCAGCGGCAGGCAGTGGCTGAACACACCATTGTTGGTCAGCGCCATCTTCCGCTCGTCCACGATGAAGTGCTTGAACTGGTCGCGGATCGGCTTCTCCGGTTCCCAGTTGCCGAAGAACGGCAGCGCGCCCCAGCTCTTGGCGTAGACCACGTCGGCGCCGGCGTAGGCGCTGTCGATGTCATGGCTGATCTTCAGCGAGCCGCCGCTCTCGGCCACGTTCTGCTCGGCCCAGCCCATGTAACGCTCGTCGAGGATGTAGTCGGCGGTCGGGCACAGCAGGGTCACGTCCATGCCCATGCGGGTGGCGATGGTCAGCGCCGAATTGGCAACGGCGGTGTTCAGCGGCTTGGGGTGGTAGGTCCAGGTCAGCACGTACTTCTTGCCACGCAGGTCCTGGGTGCCGAAGTGCTCCTGCAGGGCCATGATGTGGGCCAGCTCCTGGCACGGGTGGGTGATGGTCTCCATGTTGATGACCGGCACCGGCGAGTACCTGGCGAAGCTGTTGAGGACGATGTCCTGGCGGTCGTAGGCCCAGTCGATGAACTTGGGGAACGCACGCACGGCGATGATGTCGCAGTAGCGACCCAGCACCTTGGCCACTTCAGCGATGTGCTCTTCGGTATCGCCGTCCATCACCGTGCCGAGGTTGAACTCGATCGGCCACGCATCCTTGCCCGGCTGCAGCACCACCGCGTGGGCACCGAGCTGGAACGCGCCCAGTTCGAAGCTGGTGCGGGTGCGCATGGACGGGTTGAAGAACACCAGCGCGATCGACTTGCCCTTGAGCTGGTCGCCGAGCTTGTTGCGCTTGAACAGCGCCGCCTGGGTCAACAGCGCGTCGAGATCGCTGCGGCTCCAGTCCTGGGTGTTCAGGAAGTGCTTGGGGGACATCATCTTTCCTTGCGTGGCGGCGCCGGTTTCGACGCGGTGGAAGGGAAAACAGGAATCAAAGGTGGAGCGGGAAGATTGCAGTTGCAGCTTTCAGAAGATGCATTTTCGAAGCGCGGAAACGAAAAAACCCAGCCGGCGGGCTGGGTTTTTTCGGACGAACAGCAAAAAGCTCCGGTTACCCAGCGAGGATGTGGGGTTCCGGTCGACGCGCACGCGAGGTCATGCCCGACGCCTGTCGGGCTGCGCTGCTGTCGTGCTGGAAGTCGGTGAGCTTCATGGTCAACCATCTTTGCATGCGGCCGAGGCCGGCGCAAGGGCCGGGGTCCCAGAATCAGGGATTGCTGGCCGTGCCCTGCTCCGGGCCGACCCAGGGCGTGATCGACACCCGGATCTTGAGCCGGTTGCCGGGGTCTTCCGGCAGCCGCGAACGGTACTTGGTGCCCTTGTAGACGTAATCCACGTCGTAGGCGATGGGCCGGCGGAATTCACGCCCCACCGGCACGATGCGGCAGTCGCGGGTCAGCATCGGGCCAGTGTTGGCCGGTGCCGGGGCCGGCGTCTCGGCTCCGGGCTCCTCAACGGCCTCTTCGTCGCTGCGCTTGAACATCGAGCGCACCGAGTCCCAGAAGCGGCTGATCCGGCCCTTGTCCTCGACCGGTTCCTCGCCGGTCACGTTCACCGGGGCCAGGGTCCGGGTCGACACCGGCTCGCAGTGCTCCTCGGTGCGGGTCGCGCGCAGGGTCTGGAACACCGGCTCCACGTTCAGCACCTGGGCGTAGTCGAACTTCACGTTCTCAACGATCACCACCCGGTTGCGGGGCTCGGCCTCCTGCGCCAGCACCACGGCGGGCAGCGCCGACAGGCAGGCCAGGGTCAGCAACGCGGTGGATTTCATTGGCGACGGGAGCAAGGACACGGCAATAGTGTAGGCAGTGGCGAGCGCAAGGGGCTGAACATTACCCGTCCACGCCGCTCCTGCCCACCCCACCCCGGGTGGCCCCGGCGTCCACCGGTGGCAACGGGTGCCCCCAAAGGGGGCCGACACGTTCTAAAATCACAGGCTTGTCCCCCAGCCACAGCCCCATGACCCTGCGCCTGCACAACAACCTGACTCGCCAGCTCGAACCGTTCACCCCGCTCGATCCGGCCTGTCCGACCCTGTATGTGTGCGGCCCGACGGTCTACAACTACGTGCACATCGGCAACGCCCGTGGCCCGGTGGTGTTCGGGGTGCTGGCCGACCTGCTGCGGCGCCGTTTCGGTGGCCTGCGCTACGCGCGCAACATCACCGACGTGGACGACAAGATCAACACCGCCGCGCGCGAGCAGGGCGTACCGATCAGCACCATCACCGACAGGTTCGCCGCCGCCTACCGTGAGGACATGGCCGCGCTGGGCGTGGTGCCGCCGGACATCGAGCCGGAGGTGACCGCGCACATTCCGCAGATCATCACCATGATCGAGCAGCTGATCGCCAACGGGCATGCCTACGCTGCCGAAGGCCACGTGCTGTTCGCGGTGGCCAGCTTCGATGGCTACGGCAAGCTCTCGCGCCGCGATCCGGACGAAATGCTGGCCGGCGCCCGTGTCGACGTGGCCCCGTACAAGCGTGATCCGGGTGATTTCGTGCTGTGGAAGCCGTCCAGCGACGACCTGCCCGGCTGGGCGTCGCCCTGGGGCCGTGGCCGCCCGGGCTGGCACATCGAGTGCTCGGCAATGGCCGCCGCCCACCTGGGCGAGACCATCGACATCCATGCCGGCGGCGTCGACCTGCAGTTCCCGCACCACGAGAACGAGCTTGCGCAGAGCGAGTGCGCCCACGGCGGCAAGATCTTCGCCCGCTTCTGGCTGCACAACGGCATGCTCAACTTCGGCGGCGCCAAGATGAGCAAGTCGCTGGGTAACATCGAGCGCGTGCACGACCTGGTGCGCCAGCACCCGCCGGAAGCACTGCGCCTGGCCCTGCTGTCGGCCCACTACCGGCAACCGCTGGACTGGTCCGATGGCCTGATCGAACAGTCGGTGCGCACCCTGGACCGCCTGTACGGCACCTTGCGCGAACTGGCGTCAGTCGAGGCGGTCGTTGCGATCCCGGCCACGGTCGAAGCGACTCTGGATGACGATCTGAACACCCCGCAGGCACTGGCCGAAGTGGCCCGCATCGCCGCCGATGCGCGTCGTGCCACCGATCCGGCCGAGCAGGCGCGCCTGAAGGGTGAACTGCTCGGCGCCGGACTGGCACTGGGCCTGCTGCAGGCCGATCCAGCGCAGTGGTTCGGCACTGCGGCCAGCGACGGCGGCGACGATGCCCGCATCCAGGGCCTGATCGATGAGCGTGCCGCTGCCAAGAAGGCGCGCGACTTCGCCCGTTCCGACGCCATCCGCGACCAGCTGGCCGCCGAAGGCATCGTGCTGGAAGACACCCCGCAGGGCGTACGCTGGTCGCGCAAGCGCGGCTGACCCGCCCTGCCCCGTGGCCGGTACGCCGGCCACGCCCCCACCGTAGAGACTGTTGTGACCGACTCCCCGTTCCCGCTTGAACCCACCGCCGCCGAGGCACAGGCCGCCATCGCCGAGGAATTCGGCTTCTTCGGCGACTGGTCCGAGCGCTACCAGTACCTGATCGACCTCGGCCGCAAGCTGCCGGCCTTCCCGGAAGAATGGAAGACCGAAGAGCATCGCCTGCTCGGCTGCCAGTCGATGGTCTGGATCGTGCCCGAAGGCAACGCGCAGTCGCTGCGCTTCCATGCCATCAGTGATTCGGCGATTGTCTCCGGCCTGATCTTCCTGGCCCTGCGTGTGTACTCCGGGCGCTCGGCGCAGGAGATCCTGGCTACCGAGCCGAGCTACATCCAGGACATCGGCCTGGCCCGCCACCTCTCGCCGACCCGCAGCAACGGCGTGGCGGCGATGCTGGCCTTCATCCGCGAGACCGCGCAGGCCCAGCTGCAGCGCGACCCGTCGTGAGCGAGCCTGCCACAGCCGAAGACAGCGCGCTGGGCCTGCTGTCCCGGCCCGGTTTCGCCAGGCTGCTGGCGTACCGCATCTTCGCGATGCTGTCCTACCAGGTGGTCGCGGTCACCGTCGGCTGGCACATCTACGAAGTCACCCGCAATCCGTTCTCGCTGGGCCTGATCGGCTTGGCCGAGGTGCTGCCGTTCTTCTGCGTGGCGCCGTTCGCCGGTTACCTGGTGGATCACCTGCCGCGCCGCCGCCTGGGCATGGTCGCCTGTTGCGGACTGATCGCCACCGCACTGGTATTGACCAGCGTGGCCATGGGCTGGCTGCCGATCGACGGCGTGTGGCCGATCTACGCAGCCATTGCGCTGACCGGCATGGTCCGCGCCTTCCTGTCGCCGATCTACAACGCCCTGTTCGCCCGCGTACTGGCCCGTGACCAGTTCGCGCGTGGCGCCGGCCTGGGCGCGGTGGTATTCCAGGCCGGCATGATCGCCGGCCCGGCACTGGGCGGCGTGCTGGTCGGCTTCGGTGGCAAGGGCCTGTCCTACGCGGTGGCCACCGCCTTCGCGCTGGTGGCGATGGCCTGTCTGGCCACGCTGAAAGTGGAGGAGCCGGTGCACACCGGCCCTGCCGCGCCGATCTTCAAGAGCATCGCCGAAGGCGCGCGCTTCGTGGTCGGCAACCGGATCATGGTCGGCGCGATGGCGCTGGACATGTTCTCGGTGCTGCTGGGCGGCGTGGTGGCGATGCTGCCGGCGTTCCTGCACGAAATCCTGCACCACGGCCCGGAAGGCCTGGGCATCCTGCGCGCGATGCCGGCGCTGGGCTCGGTGTGCGTGGGCCTGTGGCTGGCCCGCCACCCGCTGCACCGCAATGCCGGCCGCGTGCTGCTGTTCGCGGTGGCCGGCTTCGGCCTGTGCGTGATCAGCTTCGGGCTGTCGCAGCACTTCTGGCTGTCGGCGCTGATCCTGCTGTTCTACGGCGCCTTCGATGGCGTCTCGGTGGTGATCCGCTCGACCATCCTGCAGCTGGCCACGCCGGAAGAAATGCGCGGTCGCGTATCGTCGATCAACGGCATCTTCATCAGTTCGTCCAACGAGCTGGGCGCGTTCTATGCCGGCACGATGGCGAAGCTGCTCGGCCTGGTACCGGCCGTGGTGCTGGGCGGGTTCGCGGTGCTGAGCGTGGCCGGGATCACCGCGTGGAAGAACCCGACGCTGCGGAAGTTGAATCTTCGCGACCTGCAGTGAGCCTGTAGAGCCGAGCCCATGCTCGGCTGCGTATTTCCGTGCGCCCACGCGCCGGGCCATGCCCGGCGGGCTCTTTCCGCGACCGCGGTGGGGTGTCACGTTTCTTTTCGCGCGAAAAGAAAAGTAACCAAAGAAACACGCCGCCATCCGCGAGCCGGCGCTGCGCGCCGGTGCCCTGTGCTCCTCGGTGAATCAGGGGACGGCGCGGAGAGCCAGCCGACCAGCAGTCGGCTCTACAGGATAGAGCCGCCTCTTCGCCCCTGATTCCCCTGCGGTGCTCGGCTCGCTACAAGGCGGACCCAACAGCCGCGAGCGCACGCATGACCGCTCCTGATAGAGCCAAGCCATGCTTGGCTGCCTTTGCTTTTGCTTTTGCTCTTCCTTGCCCTCCGGCTTCGGCCTGAGCCGAGCGTGGGCTCGGCTCTACATCGGACCCACCCGCAGGCTCCACCCGATACCCGGAAGGCGCTCTACACAGCCAACTCGAACCCAACAAAAAACCCGGCCGAAGCCGGGTTTTCTGCATGACCAGACAACGATCAGGAATCAGTCGCCCTGCTGCTTCTGCAGATGCTCCCAACGCTCCTGGGCATCGATGGTGCGCTCGGCGGTCAGGCGCGCCTCCAGGCGCTCCAGGCCGATTTCTTCGCCGGTGTCGACGCAGTAACCGTAGTCGCCCGCTTCCAGGCGCTTCAGGGTGCTGTCGATCTTGCCGATCAGCTTGCGGTAGCGGTCGCGGGTACGCAGTTCCAGCGAGTTCTCGGTTTCGCGGGTCGCGCGCTCGGCTTCGTCGCCGATGTCACGCACTTCCTCGCGCAGGTTCTCGATGGTCTGCTTGGACTCTTCCACCAGGTCCGCGCGCCAGTTCTGCAGGCGCTGGCGGAAATACTCCTGCTGCAGCGGGCTCATGTATTCCTCTTCCGAGGACGGCTTGTAGCCAGCCGGCAGGATCGGGCGGCCGGTGGCCTCGTCGGTCTTGTATTCGACCACCTTGTACTTGCTGCGCGGGGCCGGTGCTGCCGAGCGGGCGGCGACGGCCACGGCAACCTTGCCGACAGGGCGCGACACGGTCTTCGGGGCGGAATCGGATTTCACGGCGGTTTTGGCAGGCGATTTCGAAACGGGCACGGGATTCTTGGATTGCGGGGCCTTCGAAGCGGCAGGAGCGGCGGCCGGGGCCGGCTTGGGGGCCGGTTGGGCTGCTGCCACTGCCACGGTCTTGGCCGGGACAGGCTTGGCCGGAGCCGGCTTGGCAGCAGGCTTCGGTGCGGACTTCACTACTGGGGCCGGGGCCGGCTTTACGGCCGGTGCGGCAACATTCTTGGCAACCTTCTTTGCAGCGGCAGGCGTGGCGACCGGCTTGGCCGCAGCGACCTTCTTTGCCGCCGGCTTGGCGACCGGCTTGGCTGCAGCCTTCTTCACCACCGCCTTCGGCGCCGGCTTGGCTGCTGCCTTCTTGACCACCGGCTTGGCGACGGTCTTCTTCACCGGCGCAGCCTTGCTGACGGCCTTTTTCACCGGCGCCTTCTTGCTGGCAGCGGCTGGCTTGGCCTTGGCGGGCGCAGCGGCCTTCTTCGCCACCGGCTTGGTTGCCTTGACCGGCGTTTTCTTTGCGGTGGCCTTCCTGGCCGCCGGTTGCGAGGACGCTGCCTTGGTCGCCGGCTTGCTCGCCGGCTTCTTGGCAACGGGCTTTGCCGCCAACTTCTTCACAACAGGCTTGGCGGTTTTCTTGGCGGCCGTTGCGGCCTTCTTTGCAGTTTTTTTAGCAGCCACGAAACGCTCTTCCTTGGATTCCCCGGGGCCCGGGAAAGCGGGCCTTTATAGCCTACCCGACCCGCAGCAGCAACCTCGGCACCCTGCTCCATTCAGTCCTGGAGCCAAGGCGCCCAATGGGCAGTCCGACGAACACGGACCGCCTTGCGCGGTACGGAACCTGGCCAGCACCCGACGGTGCTGGTACCGGTCGCAGGCCATCGGCGACATGCGACCAACGGCCCATCCTGCACAAATGCGGCCTTCATGCCAACTGGCATAAGATGACTGGGTGATCTCGCGCCTGCTCATCGCCCTGCTGCGCTTCTACAAGCGCTTCATCAGCCCCTTGCTGGGGCCCCGCTGCCGTTTCGTGCCGAGCTGTTCTGAATACGCGATGGACGCGATCTCGCGGCACGGCCCGCTGCGCGGCAGCTGGCTGGCTGCGCGCAGACTGGGCCGCTGCCACCCGTTCCATCCCGGCGGCTTCGACCCCGTGCCCGAGTCCCCCAACGCCCCCTCTTGCCGTTGCACAGGAAAACATTGACATGTCCTCCACCCTCATCACCAATGCCCGCATGGTCAACGAAGGCCGCACCTTCGACGGCGACCTGCGCATCGAGAACGGCCGCATCGCGCAGATCGGCAACGGGCTGGCGCCGCGCGACGGCGAGCAGGTGGTGGACGCGGCCGGGCGCTGGCTGCTCCCGGGCATGATCGATGACCAGGTGCACTTCCGCGAACCGGGCCTGACCCACAAGGGCGACATCGCCAGCGAATCGGCGGCGGCCGTGGCCGGTGGCCTGACCAGCTTCATGGACATGCCCAACACCAACCCGCCGACGCTGGATTCGACCATCCTGGAAGCCAAGTACGAGCTCGCGCGCGGCCGCGCCTGGGCCAACTACGGCTTCTACCACGGCGCCAGCAATGACAACCTGGACGCCATCCGTGCGCTGGACCCGAAGAAGGCGCCGGGCGTGAAGGTGTTCATGGGTGCTTCGACCGGCAACATGCTGGTCGACAACCCCGAAACGCTGGACGCGATCTTCCGCGAATGCCCGACCCCGATCATCACGCACTGCGAAGACACGCCGATGATCGATGCCAACCTGAAGGCCTTCCAGGAAAAGTACGGCGATGCGCTGACCCCGGACATGCACCCGGACATCCGCTCGCGCGAAGCCTGCATCAAGTCGACCCGCCTGGCGATGTCGCTGGCGCGCAAACACGGCACCCGCCTGCACGTGCTGCACATCTCCACCGCCGATGAACTGGCGCTGTTCGAGAAGGGCCCGCTGATCCGCGCCGATGGCAGCCGCAAGCAGATCACCGCTGAAACCTGCGTGCACTTCCTGCACTTCGCGCGCCCGGACTATGCGACCAAGGGCAACCTGATCAAGTGCAACCCGGCCATCAAGGAAGTGTCCGACCGCGAGGCGATCACCGCTGCGCTGGCCGACGACGTGCTGGACGTGCTGGCTACCGACCACGCGCCGCACACCTGGGAAGAGAAGCAGAAGCCCTACGCGCAGGCCCCCTCCGGCCTGCCACTGGTGCAGTACGCGCTGGTGGCCGCGCTGGAGCGCGTGCACGAAGGCAAGCTGACCCGCGAGCAGGTGGTGCAGAAGTTCGCCCACGCCCCGGCGCAGCTGTTCGACGTGGAAAAACGTGGTTTCCTGCGCGAAGGCTACTTCGCCGATCTGGTCCTGGTCGAAGACGTGCCGTTCACGGTCAAGCGCGAGGACGTGCTGTCCAAGTGCGGCTGGTCGCCGTTTGAGGGCACCACCTTCCGTTCGCGCGTCGCCTCCACCTGGGTCAACGGCCAGCTGGTGTGGGACGGCAGCAACCTGGTGGGCGAACCCGCCGGCCAGCGCATGACCTACGACCGCTGATGCGCTCGGCACTTCTGATCGGGGCGCTGCTGGCCGCGCCCCTGTTTTCCGTACCCGCGGCGCAGGCGCAGGATGGCATTGGCAGCCTGATCGACAGCCGCGTGGTGTTCCCGACCAGTGCGTCGCAGGGCGCACTGGTGATCGGCAAGGTTCCCGCCGGCAGCCGCGTGCAGTACGCCGGTCGCCAGCTGCGGGTGAGCGGCTACGGCAGCGTGGTGTTCGGCATCGGCCGTGACGAGAAGGGCCCGCTGCGCGTGCAGGTGCAGCGCCCCGATGGTGGCAGCGAGACCGCGACCATTGCGGTGACGCCGCGCGACTGGCCCACAGAGCGGGTCAATGGCGTGCCGCCGAAGACGGTCAACCCGCCGCCGGCGATTGCCGAGCGGATCAAGCGCGAACAGGCGCAGGTGACCGCCGCACGCGCCCGCGATGACGACCGCACCGACTTCACCCAGACCTTCATCTGGCCGGTGCAGGGCCGCATCAGCGGCCGCTTCGGCAATGCCCGCGTGTACAACGGCCAGCCCGGTGCCGGTCATTCCGGCATGGACATCGCGGTGCCGACCGGCACGCCGGTGAAAGCACCGGCCGCCGGCATCGTCACCTTCGCCGGCCCGGACCTGTACCTGACCGGCGGCACGTTGCTGCTCGACCACGGCTTCGGGGTCAGCTCCAACTTCCTGCACCTCTCGCGCATCGACGTAAAGGTCGGCGACCGGGTTGAACAGGGCCAGGTGATCGCTGCGGTCGGCGCCACCGGCCGTGCCACCGGCCCGCACCTGCACTGGGGCATGAACTGGTTCGAGACCCGTATCGACCCGCTGCTGGTGCTGGAGCGCAAGTAACGGTAGTGCCGGCCGCTGGCCGGCAACCTCATCCTCTTCCGCGCCCTGCTGGATGCCGGCCAGCGGCCGGCACTACCAGGTACGTTGGATCAACCGCGCGCGGCCCACCACACGCGCAGCAGGGTGCGCACCGGGGTGGCCTCGATCGGCTTGCCTGCGGCCTGTGCCGCCACCCGCGCACGCGCCAGGCTGGACCACACACGGCGCGGGCGCGGGCCGGGCACGCGGGTGCCCCACCCCTTCAACAGATGCTGCGCCCAGCGCTGTGCGGCATTGCTGGCGTCCTCGTCCAGCAGGCTGCGCGGCACACCGGCCACGCCAGCGTCCTGCAGGCGCTGCGCCAGGGTCTGCAGCTGCACCGCACGACCGGCGCCGGTGCGCGGCTTGTCAGCGAACAAGGCCGCCTCCACCGCGGCTACGGCCTCGGCGTAGTTCGCCAGCGCGCGCTCGGCGCCGGCCGCATCCAGCGCGACCGTGCGCGCTTCAACCAGATCCGGAAGTGCTTCGGCCAACTGGGCCCACGGTGCACGCACCGGCTCCAGCAGCCTGCCCAGCGGATGGCGCGAGCGATGTCCCGACCAGCTGCGCAGCTCCTCGCCCCACCACGCCAGCTTGGCGTCGGCCGGCAGCGGATCGCCGCTGGTGTTGAGCATGTCGTCGAACTCCTGCAGCAGCGCGAACCACGCCACTGCAAGCTCGCGTTGCGATTCGGCCACGAACGGGGCGGCCACCGACCATTCCGGCCAACGGCTGCGCCACTTGTCGAGGAAACTGTCCAGCGCGGTACTGCTCACTACACCATTCCTTACGGCTGGGCCGGGGCTGCCGGCCGGGTCGGCCAGAGACTGGCCAGTTGCAGAAGTTCAGCGTTCTCGACCAGCACGTCGGCCTGCCAGGCCAGCGGATCGTCGCTGTGCAGGCGGTAGCCCCACAGGGCTGCCACCGACGGCATGGCCGCGGCCCGCGCGGCGATGATGTCGCGCTCGTCGTCACCCACGTACACGCAGTCTTCGGCGGCAACGCCAATGGCCTGCGCAGCGTGCAGCAGCGGCAGCGGGTGAGGTTTGCGCTCGGCCAGGCTGTCACCGCCGACCAGCACTGCGCAGCGCTGCTGCCAGCCGTGCTGCGGCAGGATCAGCCGCGCCAGGTACTCGGGCTTGTTGGTGACGATGCCCCATACGGTGCCGGCGTCATCCAGCGCGGCAAGCATGCCGGCCACGCCATCGAACAGCACCGCGTGTTGGCCGATCAGCGCTTCGTAGCGCTGCAGGAATTCCGGAATCAGTGCATCTCGCGCAGCGGCATCCAGGTCCGGGAAAGCGGCCCCGACCATCGCGCGCGAGCCCTTGGATACCACCGGGCGCAGCACCGCCGGATCGATCGGCGCACGACCACGCTCGGCCAGCATCGCGTTGCAGGTGGCGATGAAGTCCGGCGCGCTGTCCAGCAGGGTGCCGTCCAGGTCGAACAGCACCGCACGCGGGAAGCGGGCGGCGGTCATGCCGGCTTGACCGCGTAGGCCAGGTAGTTGATGTCGGTGCGGCTGCTCAGGCGGGCATGGTTGCGCCACGGCTCGTAGGCCATGCCGCTGACATCCACCAGCTGCAGGTCGGCCTCGCGCAGCCAGCGCGCCAGCTCGGCCGGCTTGATGAATTCCTGGTAGTGGTGCGTGCCCTTGGGCAGCAGGCGCGCCACGTACTCGGCGCCGACGATCGCCACCGCGAACGCGGCGGCGGTGCGGTTGATGGTCGACAGGAACAGGTGGCCGCCCGGCTTCAGCAGGCGCTTGCAGGCCTCGATGATCGCGCCCGGGTCCGGCACGTGCTCCAGCATTTCCATGCAGGTGACCACGTCGAAGCTGGCTGGCTGCTCGGCGGCCAGATCCTCGGCCGCCTGCACCCGGTAATCGACCTGGGCGCCGCTTTCCAGCGCATGCAGGCGCGCGACCTTGACCAGCTCCGGGGCCAGGTCGATGGCGGTGACGTCAGCACCGGCCTGGGCCAGCGCTTCGCTCAACAGGCCGCCACCGCAGCCGATGTCGAGCACGCGGGCGCCGCGCAGCGGCACGCGGTCAGCCACGTACTGCAGGCGCACCGGATTCAGCGCATGCAGCGGCTTCTGCGGGCCGTCAGCGTCCCACCAGCGGTTGGCCAGCGCAGCGAACTTGTCCAGCTCGGCCTGATCGAAATTTGAGGAAGCGTGGGGGGCAGTCATGGGGGATGTCCTTGCGGCGCCAGGGTTCAGGCGCGGATATGGCGGATGCGCTCGCGCCACTGGCGCGCGTTGGCGATGATGCCCGGCAGGTCCATGCCGACCAGCTCGCGCTGCACCAGCTTCGGCTTGCCGGCGATCCAGACATCGCTGACCTGCTGGCGGCCGGTGGCGTACACCAGCTGCGACAGCACGTTGTGCAGCGGCTGTGTTTCCAGCGCGGACAGATCAACGCAGACCAGGTCGGCCTGCTTGCCGACTTCGATCGAGCCGATGCGGTCGCCGAAGCCCAGCGCGCGTGCGCCACCCAGCGTGGACGCGCGCAGCGTGGTTGCCGCGTCCAGTGCAGTGGCGTCGTCGGCCACGGCCTTGGCCAGGATCGCCGCGGTGCGGTTCTCGCTGAACATGTCCAGGTCGTTGTTGCTGGCGCAGCCATCGGTACCGATCGCCAGGTTCACGCCTGCGCGCTGCAGGGCGCAGGCCGGGCAGAAACCGGAGGCCAGCTTCAGGTTGGATTCCGGGCAATGCACCACGCTGACGCCACGTTCGGCGCACAGGTGGATTTCCGCATCGGTCAGCTGGGTCATGTGCACCGCGATCAGGCGGTCGTTGACCAGGCCGAGCCGATCCAGCCGCGCCAGCGGGCGCTGGCCGTGCAGCCTGATCGAATCGTTGATTTCCTGCGCGGTCTCGTGGGTGTGCAGGTGCACCTGCATGTCGAGCTGGTCGGACAGCATCCGTACCCGCTCGAAGTTGGCATCATTGACCGTGTAAGGCGCATGCGGCGCGAACGCGGTGCCGATCAGCGGATCGGTGCGCCACTGGTCGTGCAGTTCACCGGCCTTGGCGAAGTACTCGTCGTCGGTCTTGGCCCAGGCGGTGGGGAAATCGATGATGACCGCGCCCACCAGCGCGCGGAAACCGTGTTTCTTGTAGACCGCGGCCTGCACGTCGCCGAAGAAGTAGTTCTCGTTGGCGCAGGTGGTGCCGCCGCGCAGCATCTCGGCGATGGCCAGGGTGGTACCGTCGGCAACGAATTCGGGGCCGATCACCGCCGCTTCCACCGGCCAGATGTGCTGCTGCAGCCAGGTCATCAGCGGCAGGTCGTCGGCAACGCCGCGCAGCAGGGTCATCGGGTTGTGCGTGTGCGCGTTGACCAGGCCCGGCATCAGCGCAGCCTCGGGTCGGCTCACCACCTGGGTGGCGCGGAAGCGTGCGCGCGCCTCGGCACGCGGCAGGATGGCCACGATCTCGCTGCCACGCACGGCAACGGCATGGTCTTCCAGCACCACCGCATGCGGCTCGATCGGAACGACGTAACCGGCTTCTATGAGCAGGTCGCAGGCTTCGGGGAGGTGCGGGCTATCGCTCATGCGGGCTCACTGGCTGTGGGGGCGGCGAGATACTTCTGGGGACACGCCCCTGAGTAAGGGGCTGCCGCGAAGCGGCGGGGTCTGGAGACCCGTGAAGCGGGGCCCATGATCTGCCGAAGCAGATCATGGGAGCGCCAGCGCGAATGTGCTGGCGCGTACCCGGCCAGCGGCCGGCACTACCGCAAGGTCGGCCTATGGCCGGAACCTTACTTGACGCGTGCGGAGTATTCGCCCGAACGGGTGTCGACGCGGATCACTTCGTCCTGGTTGACGAACAGCGGCACGCGGACCACGGCGCCGGTTTCCAGGGTGGCCGGCTTGCCGCCGCCGCCCGAGGTGTCGCCACGGACGCCCGGATCGGTTTCGGTGATCTTCAGTTCGACGAAGTTCGGCGGCTGCACGAAGATCGGCTCACCGTTCCACAGGGTGACCACGCAGGACTCTTCGCCCTTCAGCCACTTTTCGGCGCCGCCCATGCCGGCCTTGGTGGCCTGGACCTGCTCGAAGGATTCCGGGTCCATGAAGTGCCAGTACTCACCGTCGCTGTACATGAAGTTCATGTCGGTATCGACGACGTCGGCTGCATCCAGCGAGTCGGTCGACTTCATGGTCACTTCCTGGGTACGGCCGTCCTTGATCAGGCGGTACTTCACGCGGGTGAAGGCCTGGCCCTTGCCCGGCTTGACGTATTCGGTGTCGATGATGACGGCCGGTTGGTTGTTGACCAGGATCTTCATCCCGTTCTTGACGTCGTTCATGCCGTAGCTGGCCATGCGTAAACTCCTGAGTGGCAAAAACGCCGCGGGTGCGGCGAGCCGTTAGAATGGAAAGCCCACCGGGTGCCGGTGGGCGACTGTTTTTCTGCCCCCATGATAACCGCAGGCCCCCTCTCCATGCAGCTTTCCGCCGTCCCCCGGCCCCAGTCGCCAGGCGCGCCCGCGCGCTGGCAGCAGCTCTGGCGCCAGGCGCTGCGCGACCCGCACGCCCTGCTGGCCCGGCTGCAGCTGGACCCGGCCGCGCTGGGTGTCTCGGAGGCGGCCATTGCCCAGTTCGCGCTGCGCGTGCCGGAGGGCTTCGTGGCGCGCATGCGCGTGGGCGACGCGGCCGACCCGCTGCTGCGCCAGGTGCTGCCCGTCGACGAGGAAATGCGCCCGGCACCCGGGTTCAGTTTCGATGCGGTGGGTGATGGTGCCGCCAGGAAGGCCACCGGCGTCATCCAGAAGTACCGTGGACGCGCCCTGCTGGTCGCCACCGGCAGTTGCGCGATCAACTGCCGCTACTGCTTCCGCCGCCACTTCGACTATGCCGCGGAAAACGCCGCCAAGGGCGGCTGGCAGGAGGCCGTGGCGGCCATCGCGGCCGACCCGGACATCGACGAGGTCATCCTGTCCGGCGGCGACCCGCTGTCACTGGCCACGCACAAGCTGGCCGAGCTGACCGATGCGCTGCGCGCGCTCCCGCACATCCGCCGCCTGCGCATCCACACCCGGCTGCCGATCGTGCTGCCGGAGCGCGTGGACGAGGAGCTGCTGGCCTGGCTGGGCAGCCTGCCGTGGCCGCTGGCGATCGTGGTCCACGCCAACCATGCCAATGAGTTCGACGCCAGCGTGGACGCTGCGATGAGCCGCCTGCGCGGCGTCGGCGCCCAGCTGCTGAACCAGGCCGTCCTGCTGCGCGGGGTCAACGACAGCGTGCAGGCCCTGCAGGACCTGAGCGAGCGCAGCTTCGCCGCCGGCGTGCTGCCCTATTACCTGCACCAGCTGGACCGGGTCGAGGGCGTGGCCCACTTCGAAGTGGACGACAGCCAGGCCAAGGCGCTGATTGCCGGCCTGACCGCACGCCTGTCCGGCTACCTGATTCCCAAGCTGGTGCGCGAACTGCCCGGCGACCCGAGCAAGCGCCCGGTGTAATTCCGCAGGGGGTCAGATCCCTTTTCCTGCGGAAAAGGGATCTGACCCCGACACAACAACCGTCGGTCAGAGGCCCGATTCGATCATCCGCACCACTTCGGTGGCGGTCACCGGGTGGCTCAGCCAGTAGCCCTGGCCAAGATCGCAGCCGCGCTGCACCAGCAGTTCGAACTGCGCCTGCTGCTCGATGCCTTCGGCCACCACCGTGATGCCCAGCGCGTGGGCCATGGCGATGATGGCCGTGGTCAGTGCCAGATCGTCGGGATCGCGCTGCATGTCGGCCACGAAACTCTTGTCGATCTTCACGCCGTCCACCGGCACCTGGCGCAGGTGGCTGAGACCGGAGAAGCCCGTTCCGAAATCATCCAGCCAGACCTTCACGCCGGTGCGGTGCAGCTTGTCCAGCAGCTGCGCGGCAACCATCTCGTCGCCGATCACTGCGGTTTCGGTCAGCTCCAGGTGCAGGCGCGAGGCCGGTAGCCCGGACTCATGCAGGCACTGTGCAACCAGCGCCGGCAGCTCGCCGCCGCGCAGCTGCCGCGGTGATACGTTCACCGACACGAACAGATCGTCGCCGCCGGCACCCCGTGGCCACTGCGAGGCTTCCATGCAGGCCGCACGCAGCACCTTCGGGCCGATGATCTCGATCAGCCCGCTCTGCTCGGCCACTTCGATGAACACCGACGGCGGAATCGTACCCAGGGTCGGATGCTGCCAGCGCAGCAGCACTTCGACGCCGACCATGCGGCGGTCGCGCATGCGGAAGATCGGCTGGTAGGCCAGGCGCAGCTCGCCGCGCTCCCAGGCCCCGCGCAGTTCCTGCTCCATGTGCACGCGGCGCTCGACCGCATGGTCCATCGCCCGGCTGTAATGGCGGTAGCAGTTCTTGCCGGCCATCTTCGCCTGGTACATGGCGATGTCGCCGTTCTTCAGCAGCGTGGTCGCATCGGCGGCATCGTCCGGGAACAGGGTCACGCCGATCGAGGTCCCCAGGAACAGCTCCCTGCCCTGTACCACCAGCGGCTTGCCCAGTTCGCGCACCAGCACCTCGGCCAGCAGCCGGGCGTTCGCGGCCACGTCGCCATCGCCGACCAGGATCACGAACTCGTCGCCGCCGAAGCGGGCCAGCAGCGCCTCATCGCCTCCCGCTTCGGCAACCGCGCGCCCGATGCGCTGTGCGAACTGCAACAGCGCTTCGTCACCGGCCTCATGGCCAAGGGTATCGTTGACGCGCTTGAAGTCGTCGATATCGGCGAACAGCAGGCCCAGCCGATGATTGGATGCGCGCGCCGCCATCAGGCGATGGTCCAGTGCTTCCCGGAACGCCAGCCGGTTGGTCAACCCGGTCAGCGCATCGGTATAGGCCATGCGCCGCACCTCGCGGTCATGGCGGGCGATGGAATCGCGCATCCGGGCAAAGCCGCGCACCAGCTCGCCGACCTCGTCATTGCGGGTGTTCTCGGCCAGCGGCGCCTGGTAGTCGCCAGCCTCGATGCGGCGTGCCGCAGCGGCCAGGTCCCGGATCGGCGCCACCAGGGTGCGCTGCACGTACAGGATCACCGCCACGCCGATCACCACCAGCAGGCCCAGCATCAGCAGCAGCCAGCCCAGGTGGCGGCTGCCGACCTGCTGCAGGCGCTCGCCGAGCGTGGCATTGGCTGCCTGTTCGCGCTGCTGCACCTCGTCCAGCGCCATGCCGACGCGGACGCCGCCGATGCGCTGGTTGCCGACCATGATCGGCATGGTGTTGTCGAGCACCTTGGGCGATTCCTGCACCACCAGCGCCTGCGCCACCGCGGCCTTGGGAGCGAGCGGGTCGGCCATCGGCTGGCCGAAGCCGGACACCTCGATCGAGCCGTCATGCACCAGCCGGCCACGGTCGTCGAACACCAGCACATAGCGCACGACCGGCTGCCGTGCGGTGCTGCGCACCAGCGCACCGACCTGGTCCAGGTCGCGGTAGTACAACGGGTTGGCCAGCGCGTCGGACAGCTCGCGCGCCATCGCTTCGCCGCGGCTGCGCACGCTGCGGTCGAACAGTTCATGGATGACGCCACCACTGAGGTTGCGCACCTCGCCCTGCATCGCCGCCTGCCGCCCCAGCAACACTGCCAGGATCGCCACCACCACGACCATCGCCCCGCCCATCGCGAGCAGGAACCGGGCCTGCATTCCCGAGCCGAGCCACTTCATTCCACTTCCATCCGCACGCGCGTCAATCCTTGTTTCAATTCATCCAGCCGCTGCTGCGCATGCGCATCGACGCGGTGGAAACCGGAAGTACCGAAAAACCGATGCAACGCCCCCTGCGCCTGCGGGTCACTGGCCGCCTGCAGCAGGACGTCCTGCAGCCGGTCACGCACCCGCGGGTCGAGGTCGGCGCGCACCATCTCCACCGCCCGCGGGTAGGGCCTGGTGCGCAGCAGCTCGCGGAAGTCGCGCCGGAATGCCGCCGGCATCCGTCGCTCGTCGTTCCAGTCCACGCTGCTCACCGCCCCCACGTCAACCACGCCCTTGTGCACGAACGTAGCGATGTTCAACTCGCTGCGCGCGAACACATACCCCACACTGTCCCGGCCCGGCATGTCCCATACGCCGGCCAGGATCTGCGGCGCCAGCCCCTCCTGCAGCAGCGTCATCACCGGCACCAGGTAGGCACTGGTGGACGCCGTGTTCTGCAACGCCAGGCGATGCCCACGCATATCCTGGATGCGCTGGACCGGACTGTCGCGGCGCACGAAGAACACGGTCTGGTACTCACGCACACCATTGCGCTCGGTCAGCAACAACGGCCGCGCGCCACTGCGCTGGCCGAGTGCCACTGCCGTACCCGACGTTTCCGTGACCCAGTCGACCCGCCCCCGCCGCAGATAGCTGGCCATCTGCTGCGGGTCGCGCGCCATCAGGATCCGCCCCTCCTTGATGCCGACGTCATGCATGCGTGCCACCACATAGTCCAGCAACGGCTGCAGCTGCTCGTAATGGGCCTTGGGATCATCGCTGATCCGGCCCAGCACCAGCACCGGGTCCGGTGCTGCATGCACCGTCCCGGCCAGCAGGATCATGACCAGGCTCAGCAGTCCCCTCTGCACTGCCCTTCGCAGACCCGACACAGGCTTCATCCCCCCCTGGGTATCCGGACAGACTACCCGAAAAAATGAGAACGTCGTCAGCTGTCCTTGTTGCCCGCTTGTGCCAGTCGCGCCATGCGCTGGGTGTCGGCCAGGATGCCGCGCAACAGGCGCACTTCCTGCTCGCTCGGCTCGCTGCGCAGGAACAGGCGGCGCAGCTTGCGCATCGCTGATTCCGGTGCGCGGCCCTTGTGGAAATCGATCTCGTCCAAGGTGTCGCCGAGCTGGGCGAAGAAGCTCTCCATCTGCTCATGGCTGGCGGCCTGTTCGCGGAAACCCGGCTCGGCGTCGGCGGCCGGCTGCGCGCCCAGCAGCTGCATGCGCGTTTCATAGGCCAGCACCTGTACCGCAGCTGCCAGGTTGAGCGAGCTGAACGCCGGGTCGGATGGAATATGCACCGCCGCATGGCAGAGCTGCAGTTCCTCGTTGGTCAGCCCGGTGCGCTCGCGACCGAACACCAGCGCCACCTCGGCGCCCTCGCCCGCCTTGGCCACCGCACGGGCGGCGGCATCGGCCGGCAGGTACTCCTCCAGCTGGACGCGGCGGGCACGGGCGGTGCAGCCCAGCACCAGTCGGCAATCGGCCACGGCCTCGGCCAGGGTGGCCACCACCGGGGCGTCCCCCAGCACGTCTTCGGCACCGGCCGAGCGGCGGAAAGCCTCCTCGTCCAGCGGTTTTTCGGGGGCGACCAGCACCAGGCGGGCCAGGCCCATGGTCTTCAGGGCACGGGCGGCAGCGCCCATGTTGCCGGGGTGCTGGGTACCGACCAGGACGAATCGGAGGCGGGTGGCGGCGGGAAACTGGGACATGAACAGGGAAAAGGTCGAGCTGGACGATGACCAATGGTAAACTGTGCGGCCGGCCACTGCGCCGGACCCGCTCTTTTCCCCCGCCAGTCCATCTCTTCTGCCTTTCCGGGAGCCCACGCCATGCAGAAACCCGCCGTCACCGTCATGGTCAAGGCCGCCCGCCTCGCCGGCAACGTCCTGTTGCGCAACATCAACAAGCTCGAGGCACTGAACGTGGTGCAGAAGGGCCGGATGGACTACGCCAGCGAAGTGGATGCGGACGCGGAAAAGGTCATCGTCAAGGAACTCAAGCGCGCTTACCCGGACTACGGCATCTTCGGCGAAGAAGGTGGCGTGCAGGGCGAGCGCCGCCAGATGTGGGTCATCGACCCGCTGGACGGCACCAGCAATTACCTGCGCGGCGTGCCGCACTACTGCGTGTCGATCGCTCTGGTCGAGAATGGCGAACCGACCGATGCGGTCATCTTCGACCCGCTGCGCAATGAACTGTTCACCGCAAGCCGTGGCGCTGGCGCCGTGCTGAACGACCGCCGCATCCGCGTGGCCGATCGCAAGGACCTGGAAGGCACGATGATCCACACCGGCTTCGCACCGCGCGAGCGCAGCCGTGCCAGCGCCCAGCTGAAGGCGGTTGACGCCCTGCTGGTGCACGGCGAGGACATCCGCCGCACCGGCTCGGCCGCACTGGACCTGGCCTACGTGGCCTGCGGCCGCGCCGACGCCTACTTCGAAGCCGGCGTGAAGGCGTGGGACATCGCCGCCGGCCTGCTGCTGGTCCGCGAGGCGGGTGGCAAGGTCTGCGACTTCAAGGGCGCGACCCTGGGCCGCATGGACAACCGTGGCCCGGAGACCCACCAGATCGTGGCCGGCAACCTGAAGGTGGCCGAGTCGCTGCAGAAGGTGCTGGTCAACACCGGTTATGCGGCGGAGTTCGACGCGAAGTTCTGAGGTTTCGCGTAATGCGGTTCATGGAGACGGCACCTGCGAGGGTGCCGTTTTCGTTTGTGCGCACGGAGAGTCGTTTCCGCGACCGCGGAGGGGTGTCACTTTCTTTGCTCGTGCAAAGAAAGTGACACCTCCCCGCAGGCGCGGAAACGATCCGCCGGGCACGATCCGGCATCAGCAATGCATCGCGCAAACAAAAACGCCCGGCGCGAAGCCAGGCGTTCCTGCACTACCGTGGAGCGGTGGCTTACGCCGCCGTCGACGCCCGCAGCGCGGCGATGCGCTCTTCCAGCGGCGGGTGGCTCATGAACAGCTTCTTGGCCGTCGAACCGGAAATGCCGAAGGCGGCAATCTGGGTCGGCAGCGTGCTCTGGCCGTGGTTGAGCTGCAGGCGCTCCAGCGCGGCGATCATCTTCTGGCGGCCCGCCAGCGAGGCACCACCCGCATCGGCACGGAACTCGCGATGGCGCGAGAACCACATCGAGATCATCGTGGCGAACAGGCCGAACACCATCTCCAGCACGAACACGATGATGTAGTAGGCGAAGCCGCGGCCGCCGCCTTCGCGGTTGCCCGACAGCGCGCTGTCGATGATGCCGCCGACCACGCGGGCCAGCACGATCACGAAGGTGTTCAACACGCCCTGCAGCAGTGCCATGGTGATCATGTCACCGTTGGCGACGTGGGCGATCTCGTGGCCCAGCACCGCTTCGGCCTCGTCTTCACTCATGTTGTGCAGCAGGCCGGTGGACACCGCCACCAGCGCGTTGTTGCGGTTGGCACCGGTGGCGAAGGCATTGATCTCCGGGCCGTCATAGACCGCCACTTCGGGCATGCCGATGCCGGCCGCCTTGGCCTGCCGCTCGACGGTGGCCAGCAGCCAGCGCTCGGTCTGGTTGCGCGGCTCGGTGATCACCACCGCACCGGTGGAGCGCTTGGCCATCCACTTGGACAGCAGCAGCGAGATGAAGGAGCCACCGAAGCCGAAGATCGCGGCCATGACCAGCAGGCCACTCATCTGGCTCGGATTGACCCCCAGCAACGACATCACGATGCTGGCGAGGATCAGGACCGCGAAGTTGGTCGCCAGGAACAGGGCAATGCGGGTAAACATGGGAAAATCCGGCTCGGAAGGGGTCGATACCAGTCAATTTGCGGTGTGGTCAGCTTGAATTCAAGCGCCAACCTGACCGACGATTCAGCCAGCATGACCTCCCCCATTTCCTGCGGCCGCTTCGCGCCCTCGCCGACCGGCCTGCTCCACCCCGGATCCCTGCTTGCCGCCTTCGGCAGCTGGCTGCTCGCCCGCCATCACGGCGGCCTGTGGCGGCTGCGCATTGAAGACGTCGATCCGCCGCGCACGGTGCCTGGCGCCGCGGAGGCACAACTGCAGGCGCTGGCCGCCTTCGGCCTCACCCATGACGGCCCGGTCCTGTGGCAGAGCGCGCGCGGGGAGGCCTACCAGGCCGCGCTCGACGTGCTGCTGGCCAGCGATCTGGCCTTTGTCTGCCACTGCAGCCGCAGCGAACTGGCCGCCAGCGGCGGCATCCACCACCGCTGCGTTGCGCGACAGCCACGACCGGACCCTGCCGTCCGCTTCCGCGTGCCACGCGGCAGCATCGTGCACTTCAATGATGGCCTGCGCGGGCCGCAGCACCAGGACGTGCATGCCGAGGTTGGCGACTTCGTGCTGCGCCGTGCAGATGGCTGCTGGGCCTACCAGTTGGCCGTGGTGGTCGATGACGCCGAACAGGGCGTGACCGAAGTGGTGCGCGGCGCCGACCTGCTCGATTCCACCGCGCGGCAGATCCTGCTGCAGCAGGCGCTGGGCCTGGCCGTGCCACGCTACTGGCACCTGCCGCTGCTGCTCGATGCACCGGGGCACAAACTGTCCAAGTCGCTGGCGTCGCTGCCGGTGGACAGCACGCGGCCGGTGCCGGTATTGCGCGCGCTCTGGCAGCTGCTGGGCCAGGCGCCTGCCGCACTGGACGGCGCCGATGAGCGGGATGCGCTGCTGGAGGCTGCGCAACGGGCGTTCGACCCGGCGCGGCTGCCGCGGACCGACATCCTGTTGCCGGCCGGCGCACTTTCCGCGCCGATGTTGCAGAATCCCCCTTCCCCCACCTGATACCCGGACAGCACTCCATGACATCTCGCGTCGCACTGGTCACCGGCGGAACCGGCGGCATCGGTACCGCCATCTGCCAACGCCTGGCCGACCAGGGCCACCGGGTCGCCACCAACTACCGCGACGAGGCCAAGGCCCGCGCCTGGCAGCAGGCGATGACCGAGCGCGGCTACCACGTGGCGATCTTCCCGGGCGATGTCTCCGATCCGGACAGCGCCGAAGCACTCGTGCGCGCCGTCGAGGCCGAGCTGGGCCCGGTCGAGATCCTGGTCAACAACGCCGGCATCACCCGTGACACCACCTTCCACCGCATGCGCGCGGACCAGTGGCACGATGTGATCAACACCAATCTCAACTCGGTGTTCAACGTCACCCGGCCGGTCATCGAGGGCATGCGCCGCCGCGGCTGGGGCCGGGTCATCCAGATCAGCTCGATCAACGGCCTGAAGGGCCAGTACGGCCAGGCCAACTACGCTGCGGCCAAGGCCGGCATGCACGGCTTCACCATCTCGCTGGCCCGCGAGAACGCCGGCTTCGGCATCACTGTCAACACCATTTCGCCCGGCTACGTCGCCACCGACATGGTGATGGCGGTTCCGGAGGACGTGCGCGCCAAGATCATCGCCGACATCCCGACCGGACGCCTCGGCAAGCCGGAAGAAATCGCCTATGGCGTGTCCTTCCTGGTGGCCGAGGAAGCCTCGTGGATCACCGGCAGCAACCTGGACATCAACGGCGGACACCACATGGGCTGGTGAGCCGCGCAGGGGGCGCCGCGGCATGCACCGGCGGCCCCTGCCGATGGTCATGCTGCGCAGCACGCAAACCCTTGTTGCGCAACATGATCGCCCCTGAAAGCCAAGCCTGGCGGGGGCTGGGGCGGTTGCAACCGCTGCTGCACTGCGCCATGCTGCGCGTCTACTGTGACGAGTACCGCTTCATGGCTGCGACCCGCATCATCAAGAAGTATCCGAACCGCCGTCTCTACGACACCGAGATCTCCAGCTACATCACCATCGAGGACGTGCGCCAGCTGATCCTGGATGGTGAAGACTTCGAAGTCCGCGACGCCAAGAGCGGCGACGACCTCACTCGATCGGTCCTGCTGCAGATCATCGCCGACCAGGAACAGGACGGCGAGCCGATGCTGTCCACCCAGCTGCTGAGCCAGCTGATCCGCTTCTACGGCGATTCCCTGCAGGGCTTCATGGGCAACTATCTGGAGCGCAGCATGCAGGTCTTCCTCGACCAGCAGCAGCAGTTCCGCCAGCAGATGGGCAACCTGCTGGGCCAGACCCCGTGGGCGATGATGAACCAGCTGACCGAGCGCAACCTGGAGTTGTGGCAGGAATTCCAGCGCAGCATGGGCAGCGGTTTCGGTGGCCCGCGCCCCGGCGGTACCGGAACGGGAACCGGCACCGGTAACAAGCCCGGCGAACCGGGCACCGGCACCGGCGGCAAGACCCGCCGCTGAACGGCAGCTACGGCTGATACGAAAACGGCGCGCCCCTGGCGCGCCGTTCTGTTTGGCATCGCGCCAACGATGCGTCAGCGTTTCGCCTTGCACCCCGTGCACACGCGCTCGACCTTGTAGCCCTTGGCCTTCAGCTTCTCGACCACGCCATCACTGCCCAGCAGGTGCAGCGTGCCGACCACCACCAGCGTACCGCCCTGCCCGGCCTGCAGGTACGGCTGCAGCTTCGGCACCCAGGCATCGTTGCGCCCGGTGTTGATGCGCTGGTACAGCTGCGGATACTGCTGGCGCATCTCCGCCGCCATCTTGGTCCACAGCAGGCGCTCGTCGCCGCGACGCCATGCATCATGCAGCAGCCGCGCCTGCTCATCGGCCTTGCCGGCCTGGTCCAGCGCTTCGGCCAGCATCTGCCGCTGCTCCTGCACCGTCATCCCGTCAAGCATGCCGATCTGGGTATCGATGTCCTCCAGGCCCGCCGTCTTGCGGCCGGTCTTCTGCGCACGCTCCATGAAGTGGCGGTCCAGGCCCAGCGCCGGGTCCAGGCCAAGTTTCTGCATCTGCCCGACCGAAATGCTCAGGCCGACAAACCAGGCCTTCATGCCCTGCATCTGCGCCAGCGGCAGCTGGTTCTGGGCAGCAAAGGCCTGCAGCTTCTGCCAGGTCGGCGCATCCAGATCACGCTTCAGCTCGCTGCCATCGGTGCGGGTCGCGGCCTGCACCATGCGGCTGGCCAGCTGCGGCGACTGCATGTCTTCCGGCGACAGCTCGAACACCACCCGCTGCGAGGCCTCGAACGCCTGCTCAACATCGGGCGACAGCGGGTAGTCCTGCGGCTTCAGCAGGTGGAACGACCCCAGCAGGTAGACGCGTGCATCGCCCGGGCCGGTGACTTTCCACAACAGCGGTACGGGCGGCTTGGCCGCCGCGGCGGTCGCGGCCGCAGCCGTGGTGCCCGGCGCATCGCGGGCAGTGGCCAAGGGTGCCATCGCGCACGCCGCCATCAGCAGCGCGGCACGGAACAGGTGTTTGATCGGCATGGTCAGCCTTCTCCTTCAGGCAGGTGGTACGCCTTCTCGCCCGCTTCCACGCGCAGATCCAGCCGGTTTTCCGGTGGCGCCAGCGGACAGGTGGCGTAGGCGGTGAACGCGCACGGCGGGTTGTAGGCATGGTTGAAATCGATGCGCACGGTGCCGTCTGCGGCGGGCGCATCGGTATCCAGGTAGCGCCCGGCCGGATAGCTGCCGCGGCCGCTGGTGCGGTCGGCGAAGATCAGGAACAGCGGCTGCCCGGGCGCACCGATCGCTTCCAGCCGCCAGCTGCGACCATCGCGTTCGAACTCGACCGCGCCGGCATTGGGCATCTCGGTGGTCAGGCCGGTGATGTCGACGATCGGCAGGGTCTTGCCCGGCGGGTGCGCGATGAAGCGCGCCTGCACCTGCCAGTCCACGCCGCCCGGCCAGTACTGCAGGCCGGCAAAGTCACGCCGCGCAGGCGCATCGGCATGCTTGACCCGCAGCGCGTCCCGCGCCCCCCGGCGGATGATGCTGAGCTGGCCCTTGCCGCCATCGAAGGCCACCAGCGTCGGTTGCGCGTCCTTGTCGGTGTCAACTCGGATGCGGCCGCGCACCGGCAGGCCATCATGACTGACATCGACACCGGCTTCAGGCGTGAACCACCACTGCGTCCCTTCGCGACGCAGCAGGCCCAGCTTGTCCGGGCCAACCGTCAGGCGGATGCCGTTGGTAGCGCCGCTGCCAACGAAATGCGATTTGTTCTGCAGCCAGTGCAGGCCCACCAGCGCCGTCCAGCCATCGGGCCGGGTCAGGTCCTGGTAGCGCGCTACACGCCATTGTTGCTGCGCGGCCGCGTAGGCCGGATCTTCAGCGGCCGTCGGCACCGGCGGTGTTGCCGGGCTGCAGGCGGCCAACACCACGGCGGCCAGCAGGCCCGCCATTCCCCGATAACGCATCGATGCTCCCCTCAACGTCCGCGCAGGAACCAGCGGTCGATCTCCGCCAGCGAAAAACGGGCCCAGGTCGGTCGGCCGTGGTTGCACTGGCCGGACCGTTCGGTGATTTCCATGTCGCGCAGCAGCGCGTTCATTTCCGGCAGGGTCAAGCGCCGGTTGGCACGCACCGCGCCGTGGCAGGCCATGGTCGACAGCAGTTCGTCGCGTGCACTGGCCACGCGGCGGCTCTGGCCATGCTCGCGCAGGTCGGTCAGCACGTCGCGCAGCAGCCCTTCCGGTTCGGCATGCGCCAACAATGCCGGAATACTGCGCACGTGCAGCGAACCGGGGCCGGCACGGGTCACCTCGAAGCCGAGCGCCGCCAGGGTTTCAGCTTCGCTCTCGGCGGTGTCGGCCTCGCGCTCGCCCACTGCCAGCGTGATCGGCACCAGCAACGGCTGCGACTGCAGGCCGATGCCATCGTGCGCGTTCTTCAGGCGCTCGTAGCCGATGCGTTCGTGGGCCGCATGCATGTCGACCACGATCAGGCCTTCGGCGTTCTCGGCCAGGATGTAGATGCCATGCAGCTGCGCGATCGCATAGCCCAGCGGCGGCACGCCTGCGTCGGCACTGGTGACCGGCAGTCCGTTCTCGGTCGGCATCGGCGGCAGCGCAGCACCGCGCTCGGCGCCGGCCGGTGCGGCATACAGCGCGGCATAGGCAGCCGGTGCATCGGCCACCTGCAGGCCCAGCGGCTGCTGCGGGCGCCATCCGGAGAATCCGCCACCACCACCTCCCGAGCCGGCACCCGGCGCGGGCCCACGCACCAGCCCGAATCCCGACGCGCCTGCGCTCGATGCCATCGGCATGGCCGTGGCATCCACCGGCTGCGCAGCACCGGCACCGATCTCCTGCGCCGACATGCCGGCGCGGGTATCGGCCAGCGCATCCTTCAGCGTGCGGTAGACGAAATCATGGACCAGCCGCGAATCACGGAAGCGCACTTCGTGCTTGGCAGGGTGCACGTTGACGTCGACGCGGGTCGGATCCAGCTCCAGGAACAGCACATAGGCCGGCTGGCGGCCGTGGTACAGCACATCGCCGTAGGCCATCTTCACTGCGTGGGCGACGCTGCGGTCACGCACCGAGCGACCGTTGACGTACAGGTACTGCTGGTCGGCGCTCGCGCGCGAATAATGCGGCTGCGCGATCCAGCCATGCAGGCGCAGTCCGGCACCGCTGTGGTCCACGCGCACGGCCTGGTTGGCGAAATCCTCGCCCAGCGTTTCGGCAAGGCGTGTATCGGAATACAGATCGCCCGGCTTGTAACGACGCGAGGCCTTGCCGTTGTGCGACACGCGCAGCTCGACATCCGGCCGTGCCAGCGCCAGCGAACGCAGCCACTCTTCGATATGGCCCAGTTCGGTGCGCTCGGCGCGCAGGAACTTGCGCCGCGCCGGCACGTTGTAGAACAGCTCGCGCACTTCCACCGTGGTGCCCGGCGCGTGCGCGCGCGGGGTCACCTCGCCGATCTTGCCGCCTTCGATCTGCAACGCCGAACCGTGCTCGTCATGCGCGCGGCGCGAGGCCAGGGTGAAGCGGCTGACCGAGGCGATCGAAGGCAGCGCTTCACCGCGGAACCCCAGCGTTGCCACCGATTCCAGATCGTCCAGGTCGGCGATCTTGCTGGTGGCGTGGCGCGATACCGCCAGCGGCAGCTGCTCCGGTGCGATGCCGCTGCCATTGTCACGGATGCGGATCAGGCGCACACCGCCCTCTTCCAGATCGATGTCGACGCGGCTGGCGCCGGCATCGATCGCGTTCTCGACCAGTTCCTTGACCACCGACGCGGGCCGTTCGACCACTTCGCCAGCGGCGATCTGGTTGATGAGGATCTCCGGCAACGGCCGGATCGGGCGCGGACCGGGCGCGCTCATGGGAGGTGATGGGCAGCAGACTTCATGGGTCGATGATAGCGGAGCTGGCGAGGATAGAGTCGAGCCATGCTCGACTGCGGGCTACCGACAAGGCCCAGTCGAGCGCGGCTCGACTCTACGGAAAGCAGCAACCCGCCTTCGGCGGCTTACTTGCTGCCGCCGGCCATGGTGCCGGCCGCGTCGATCTCGGCCTGGGCGCGGGCCGCATACAACGTCCCCGGCGGCGGCTGGCGGCTGAAGAAGGTGTGCACGCCGTCCAGCACGGCGCCAGCGATCTTGCGCTGGTACGCCGGGTCCATCAGGCGGCGTTCTTCATCCGGATTGGAGATGAACGCGGTTTCCACCAGCATCGCCGGCATGTCCGAGGTGCGCAGCACCGCGAAGTTGGCGCGCTCGATGTTCGGCTTGTGGTTGTTGCCGATCCGCTTCAGGCCGCCCAGCACGTGGCCGGCCGCGTCTTCGGACGCCTTCATGTAGCCGCTCTGCGCCAGGTCCAGCAGCACGTTGGCCAGGGTGCCTTCGGTCTGCTGCAGGCGCACGCCACCGACCAGGTCGGCCGCGTTTTCCTTGTCCGCCAGCCAGCGGGCGCGCTGCGAAGAGGCGCCCTTGGTCGACAGCACGTAGACCGATGAGCCCGTGGCCGAGCGGTTTTCGGCCGCGTCGGCATGGATCGAGATGAAGATGTCCGCCTTGTTCGCACGCGCCTTCTGCGCACGCATCGGCAGCGGAATGAACACGTCGCTGTCGCGCGTCAGGTAGGCCTTCAGGCCTGGCGTGGCGTTGACCTGGCGGGCCAGCTCGCGCGCCACTGCCAGAGTGACATCCTTCTCGCGCTTGCCGGTCGGGCCGATCGCACCCGGGTCCTGGCCGCCGTGTCCGGGATCGATCGCCACCACCAGGTGGCGCATGCCGGCCTGCATGCGGATACGCGACGCATCGCTGGGCATGACAGGACGCGGCGGTTCCACCGGCGTCGGTGCCGGTGTAGGCACGGTGGCCGGCGGCGTGGTCACCACCGCTGCGGTGCGCTGGCCGGCGAGGATCGCGGCCGGCGAGGACGACGGCGTGCTGCTGGCGGTGACACCGGCCGCAGCAACCTGGGCCGGCGCGGTGGTCGGTGCCGGGGTCGGCGTGGCCGGTGCGGCGGCAGTGGCGCTGGCCTGCTGCTGTACCTGTGCGGTCAGCAGGGCCGTGGCACGCGCGGCATCGGTGCGCGACTGCGCGCTCTCGGCCGGAGTCGGTACAGGTGCAGCTCCCGCCGCGGGCGCCTGCGGCTGCACGGCTGGCGTCGCCGCCGGGCGGCTGCTGGCCAAGGCCGGGCCATCGCCCGGCCATTCGATCACCAGCTTGGATTCATTGCCCTCGCGCTGCATCTGCGGGCGGAACGGCGCCACCGATTCGGCGAGGTCGAAAACGACGCGGAACGTGCCCGGGACCGGCTGTCCGGTACGCACCGCCGTGACCACGCCCTGCGCGGCCGGCATCTTCAGGTTGCGTATGGCGCTGGAGTCGGGGAAATCGACCACCAGGCGGTTCGGGCCGGCCAGCGACAGGGTCTTGTAGCCGCCACTGCCGACCAGCGAGATCTCGGCACGGGTGCCGGTAGCGCCGGTGTTCAGCAGGACCTGTCGGACTTCACCCGCCCACGTACTGACGCTCGCCAGACCCAGTCCGACGGCGGCACAGATGGCGATGAGACGGTTCCCCGGGCGCATGGCTCAGGATTCAATCACCGCGCTGAACGGAATGCAACACTTTTTTCCTTAATAATCCGTAACCTGCCGGTCTTTGTTCTCGTCAGCCGACAGAAATGGCCTGCAAGTCGCCCCCTTGCGGCAACCGTTCCAGCCATTCATGTCCTACGTCGCTGGCCCCAGTGAGACGGACGCGTCGTCCCTGCCCGTCGATCTCCAGCGCCACCACCAGGTCGGTCGGCGGCAGCGCGCCGGCGCCCCGTTCCGGCCATTCGACCAGCCACAGCACCGCGCTGCCCTCGTCCAGGCCGAGGAAATCCAGCTCACCGGCCTGGCCGATGCGATACAGGTCCAGGTGCCACGCCTCGCCGCCACTGGCCAGCGGATAGCGCTCGACCAGGGTGTAGGTGGGGCTGCGGATCGCGCCCTGCACGCCCAGCGCGCGCAGCAGCGCGCGGGCCGTGGTGGACTTGCCGGCACCCAGGTCGCCGCGCAGTTCGATCAGCGCCTGCGGCGGCCGGGTGGCCGCCAGCCACTGCCCGAGCAGTTCGGTGGCGTCGCTGTCGGCAAGGAAGAATTCGGTCATGGGGAGAGGTCCGGGTTGGCCAGTCGCCGCAGCGGCGCCAGCAGATCAGTAGGAAGCAGGCCGCGCGCGCCATCGGCGGCAGCTGCATCGCCCGCCAGCGCATGCAGCAGCGCGCCCGCGGCCGCGGCATCGAAGGCCGCAAGGCCCTGCGCGCGCAGGCTGGCGATGATGCCGGTGAGCAGGTCGCCCATGCCTCCCACGGCCATCCCTGGGTTACCGGCAGCGATCAACCGGGGCGTTTTCCCAGGCGCTGCCACGATGCTGCCAGCGCCCTTCAGCACCACCACGGCATGGAAGCGCTCGGCCAGCATGTGCGCACAGGTGTAGCGGTCGGCCTGGATTTCAGCCGTGCTGCAGCCGAGCAGGCGCGCGGCCTCGCCCGGGTGCGGTGTGAGAATGGCATCGGGCAACGCGCGCGGATCCTGCGCCAGCAGGTTCAGGGCGTCAGCATCGACCACCAATGGCTTGTTGCTGGCCAGCACCCGCGCAAACAAGGCGCGTGCCCATTCGTCCTGGCCCAGACCGGGCCCGATCGCCACCACCTTCGCCTTGTCCAGCAGCGCCGGCAGCACATCGCCATCTTCCAGTGCATGGGTCATGGCCTCGGGCAACCGGGCCAGCAGTGGACCGACGTGGTCGCGGCGGGTGCCCAGGCTCAACAGCCCCGCACCCGCGCGCAAGGCGGCTTCGGCCGCCATCGCGATGGCACCGCCGCTGCCATGGTTGCCGCCGACGCACAGCACGTGCCCGGATTCGCCCTTGTGGGTATTGGCGCGGCGCGGTGGCAACAGGGCCCGCAACCTCACCTGCGTCCAGTGCTCCGCAGCGGGTACCACGCCTTGCCAGGCCGCCGCGGGCAACAGCAGGGGCGCCAGGACCTTGTGCCCGCAATGATCCAGCGCATCGCCGGAATACAGCCCGCGGTGCGCCACGATGAACTGCAGGGTCAGTGCAGCGCGCACTGCTACGCCCGGCACCGCCCCACGGTCGGCATCGACGCCACTGGGAACATCCAGCGCCAGCACCGGCGCAGTCTGCGCGTTGAGCGCGGTAATCAACGCCTGCGCCGTACCCTCCGGCGCGCGATCAAAGCCCAGCCCGAACAGGGCATCGACCCAGACGTCGGCCTCGGGCAGCATGCCGTCGAAATCGGTGATGGTGCCGCCGCCGGACCTGAATTCAGATGCTGCACGCTGTGCCAGCGCGGTCGAGGGCGGCCTGCCCGGCAGGGCGATCACTGTCACCTCGCGCCCGGCCTGCAGCGCGTGACGGGCCAGCACATGGCCATCGCCCCCATTGTTGCCAGCGCCGACCACCACGCCGATCCGCCGCGCCTGGGGCCAATGCTGCAGCAGGCACTGCCAGGCGGCCTGGCCGGCCTGCGCCATCAGGCCCCAGCCGCCGTCGGCGGCCAACGCCGAGGCCTGCGCATCAAGCGCACGCGCGGCAGCGGAATCGAACAGATCGGCAAGGTTGGCCATGCAGGGATTTTATACTGGTGCACATGTCCCCCGCCCCCACCCCTGTCGATCCGGTCCAGGCCGTGCAGCGCATCCGCGAACTGGCGCGTGCGCATGGCTTCCAGCGCTGCGGCATCGCTGGTATCGAACTGGGCGAGGATGAAGCGCACCTGGCCGACTGGCTGGGCCAGGGCCTGTACGGCACGATGGACTGGATGGCGCGCCACGGCACCTTGCGCGCGCGACCGGCCGAGCTGCTGCCCGGCACCGTGCGCGTGATTTCAGTGGGCATGGACTACAGCCACAAGGACGACACCGAAGCCTGGGCGACCCTGGCCGACCCGGGCCGCGCCTACGTGGCGCGCTACGCGCTGGGCCGCGACTATCACAAGCTGATGCGCAACCGCCTGCAGAAGCTGGCGACGCAGATCAACGATGAAGTAGCGCCACTGGGCTACCGCGTGTTCGTCGATTCCGCCCCCGTGCTGGAACGCGCACTGGCGCGCAACGCCGGCCTCGGCTGGATCGGCAAGCACACCTGCCTGATCGACCGCCATGGCGGTTCATGGTTCTTCATCGGCGAGATCTACATCGACATCCCGTTGCCGATCGACACGCCGGCCACGGCGCACTGCGGCACCTGCACGCGTTGCATCGATGTCTGCCCGACCCAGGCCATCACCGGCCCGCAGCGGCTGGACGCGCGGCGCTGCATTTCCTACCTCACCATCGAGCACGACGGCGCCATTCCCGAAGACATGCGTCCGTTGATCGGCAACCGCATCTACGGCTGCGACGACTGCCAGCTGGTCTGCCCCTGGAACAAGTTCGCCAAGCGCACCGACGAAGCCGATTTCCGCGCGCGCAACAACCTCGATACCGCGCGCCTGGACCAGCTGTTCGCTTGGGACGAGGCCGAGTTCCTGCGCCGCACCGAGGGCAGCTCGATCCGCCGCAGCGGGCACGAGCGCTGGCTGCGCAACATCGCCGTGGCACTGGGCAACGCACCGTCCTCGGCCGAAGCATTGGCCGCGTTGCAGACCCGCGTCGATGATCCCTCGCCGCTGGTGCGTGAACACGTGCAGTGGGCGCTGGGTCAGCACACGGCGCGCTGACGTGCGATCCTGAGCCCCCGCTCCACCCGCAGCACGCCGTTCCCATGCAGCCACGCAACAACGACATTTTCACCCCCAGCCAGCTCAACACCCTGGCCCGCGACCTGCTGGAAGGCAGTTTCCCGGCGATCTGGGTCGAGGCCGAACTGGGCAGCGTGGCGCGTCCTGCCTCCGGTCACCTGTATTTCACCCTGAAGGACGCGCGTGCGCAGCTGCGTGCCGCAATGTTCCGGATGAAGGCGCAGTACCTGAAGTTCGTGCCGCGCGAAGGCATGCGCGTGCTGGTGCGCGGCAAGGTGACCCTGTACGACGCCCGTGGCGAGTACCAGATGGTGCTGGACCACATGGAGGAGGCGGGCGAAGGCGCACTGCGCCGCGCCTTCGAGGAACTGAAGGCACGGCTGGAGGCCGAGGGCCTGTTCGACCCGGCGCGCAAACGGCCACTGCCGGCGCATGTACAACGTCTGGCAGTGATCACCTCGCCGACCGGCGCCGCCGTGCGCGATGTGCTGAGCGTGCTCGGCCGCCGTTTCCCGCTGCTGGAAGTCGACCTGCTGCCGACCCTGGTGCAGGGCAGCAGCGCCGCCGCGCAGATCACCCGCCTGCTGCAGGCGGCCGATGCCAGTGGTCGCTACGACGTGATCCTGCTGACCCGCGGCGGCGGTTCGCTGGAAGACCTGTGGGCCTTCAATGACGAAGCCCTGGCCCGTGCGATCGCCGCCAGCCACACCCCAGTGGTTTCGGCGGTCGGCCACGAAACCGACTTCAGCCTCAGCGACTTCGCCGCCGACCTGCGTGCGCCGACGCCTTCGGTGGCAGCTGAACTGCTGGTACCCGACCAGCGCGAACTGGCCCTGCGCCTGCGCCGCACGGCCGCGCGCATGGTGCAGCTGCAACGGCATGCGATGCAGCAGGCGATGCAGCGCGCCGACCGCGCCCTGCTGCGCCTGAACGCCCAGAGCCCGCAGGCGCGGCTGGACTTGTTGCGCCGACGCCAGCTGGATCTGGGCCGGCGCCTGCATGCTGCGTTCAACCAGCAGCAGGAGCGTCGCGCCGCGCGCCTGCGTCATGCGGCGGCAGTGCTGCGCGGGCACCATCCGCAGCGCCAGCTCGATGCGATGCAGCGCCGTCTGGCTGCCCTGCGCGGGCGGCCGCAGGCCGCGATGCAGCGCCTGCTGGAGCGCGATGCACTGCGACTGCGCGGACTGGCGCGTTCACTTGAAGCAGTCAGCCCGCTGGCGACCGTGGCGCGTGGCTACAGCATCCTGACCCGCAGCGATGACGGTACGCTGGTGCGAAAGCTTGATCAGGTACAGTCCGGTGACGCCCTGCAGGCCCGCGTCGGCGACGGCGTGATCGACGTACAGGTCAAGTAAGGGGCGTTCGGCAGGGCTGCGCCCTGCACCTGCGGTAGTGCCGGCCGCTGGCCGGCAACCTCAACAGCAACAGCAACAGCAAAAGCGGCTCTGGATTGCTGATGGTTTGGTGGGGCGGTGTGGCTGTGCAGGACACGCCGTAAACCCCGCTGCGCGGTCCGGCCCAGCCGCCGGCGGCTGTGCGTTCGGGCGCTTGCGAAGCAGTGCTTCGCAAGCAAAGCGCCCTCACCCTTGGGGGCTCGATGGCGCCAACGGTCCTGCACAGCCACACCGCCCCACCTCTGACAGATTCCGATGACTGTTGGTAGGTGTCGAGCTTGGTCGACACGGTAGATCCACGCCATGCGTGAATGCATCTCTGCCAGATGGCGAATCAATTCGGGGTCAGATCCGATTTCCTACGGAAAACGGATCTAACCCCAAGAGCATTTCCGACAGACCGCAGCAAACTGTCGAAGGCGGGGTGGGTACCGTTGCGGGAGTGTCCGCGGCATGGATGCCGCGGCCAAGCCCCCATGGAAGGGTTTACGGCGTCTCCCGCAACCGGACCCACCCCGCCATCCCTCAGGAAACCCGCTTCCGCTGTTGCTGCTGCCGGCCAGCGGCCGGCACTACCTACCGCGGGTGCAGGGCTGCAAGCCCTGCCGCCCCTCCCCCTACTTTGCCTGCTCGCAGAACTTCTGCCGGTACTCGAGCGCCTTCGGCATCAGCGCCTGCAGGTTCTGGATGCGGGTACCCGGGTTCGGGTGGGTGGAGGCGAACTCCGGCGGCGCCTGGCCGCCACCGGCCTGGCCCATGCGCTGCCACAGCGGCACCGCCTCGCGGGGATCGAAGCAGGCCGCTGCGGCCAGCATCAGCCCCACTTCATCGGCCTGCGTCTCGTGGCTGCGCGCATAGGGCAGCAGGTAGCCGTAGCCCATCGCCGACATCATCATCTGTTGCTGCTGCGCATCCATGCCGCTGGCGGCACCAGCCATCTGCCCGATCTGGGTCAGCTTCTGCTGCGCCATCCGCTGTGCACCATGGCGTAGAAGCGCATGGGCGATCTCATGGCCCATCACCACCGCCATCGCGTCACGCGTACGCGCCACCGGCACCAGGCCGGTGTAGACCGCCATCTTGCCACCCGGCAGGCAGAACGCATTGGCCTGCTCGGACGGGATCACATTCACTTCCCACTGGAAATCCCGCGCGAAATGCGCCGGCTGCACGCCGTGCTCCTGTGCCAGCGCGGTCTCCACCACGTCCACCTTGGCGATCAGGCGCTGGGCGATGTCGCGCACATCACGCGCGATCGGCGCATTCGGATCCATCGGCCGTTCCTGCGACAGGATCTGCTGGTAGGCCTGCAGCCCGAGCGCGGTCTCCTGGCGCGCATCCAGGCTGCTGTCGATCATCACCTTCTCGCCAGTGTAGGGATCGACCGTGCGATTGGAGAACCAGTAGAACACCGCATAGCCCGCTGCCAGCAGCAGCACCCACCAGCGGATGTTGCCGAACAGGCCGCGCCGCTGCGGGCCTTGCGGCGAGCGGGAAAAGGGATCGTTGCGCATCGGTGTCTTCCAGCAGGCCCCGCCGGCCGGCGGGCACGGCGCAATCTTAGTGCGCGGACGCCAGCAGCGGGTGAAGCCCGATGCTCAGATGCCCCGCACCAGACGGAAGCCGATGCGCGCGTTGGTGGTGTCCGAGTCCTGCGATTGCCGCCAGGCCGCACGGGTCTGCTCGGGCGCATTGGCCCAGTTGCCGCCCCGGATCACCCGCGACCGGCAGCCGGGGTTGAACCAGGCGACACCATCGGACGGCGCACGCCGGTAGCTGGCATGCCAGCAGTCGGCCACCCACTCGCTGAGATTGCCAGCCATGTCGTGCAGGCCGAAGGCATTGGCCTGGAAACTGGCCACCGGCGCGGGCCCCCACCAGCCATCGCCATAGCCGACGAAGGCGTTGTGCCAGTGCCGTCCCGAGGGCGAGACATCCTTGCTGCCGGTGAAGTTGCCAGCGCCGGGCGGCGGCGTGCCGGCGTCGCCCCACGGATAACGGCCACTGCTGCCGGCACGCAGCGCGTACTCGAATTCGGCCTCGCTCGGCAGCCGGTAGCTGCGTCCTGTCTGCTCGGACAGCCACGCCGCGTAGTTTTCGGCATCACGCACGCTCACATGCATCACCGGCGAATTGCCCAGTGCGCGCGCGCCATCGTAATCGGAACGCCAGTCCACACCGCTGCGGCGGATGAAATTGCCGCTGCGCTCGTCATAGACCACCGAGTGGCCGCGCCGGGTCGCACGCGGCCGCGCATTGGTCGACTTCACATAGCGCTCGAAATCACTGACCGTGATCTCGGTGATCGCCATCGCAAACCCGCGGTCGAAGCGCACATAATGCGAGGGCCGCTCGGCATCGCTGGCACCGGGCTCGGCATCACCCGCGCCCATCTGGAAGCCACCATGCGGCACCACGATCATTTGCGGGCCGCGCCCGCCATCGCGCATGGCGTCGCTGAACACCTGCCCGGGACGGAAGCTGCCGTAATGGGTGGCCAGGTCGATGCGTTCGCGCAACTGGGCCACCACCGCATCCCCTGGCAAGGCGATGCGCAGGGCCTCGGCCAGCTTCTCGCGCGCCGGCTTCAGGCCCTGTGGCGTCGCCAGTTCGCGAAGGCCATCATCGCGCAGCTGCAGCAGTGCCGCCGCGCGGATCTGTTCGATACGTTCGAAGGCATCGGCAATGGCCGGTGACGAATCACGGACCTTGCTGGCTTCGGCCAGCCAGGTGCCGGCGCTGGCAAAGTCACGCACCCGCGCCGCGTCCTCGGCACGGCGGATCAGGCCACTCTCGGCCGCCGCCAGGCCCTGCCGTGCCCGGCTGTTGTGTTCATCCAGGGCCAGCGCTTCACGGAAGTTGCCGATCGCTCCGTCACCGTCCTCACCGATCCGCCCCGAACGCAGGTCTTCCTCGCCGGCACGGTTGTAGGCCACCACGCGCTGGGCGAGCTCCACCCGTCCCTGCAGCGCGCGAACCTTCTCATCCTTCGGCGCCAGGGTCAGCAGCACCAGTGCCTGGCGGCTGGCCTCGGCCAGCGCCTCGCGCTGCTGCAGCGGCCGGACCAGCAGGGCATCGGCCTGCTGCTGAAGGCGCTGGCGGGCGCGCTGCAGGCCGTTGCGGGCCTGGCGGTCATCCGGGTCTTCCTCCTGCACCGCCAGCCACAGCGGAACCGCCGCGTCGGCGTCCTCGTACAGGCGCCCTTCGGCGAACGCCTTCTCGGCCGCGCGACGCAGCTGGGCCAGGCTGCGCCCCTGCCGATCGACCCGCGGTGGCGTCCACCGCTGCACATCCTCGGCGGCATCCTCACCGGCGATGGTGACGCTGCCCTGCGCCGCCTCCGGCGTCGCGTCCGCCTGCATGCCTTGCTGCGGCCGTGCGTCTTCGCCAGCAGCCGGTCCCGGCTCCGGCGTCGCCGAGGGCGACGGCGTGCAGCCGGCCAGGGCCAGGGCGGTGCACAGCACGGACGACAGCGGAAAACGCAAGCAGGATCTCCTTCGGCACGGATGCGGACCGACGTTAGGCTATTCTCCCCTGCCTGAGCAAACCCGAGTAGTAGGCCCTGACCCGTGGCAATCTGGATCACCACCCCCGCCGAGCTGGATCCGTACTTCCAGCAGCGTCCGGCCCGCATCGGCCTGGACACCGAATTCATCCGTGAACGCACCTTCTGGCCGCAGTTGGCCTTGGTGCAGATGGCGGTCGGGCAGGACATCCTGCTGATCGACCCCCTGATTCCCGGCATGACCGAGGCGCTGGCGCCGTGGCTGGCCGATGAATCGATCGTCAAGGTGATGCACAGCGCCAGCGAAGACCTGGTCGCCTTCAAGTGGGCCTGCGGCGTGTTGCCACGTCCGCTGTTCGACACCCAGATCGGCGCCTCGCTGGCCGGCATCGGTGGCGGTATGGGCTACCAGAAGCTGGTCGCGGAAATCACCGGCGTGGCGCTGGCCAAGGGCGAAACCCGTTCGGACTGGATGCGCCGCCCGTTGTCCGAGTCGCAGCTGCAGTACGCCGCCGACGATGTCGAGCACCTGTTCGCGCTGCATGACGCCATCGATGCCAGGTTGCAGGCGCTGGGCCGCCAGCAGTGGCTGCACGACGACGGCGAGCGCCTGCTGGCCAGCGTCGCCAATGACGAAGACCGTTGGCCGCACCTGGCGATGCGCTCGGCGCAGTTCCTCGACACGGCCGCACAGCATCGGCTGCTGCGTCTGCTGCGCTGGCGCGATGTGCAGGCACGCAGCAGCGACCGCCCGCGCAGCTGGATCCTGGACAACGAACTGGCCGCCACGCTGGCACGCACGCCACCGGCCGATGCCGCCGCACTGGGCAAGCTGTTCGAACAGTTCCCGAAGGCACCGCGCAAGCTCGCGGGCGCTGTGTGGCAGGCGCTGGATACGCCGCTGGCCGATGAGGCCGAAGCACCGCTGGCGCTGCCGGCCAACGACAGCAACAAGCAGGCACTGAAGAAGCTGCAGGACGCGGTCGCCGAGCGCAGCCGCGAACTGGGCCTGCCGGATGGCGTATTGGCCTCACGCAAGCACCTGGAAAGCTATCTGGAACGCCGCCAGTGGCCGGCCGCACTGGCCGGCTGGCGCCAGCAGGAACTGGAAGCGCGGCTGCAGGCGCTGCTGCCGGCACGCTGAAGCACCGGGCGCCGGACCACGCCGGCGCCATGCACCTCGAGCCTGCAGGGGCCGTGCTAGGGTTTACCGGTACTGACAAGGAGACGTCGATGCAGACCCTCAAGATCGCGACCGCCTGCGCACTGCTGCTAACCACGTTGGGCCTGGCATGCTCTGGGCAGGCCGCACCGCTTTCCTATGCACAGGAAAAGGAGAACACAGCCAAGCTGGTGGACATCATTGACGGTGCCACCCGCGACGGTCTGGTTGCCGTGCTGGTGCCGGCCCCGTATGTCGTGCACAACGGCGGGCCAGGCGTCGGCTCTCCGGTCCCCGGCTTTCATCTGGGCAAGCGCTCGACCGACCTGCCCGGGTTCTCGACGCGGGTGTCCTTCCAGCACAAGGACATTCCCTCCCAGGGCTATGTGCAGCTGTTCAACACCAACGAACTGGAAACCGGCCCGCAGCGGACGGTGTTGATGGACGTGTTCGAGGTGCATCTGATTCCGCCGGGCACCTATCTGCTGAACGGTGCGGAGAACTACCGCCTGAACACCCGCGTGGCCAAGCTGAAGCCGCTGGGGACTACGGACGAAGTATCGAAGGACATCGGCGCCACCCGCCTGGCCGACGTCGATTACCGTTTCTATTCCTGGAAGAAGGTCTGGGTACCACCCGGCGTCCTGACCGATCAGCACTCCCAGCAGGTCTGCATCTCGGTGCATGTGGCCTCCGGCAACTGCGTGGCATGGGGCACCCAGAACTACGAAACCTCGCGCCCGACCGAAGGCTACTGGGATGACAGGATCGTCCCTGAAGACATCCCTGCCGTACGCATCCAGGCGGTCATTGCCAAGGCCCACGCGCCACTGGCCTTCACTGCCCGCGAAGGGCAGATCCTGCTCAGCCCCTTCATTGTTGCCGCCGACGGTGATATCGATTTCAACGCGAACGACTGCGCACCGGTCGACAAGCTGACGGGATGCGCCCTGCGCCGCTTCACGGTGCACTACCAACCCGCGCCGCTGGACGCTGCACGCAAGCACATCGCAATCACCTCGCGCGGCCTCAACGGCAAGCAGCGCAAGGTACTGGAGCGGATGGAGGCGATGCAGCTGCAGGTGCTGGGCCCCAGTGCGCCGTCCGATGCAGCGCTGGGCAAGGGCGTCAGCGCCACGCCGTGAGCACGGATGATGCCGAGCAACGAAAAACGGCGCTCGATGAGCGCCGTTTCCGTTACACGACGGGGTAAGCCTTACCAGTTCATGTTCAACGAGACACCGACGGTGCGCGGTTCGTTGTAGACCGCGGCCATGTAGTTCTCGATCACACCCTTGAGGTTCTTCTCGTTGGTGATGTTGCGCGCGAACAGCGCCACTTCATAGGCACCGTAGTTGCCCGAGTAGCCGATCTTCAGGCCGCCCTCGAAATCACCCTTGGAGTTGAACTCCTTGCTGTCGTACAGCACGAAGCTGGTGTAGCCCTGCTTGTTCCAGTCGGTGGACACGAACATGGTGCCCGCGTCGCTGACCGGGAAGTCGTAGCGGGCGGCCAGGTTGACGTTGTACTTCGGCGCGTTCGGCAGCGGGTTGCCGTCGATCTGCGCGAAGGTGTTGGCACCGACCTTGATGGTCGGGTCATTCACCGTGCACACCACCTTGCCGTTGAGGCCGCAGACCTGCGCGTAGACGCGCTTGTCCTTGATCTCGCTGTGCAGCAGGCTGACGCCGGCGCTCAGGGTCAGGTTCGGGATCGGGCGCAGCTCCATGTCCGCTTCGAAACCGTAGGCCTCGGCCTTGTCGGCATTGAACAGTACGCCGTTGCCGTCCGAATCGTTGCCGTTGAGCTGGATGTCATTGACGGTGTAGGTGAATGCAGTCGCGTTCAGGCGCAGGCGGTTGTCCCACAGGCTGCTCTTCACGCCGGCTTCCCAGGACAGGATGGTCTCGGAATCAGCGGTGGTGAAGTCGGCATTGAACACCGCCGAACGGCCCTGGATGGTCGGGCCGCGGAAGCCGCGTGCGACCTTCGCATAGACGCTCACGTCCGGCGTGATCTGGTACATCGCGCTCAGATCCCAGCTCGGGGTGGTGTCGGACATCTTGACGTCGGTGCGGCCCTTGTAGGTCACCACGCCGGCGGCGGTGTCAGCGGTCTTCAGCAGGCGGGTGTGCTTCTCGTCCTTGGTCTGGCGCAGGCCGGCCGTGACGGTGAACTTGTCGGTGAAGGCGTAGCTCAGCTGGCCGAAACCGGCCCACGAGGTGTTCTTGTTGCGCAGGCGCACCCAGTTGTTCGGGTTGCGGGCCGCGCCCTGCAGGAACCATGCACGCTGGTAGAAGTCGGTGGTGTCGCTGCCGTTGAAATAGAACGCACCGGCCTGCCACTGCAGGGCGCTGTCGTCATGGCTGGCCAGGCGGAATTCCTGGGTCCACTGGTCCAGGTCGCGGATGCGGCCCATCGACTGGCCGTAGCCGTTCGGCACACCGTTCACCGGGAAGTTCACCGCCGCGCCGCCGTCGGTGTCGCCACGGCTGTAGCCGGAGGTGGTTTCGTAGGCGGTGATCGAGGTGAAGTCGATCGCGCCGAAGTCGTAACGCGCCTTCACCGAGCCACCGTAGGTCTTGTAGGCCTGCGGGTTGTTGTCGGCTTCGTCGTAGGCGACCTGGTCGCGCGGCACGTCGGTCTTGTTCGAGCCCTTGGTCAGCGCACCACGCAGGAACAGGGTCGAGGTGCCTTCGTAATCACGGGCGTGGGCCGAGGCCAGGATCGAGAACTGGTCGCTCGGGGTCAGCAGCAGCTGCGCGCGCACGTTGCGGTCATCGAAGCCGCCCATGGCGTTCTTCTTCGGGCTGACCGTGCCGTCAGCGCTCGGGCCCCTGTAGGTGTTGTCGACGTAGTCGTCGCGGTGCTGGTACAGCGCCGACACGCGGAACGAGGCGATGTCGTTGATCGGGCCGCCAAAGCCGCCGTCGATCGACACGCTGTTGTAGGTCGCATAGCTGGCGCTGACGCGGCCGGTGTAGTCCTGGGTCGGCTTCAGCGTGTCGAACTTGATGATGCCGGCGGTGGTGTTGCGGCCGAACAGCGAGCCCTGCGGGCCGCGCAGCACTTCCACCTGGTCCACGTCATAGACCGGGTTGGACTTCAGCACCACATGTTCCAGCACCACGTCGTCCTGGATGATCGACACCGGCTGCGAGGCACCCAGGTAGAAGTCGATGTTGCCCAGGCCGCGGATATAGAAGCGCGGGAAGATGCGGCCGGTGGTGGTTTCCGCATACAGGCTCGGCACGCGGCCGGACAGCGCCAGCAGGGTGTCGTCGCCGCCGGCGGTGAAGTCGCGCATGCGCTCGCCCTGCACCACGCCCACCGAGACCGGCACTTCCTGCAGGTTCTGCTCGCGGTGCTCGGCGGTCACGGTGATCGTGTCCAGGCCCGTCGGGGTCGGCGCGCTGTCCTGCGCGGCGGCACCAAAGCTGCCGACCAGGGCCAGGCCGGCACAGGCCAGGGCCAGCGGATGGCGGCGGAAGGAAACGAAGGAAGACGACATACCCGACAGGCGGCGGGAATCGGAATGGGAGGGCATGGAATGCTCTGAGGAGGCGTCCGTGCGGCCTGCGCGAGCCGGGCGGCAAAAAGGAGGAGAACTGCGCAAGCCGCCATTATCCCCCAAATTGTTACGATTTCGTTGCGCGGCATCCGGCCCCGACAAACCGGACGGTTTCGGCACAGTGCACGCCTTCATGCCACGCCGTCCGGCACATCCCGGATCGGCTTGGCAAGGCGCAGCCAGTTGGCTACACTGAAGCCCTGCCGTGGGGCCATAGCTCAGCTGGGAGAGCGCGTCGTTCGCAATGACGAGGTCAGGAGTTCGATCCTCCTTGGCTCCACCACTCATTAAGAAGACCCGCCGATCGTCGCGATCTGCGGGTTTTTTCTTGCATCGATCACGGGTCAGGCAGGTTCCTGATCCCCGTCCTTGCGGCGTGGACCACGCGAATGCGTATCACGCACCTGCTGATCGCGCTGCCCCGGCCGCTGCTTTGCCACGTCCTCCTGCGCCCTGTCCTGACGGCTTTCCTGTACGCCCTGTTTCGGATCGCCAGGGTCTTTGTCGCGCTCGCTCATCGAAGTCTCCTGTGCCGGCGAAGGCCGATCAGGACTTCACGCTAGAGGCTGCGCAGTGATCCGCAGGTCAGGCCCGCGCGAACAGCGTGTGCAGTTCCGCTTGCCGCCGCAGCTCACGGCTCTGCAGAATCCGGACCAACATGCCCAGCCAGTCCGCGATGTCACCTCCTGCCCAGCACGCCGCGCGTACGCTGCCAATGCGCCTCGATCCAGCGGACGGCAGCATCCAGCTCGGCCACCTGACGACGTTGATCTGCCCCACCCTGTCACTGGAGGAGGCGCGCATCGCCTTCGCCATGCTGATGCATGGCGAGCGCGATGCCGGCACCGGCTATCACTGGCTCAGCCTGCACCGGCTCAGTCTGGGCGGTGCGCCCGCCGGCATCAGCCTGTGCTTCCACGGGCAACAGCTGGACATGGTGAAGATCAGCGTCGACCTGCCGGGTGCGACACTGGAAGACGGCTGGCCGACCCAGGTCGCGATCGATGCCGAAGTCGCTTTCATGCGTCGCACCTTGGCCACGGCTCTGGGGCGCAAACTGGCAGGTGGCCGCGCCCGGTTCGAGTGGGGCGAGGCATGGGCCCGGTTCGACCCGAAAGGCTTCATGGCCAGCAGCGGTATCCGCTACACGCCGCGCTCATGACGCCGCTCAGGTACGGGTGATCGACACTCCACCTTCAACACGCATCGCGGTACCGGTAACGAAACTGCTTTCATCGCTGGCCAGGAACAGCGCCGCGTTGGCGATCTCCTCCGGCTCGGCCATGCGCTTGAGTGCGTGCAGCGAGCGCACGAAGTCGCGGGCATCGCCGGTGGGTGCGGCCTGCCGGCCCATCTCGGTATCGGTACCGCCAGGCAGCAGCACGTTGCTGCGTACGCCACGCGCGCCGTACTCGGCGGCGATCACCTGGCTCAGGCCGATCAGTCCGGCCTTGCTCGACGCGTAGGCGGCCATACCCGGGAAGCCCACGGTATGGCCGACAAAGGTACCGACAAACACCAGCGAGCCACGCCCGCGTGCCAGCAATGCCGGCAACTGCGCGCGTGCGGCATGGAAGGCGGCGTCGAGATTGGTGGCCATCACCTCGCGCCACGCATCCGCCGGGAACTCTGCTGCCGGCACGCCGGGGCCGAGCATCCCGGCATTGTTGAGCGCGATGTCCAGGCCTCCGAATGACTGCTGCGCCAGATCGACCAACGCCTGCGCCGTGCCCGGCTCGGCCACGTCGGCGGCATGCACCACCACCTCGCCGCCGCCGGCACGGATCTGCTCGGCCAGTGCGTGCAGCGGTTGCGGCCGACGCGCATTGAGCACCAGCTTTGCCCCTTCGGCGGCGAAGCGCAGCGCACTGGCGCGGCCAATGCCGGCGCTGGCACCGGTGATGAGGGCGATCTTGTTGTTCAGGCGCATGAGGGTGGTACCGGTTGTGGAGTGGCCGCCACGATGCCGCGCCTCCGGCCCACCAACACTCCGTTTCCGGGCCTCGCGGCCAGGTGCAGGAAACGGAGTTTCCGCAGAACCGGCACGTGCCAGAATCCGCCCATGGACAGCACCGCCACCACCGCCCTCGACGCCCGCGTCGAACGGGTCTGCCGCCATCTGCAGGCCAGCCTCGACGAGCCCTCGCTGCAGGAGCTGGCCGACATCGCCGGCTGCAGCCCGACGCGCCTGCATCGCCTGTTCAAACAGGCCACCGGGCTGACCCCCAAGCAGTACGCTGCCGCGCTGCGCGCCGACCGCCTGCGCACCGGGCTCGAACAGCAGGAGCGCATCACCGATGCCTTCCACGATGCCGGCTTCGGCTCCAGCGGGCGCTTCTACGAGAACGCACCGAAGTTGCTGGGCATGACTCCCAAGCAATGGCGCGCAGGTGGTCGCGGCGAAGTCATCCACTTCGCGCTTGCCGAAAGCTCACTGGGCAGCGTGCTGGTGGCCAGCAGCGCCACCGGCGTGGTCGCGATCCTGCTCGGCGACGATCCGGAGGCGCTGCTGCAGTCACTGCAGCAACGCTTCCGCCAGGCCGAACTGGTCGGTGCCGACCACGGCTATGAGCAACTGGTGGCACAGGTGGTGGGCCTGGTCGAGGATCCCTCGCGAGGCGCCACACTGCCGCTGGATATCCGCGGCACCGCCTTCCAGCAGCGGGTATGGCAGGCACTGCAGCAGATTCCGCGCGGCCAGACCGCGTCGTATGCGGATATTGCCGCGCATATCGGTGCACCACGCTCGAGTCGTGCGGTGGCACGTGCCTGCGCGAGCAATCCATTGGCGGTAGCCGTGCCCTGCCACCGCGTGGTGCGCCGCGACGGTGACCTGTCCGGCTATGCCTGGGGCGTTGCGCGCAAGCGCGAACTGCTGCGCCGGGAAAAGGTCGCCAACGGCTGACGCCACCCGATAGCCGCCGACCTTGGTCGGCACACCCAGCTTCCGGTAGTGGCCGACCTTGGTCGGCACACCCACCAAGCACTCAATCCAGCTTCACCACCAGCTTGCCGAAGTTACGCCCCTGCAACAGCCCGAAGAACGCCTCCGGCGCCTTCTCCAGACCTTCCACCACATCCTCGCGGTACTGGATGCGACCCTCGCGCAGCCACTGCAGCATCTCGCGTTCGAAGTCCGGCCACAGGTGGTTGAAGTCGTGCACTATGAAACCACGCACGGTCAGGCGCTGGCGCAGGATCTGGCTGAACAGTGACGGCAGCCGATCCGGGCCAGGCTGCTCGACGCCCCGCTCGTTGTAGGTAGCGATGGTGCCGCAGACCGGAATGCGGGCGAAGTCGTTGAGCAGCGGCAGCACCGCATCCAGCACATGGCCGCCGACATTCTCGAAGTACACGTCGATGCCCGCAGGCACTGCCGCGCGCAGCTGGTCCGCAAAATCAGCCACGCGATGATCCAGCGCCACGTCCACGCCCAGCGTCTGCAGATAGGCACGCTTGGCCTCGCCACCGGCGATGGCGACCACGCGCGCGCCCTGCAGCTTGGCCAGCTGCGCCACGGTCGCGCCCACCGGCCCGGTCGCGGCGGCTACCACCAACGTCTCGCCCGGCTTCAGACGGGCGATTTCATGCAGGCTGGAATAGGCGGTGAAGCCGGGCATGCCATATACCCCAAGCGCCGTACTGAGCGGCAGCCCGGCCGGATCCAGACGACGCCCCAGCGCCTTGGCCGGCAGCACCGCGTGGGTCTGCCAGCCACCCGGCGCCAGCACCAGCTCGCCTGCGGTTACGCCCTCGGCCTTGGATTGCAGCACCTCGGCCACGGTCTGGCCTTCCATCACCGCCCCTACCGCCACCGGCGCGGCATACGACGGGCCCTCGTCCATGCGTCCTCGCATGTACGGGTCCAACGAGAGGTAGCGGTTGCGCAGCAGCACTTCGCCATCGGCCAGGGCCGGCAGCGCAACCTGTTCCAGGCGGAAATTGGCTGCACTTGGCGCCCCCTGCGGACGCGAGGCAAGCACGATGCGGGACGCGGTGGAGGAATCGGACATGGCCAGGTCTCTGCTGTTGCCAGCATCGGGAAAGGACTGCCGACACTACGCTGCGGCGATCCCCGATGGCGGCCACGAAAACAGCGTTCCATTGCCCGGACCCGCGCGGGTCCGGCGCACCCCTTGCCCTTGCAGCTTTGGCGAACGCGGCGACCTGCTGATTTCCACCGCAGACGACAATCGATGGGGCACGCCCCGCCCCACAACGGAGGATCAAGCACTTGCGAGCGCGCAGAGGGCAATGTGAAGAAATCTTGGCAAAACGCTTGCCGAAGGCAGCCGACCTCCGTAATATACGCGTCCTTGGCAGCGACCTCGCTGCAACGAAACATGTGGCCGAGTAGCTCAGTTGGTAGAGCAGGGGATTGAAAATCCCCGTGTCGGCGGTTCGATTCCGTCTTCGGCCACCACTTTCGAAGGCCTGCAGAAATGCGGGTCTTTTTTTTCCGGAAACCGCACTCACCGCGGTAGCCACACAATTTGGCCGAGTAGCTCAGTTGGTAGAGCAGGGGATTGAAAATCCCCGTGTCGGCGGTTCGATTCCGTCTTCGGCCACCATCTTCAGAGACCTGCAGAAATGCAGGTCTTTTTTTTATTCGCGCTTCGCGCAAGCGGCGACCACCGTGGCTCGGTTGACGAAACATTTACACCGGCACGGGCCGCGGCACCTACGCTCCAGACTCCTGCCTGGAGCCTGCCGATGCATCTGCGCCCCGCCCTGCTCGCCTGCCTGCTGCTGGCCGCCTTCCCGGTGATCGCCACTGAACCGGTGCGCGCGGTCGAGCACCTGGACATTGATCGCTACGCGGGCCAATGGCACGAGATCGCGCATCTTCCAGTCTCGTTCCAGAAGCAGTGCGTGGGCGACATCACCGCCAACTATGGCCTGCGCCGCGACGGCCGCATCAGCGTCACCAATGCCTGCCGCAAGGGTGACGGCGAGCGCGTGGTCGCCGAAGGCGTGGCACGCCCGGTGGCCGGCCATCCCGGGCAACTGCAGGTGCGCTTCGTCCCCGACTGGCTGAGCTGGGCGCCCCTGGTCTGGGCCGACTACTGGGTGCTGGCGCTGGACCCGGACTATCAATGGGCCCTGGTCGGCGAACCCGGCCGCAAGTATCTGTGGATCCTCTCGCGCCTGCCGGAGATGGAGCGCGATCGGTTCGAACAGTTGAAAGCCAAGGCCGAGTCGATGGGGTACGACCTCGGGCCACTGCGCCTGATGGCCCCGCTGCGCGATCCCGCGGCCGACTGAACCGCTTCGCATCCGGCGCATCGTGCGCGCGCCATCCGGCGTTGTGCATGCCCGACCGCCATCTTCACGCGCTACCCTCTGCGGACGGGTCGCTCCGGGCGATCCATAAAACCATACGCCGTAGTATGCTTACCCCAACGCACCCCCTCCAGAGGACTTGCGCCCATGCTCCACCGCTTCCGTACCGCCTTGATCGTCCTGTGCACCCTCGCCCTTGTTGCCTGCAGCAACGGCATCGTCAAGCGTGTTTCGGAACCGGCGGCCAGCCTGCAGCAGCTGACCGTGCGTGCCGACGGCAACTGGACCGTGGCCCTGCGCCTGCAGAACTTCAGCTCGATGCCGATGACCTTCGATGATGTCTCACTGGCGCTGACCGTCGGCGACAGCGATGCCGGCACCCTGCAGGTCAAGCCCGGCATCTCCATCGGCGGCACCTCCGCCGACGTCATCAATGTCGACCTCGTGCCCAGCTCGACCGCGCGCCTGGTGGTGGCCGACGCGCTGGCCAGCAACCGCACCCTGGCCTACGCCCTGAAGGGAACGGTGGCGGCCACGCCGCAGGAAAAGAAGCAGCGCAGCTTCGACATCAGCAGCCGCAGCACCCTCAACCAGGCCCCCGGCCTGCCCGGCGTGCTGCGCTGAACCCGCCTTTCGTCGCGGCGCCCGGCGCCGCTCCCCTCTGCCCTGATCAAATCGAGACGTACCGATGAGCAGCTACACCGCCCCGCTTTCCGACCTCCGTTTCGCCCTGCACGACGTGCTCAAGGTCGAACCCCTGTTCGCCCGCCTGGGCTTCACCGACGCCACCGCCGACGTGGTCGATGCCGTGCTGGAGGAAGCCGGCCGCTTCAGCGCCACCGTGCTGGCCCCGCTCAACAGCGTCGGCGACGAGATCGGCTGCGTACTCGACCAGGCCACCGGTGAAGTGACCACCCCGCCCGGCTTCAAGCAGGCCTACGACCAGTTCGTCGATGGCGGCTGGACCGGCCTGACCGCCTCGCCGGAGCTGGGCGGCCAGGGCCTGCCGCACACCCTGGGGGTGCCGCTCAACGAAATGATCAACGCCGCCAACCTGGCGTGGGGCAACTTCCCGCTGCTCTCGCACGGCGCCATTGAAGCGCTGAAGCAGCACGGCGAGGCGTGGCAGCACGACGCCTTCCTCAAGCCGCTGATCGAAGGCCGCTGGACCGGCACGATGTGCCTGACCGAGCCGCACTGCGGCACCGACCTGGGCCTGCTCAAGACCAAGGCCGAGCCGAACGCCGACGGCAGCTACTCGATCACCGGCACCAAGATCTTCATCACCGCCGGGGAGCACGACCTGACCGGGAACATCGTGCACCTGGTGCTGGCCAAGCTGCCCGACGCCCCTCCGGGCGCCAAGGGCATCTCGCTGTTCGTCACCCCGAAGTTCAAGGTCGACCGCGATGGCAACGTCGGCGAGCGCAATGCACTGCGCTGTGGCTCGATCGAACACAAGATGGGCATCAAGGGGTCGGTCACCTGCGTGATGAACTTCGATGGTGCGCAGGGTTACCTGGTCGGCCAGCCGCACAAGGGGCTGCAGGCCATGTTCACCATGATGAACACCGCGCGCCTGGGCGTCGGCCTGCAGGGCATCGGCCTGTCCGAGCGCGCCTACCAGAACGCACTGAAGTACAGCCGTGAGCGCCTGCAGTCGCGCGCCCTGAGCGGCGCCAGGTTCCCGGACAAGCCGGCCGACCCGATCCTGGTCCACCCGGACGTGCGTCGCATGCTGCTGACCGTGAAGTCGCTGGTCGAAGGCAGCCGCCTGCTGGCGCTGCACGCCGCCACCCTGATCGACATCGCCCACCACGCCCAGGATGCCGCCGAGCGCGAGCGCGCCGACACCCTGGTGAGCTTCCTGACCCCGATCTCCAAGGCCTGCCAGACCGAATGGGGCATCGAGAACACCTACAACGCCCTGCAGTGCTTCGGTGGCCACGGCTACATCCGCGAGCACGGCATGGAGCAGCTGGCCCGCGATGCACGCATCACCACGCTGTATGAAGGCACCACCGGCATCCAGGCGCTGGACCTGATCGGCCGCAAGACCGCATCAAGCCAGGGCGCCGGCCTGAAGCTGATGCTGGCCGAGATCGAAGCCTTCGCCAAGGAACACGAGGGCAACGAAGCGCTGGCCGAGTTCATCGGCCCGCTGCGCGCCAAGGCCGCCGAATGGGGCAAGCTGACGATGGACGTGCTGCAGCGCGCGGCCGCCAATCCCGACGAACTGGGCGCGGCCAGCTACGACTACCTGTTCTATTCGGGTTACGTCGTGCTGGCCTACTGGTGGGCCCGCAGCGTGGCCGCCGCCGATGCCAGCGCGCACGGCGCCGCCTTCGCCCAGGGCAAGCGCGAGACCGCACGGTTCTACTTCGCCCGCGTGCTGCCGCGCACCCTCAGCCACGCCGCCGCGATCCAGGCCGGCGCCGCGCCGCTGATGGCCATGGACGACGAGCGCTTCGGCGCCTGAGCCGGGCTTCGCCCGGCACCCGCGGTAGTGCCGGCCGCTGGCCGGCAACCGCAATAGCAACAGCTGGATCCCGGTGGATGGCGGGGCGGTGTGGGCTGGCAGGACACGCCGTAAACCCCGCTCCGCGGTCCGGCCCAGCCGCTGGCGACTGTGCCTTCGGGCGCTTGCGAAGCAGTGCTTCGCAAGCAAAGCGCCCTCACCCCTGGGGGCTCGATGGCGCCCTCCATGGCGCCAACGGTCCTGCCAACCCACACCGCCCCGCCTCTGACAGTTCCCCGCGATCTGCGTAGATCCACGCCACGCGTGGATGGAAACCACCGAAATCCATCTGGGGAAAAGCCCCCCTTTGTTAAGGGGGGCGCACCGACAGGTGCGGGGGATAGGAGGAATGCGCGGACCTGAATCATTGCGATTTGGGTTTCGCCCTCCGGGCGATACCCAAATCGCAATGATTCAGGTATAAGCTGTTCTCCCGATGGAGACAGACACTACACGCTTGGGTCTGATCGAAGCCGGAGCTCCGTTTTCTGCTCCGGGCGCCGAAGCATCGCCCAACGCCACGACGCTGCATCGCCCCGGTTCGGTCCGGCTGCTCTCGCTTGATGCCCACGGACGCGTACTGGACTGGATCACCTGGCAGGATGCGGCCTGCCTCTACGCCCGCGAGGCGGTGGCCTGGACGCTCGGCGACCCCTGCCTGCACATCCACGGCGGCACCAACCGCTTCAGCGGCCTGCAGAGCGGCATGGACCTGCACCCGATCATCGCCGCCCGCGGCCACGCCCGCTCCCGTGCGATCGACCCGACGCCGAACCTGACCAACCAGGCCCTTTTCGCCCGCGACGCCCATCTGTGCATGTACTGCGGCCAGCAGTTCAGCCGCCCCACGCTCACCCGCGACCACGTCATGCCGCTGTCCAAGGGCGGCCTGGACTGCTGGGAAAACGTGGTCACCGCCTGCTTCCACTGCAATTCGCGCAAGAGCGACCGCACCCCGCAGCAGGCCGGCATGCCCCTGCTGGCAGTGCCCTACCGGCCCAGCTGGATCGAGCACCTGATCCTGTCCAACCGCAACATCCTGGCCGACCAGATGGCCTTCCTGAAGGCGCAATTGCCCAAGCGCTCGAAACTGAGCACCTGAACGCCTGAAAATGCAACCCTCACCGTCCTGTCACGGACGGCGGCGTTTGCTTGCCCCACCCCCGTTTGAGGGCGAAAATGGGCGTTCAGAAAAAGTGCGAACATGATGATCGACTCTGCCCGCTATCCCCGCCTCGCGCGCATCCAGACGCCGGATGACCTGCGCACGTTCGACGAATCCGAATTGAGGGCGGTTGCCGACGAACTGCGCGCCTACCTCATTGAATCGGTGGGCAAGAGTGGCGGCCACTTCGCCGCCGGCCTGGGCGTGATCGAGCTCACCGTGGCCCTGCACTACCTGTACCAGACACCGCACGACCAGCTGGTCTGGGACGTCGGCCATCAGACTTACCCGCACAAGATCCTGACCGGCCGCCGCGACGAGATCCACACCGTCAAGCAGAAGGACGGCATCGCGCCGTTCCCGAAGCGCGAGGAAAGCGAGTACGACACTTTTGGTGTCGGCCACTCCTCGACCTCGATCTCGGCCGCACTGGGCATGGCCATCGCCCGCCAGTCCGAAGGCGACGACCGCAAGATCGTGGCGGTGATCGGTGACGGCGCGATGACCGCCGGCATGGCGTTCGAAGCGCTGATGCACGCTGGCGGCATGGAGCCGGAGCCGAACCTGCTGGTGATCCTCAACGACAACAACATGTCGATCTCCGAGGCCGTGGGCGGCCTGACCAAGATGCTGGGCCGCGCCACCGGCAGCCGCACGCTCAACGCGCTGCGCGAAGGCGGCAAGAAGATTCTCGGTGACAAGAAGAACAATCCGGCACGCTTCGTGAAGCGCTGGGAAGAACACTGGAAGGGCATGTTCGTGCCTTCCACGATGTTCGAGGAAATGGGCTTCCACTACACCGGCCCGATCGACGGCCACGACATGCCCGCCCTGCTGTCCACGCTGAAGACGCTGCGCGCCTCCAAGGGCCCGAAGCTGCTGCATGTGATGACCACCAAGGGCAAGGGTTACGAGCCGGCCGAAGGCGACCAGATCGGTTACCACGCCGTGGGCCCGTTCGATCCGGACAAGGGCCTGGTGGCCAAGGCCGGGGCCAAGAAGCCGACCTACACCGATGTATTCAGCGACTGGCTGTGCGATGCCGCCGCCGCCGAGCCGCGCCTGTACGGCATCACCCCGGCGATGCGCGAAGGCTCCGGCCTGGTGCGTTTCAGCAAGGAATACCCGCAGCGCTATTTCGACGTTGCGATTGCCGAGCAGCATGCGGTCACCCTCGCCGCCGGCATGGCTACCCAGGGTGGCAAGCCGGTGGTGGCGATCTACTCGACCTTCCTGCAGCGCGCGTACGACCAGCTGGTACATGACGTGGCCATCCAGGACCTGGACGTGCTGTTCGCGATTGACCGCGCCGGCGTGGTCGGCCCGGACGGTGCGACCCATGCCGGCAACCTCGACCTGAGCTTCCTGCGCTGCGTGCCGAACCTGGTGGTGATGGCACCGTCCAACGAAGCCGAGTGCCGGCAGATGCTCAGCACCGGCCTGCAGCACCCGGGCCCGGCCGCCGTGCGCTACCCGCGCGGCACCGGCACCGGCGTTGCAGCCGGCACCGACCTGTCGACCCTGCCGATCGGCAAGGGCGAACTGCGCCTGCAGGGCAGCCGCATTGCCCTGCTCGCCTTCGGCAGCACCGTGGCCGCCGCCGAGCAGGTCGGCCGCGAACTGGGCCTGAGCGTGGTCAACATGCGTTTCATCAAGCCGCTGGACCGCGAGCTGGTGCTGGCTGTCGCCGCCCAGCACGAGGGCCTGGTGACGATCGAAGACAACGTGGTGGCCGGTGGCGCCGGCTCCGGTGTTGGTGAACTGCTCAATGCCGAAGGCGTGCTGCGTCCGATCCTGCACCTGGGGCTGCCCGACAGCTACCAGCACCATGCCAGCCGCGAAGACCTGCTGGCCGAAGCCGGCATCGACGCCGCCGGCATCCGCGCTGCTGTGCTCAAGCGCTGGCCGCAGCTCGCCGCAGGTACCCCGCCGCTCAGCGCGGCAGGCTGAGGCCGATCACCACCCGGTAGATCCACACAGGGCGCAATGGGCGCGGACAGCGTCCGCACCCTCCAGGCTCGAAACCCGTAGATCCACGCCATGCGTGGATGATGGAATTCCGGGTGCCTGCCTTGGCAGGCACCCGCGCTCAGCCGTAACTGACCGCTTCGACGAATGCGCCGCTGGCTTCCACGCGCACGGCCGCACGCTGACCGGTGTCGACAAAGTGCAGGCGGGCCAGGGTCTCGGCGAAGTCGTAGGCGCGGGCGCCATCGCGGAACTCGATCGGCTCCGGCCGGTCCGGATGCAGCACGCGCCACTGGCGCTGTTCGCATTGCAGGCGGATCAACATGCAGCTCACTCCTTGAGACAGCGTATCGACGGCGGCGGGATGCCCATGCCGGTTATGGCACACGGCACCGCTGGAATTCAGGGCACGCAACGTGCCCTGATCGCAGACAATACGGCGTTCAAAATGTGAGCTGTATCAGATTATTCTGATTTTCATGGGCTGAACCCGTAAAGGTCAGTTCACCTGGAACTGCGCCCGGCAGCCATCACTCACCCAGATGCCGCGGCGATCCCAGCCCCAGCTCTGGCCTTCGATGCAGGCGCTGCGTGAGTCCTGGCGGATCAGCCGCACACCCCGGCGGATGCGCGCATCGCAGTACTCCTGCCGATGTCCATTGGAATGGCAGGTGACCACATCGCCGCCGCCCCATCCGTTGCCATTGCCATTGCCCCAGCCGCCACCATTGCCACCCCAGCCGCCACCGCGGCGGTATTCACCGACGAATTCGGCACGGCACCCCTGTGTGACCCAGACGCCGTTGCGCGACTGGCCCCAGGTCTCACCTTCCACACAGGGCGAACCGGACAACTGGCGGATCAACCGCGCGCGGCCGTCCAGGCGGCACTCATTGCTGCGGTTCTTGACCGACTCGCAGCGCACGATGCCGCTGCCATCGCGGCCACCATAGCGGTCGTCGTCATAGCCGTAGCCATAGCTCTGCGCCTGGGCGCCGCCGGCCGCCGCCAGCATCGGCAACAGGGTGCAGGCCAGGGTGCGCCAAGTGAGTGCCTTGCCCATCGAGATCTCCAGATGAATACGATGGCGCAAGCATCCGGGATTCACGGCCCGACGCACAGAGGGGAGCGCAACGGCAGTTTTTCCCCATTCAAACAACGCAACCGGACCTGACTGGACCTCCGTGAGCTCATGGCCCCCCGTTTGCTGCCCCACTGGCCATGCCACCGGCATTGCCCAGGCGTTCCTCGAACGCATAGGCGAACAGCTCGGCATCATTGCTGATGCCCAGTTTCCTCATCGCCGAAATGCGTTGCCGGCTGATGGTACTGACGGTGCGCCGCAGCTGCCCGGCGATCTCTGTGATCGAAGGCCCCGACACATACAGCCGCAGAACTTCCAGCTCCTTGGGCGACAGTACTGAAAGCGATCGCTCACGCCCGGAGTCCTGCAGGCAGGGCGCCAGCTCGGGGTCCAGGTAGATCCCGCCACTCAGCACGGCATCGACCGCCTTGCGAACGCCATCCACGCCACTGCTTTTGCACACCAGTCCCCGCACACCCGTGCGCATGGCCATGTTCAAGGTCGTGGCATTGGTGACCATCGTGACCAGGATCACCGGCACCTTGGGGTAATTGCGACTCAACGCCTGCAGCATCGACTGGCCATCCGAGCGCCCCCCAGTGGGCATCGAGAAATCAGTCACCACCAGATCAACGACTTCTTCGGCCAGGATCGACATAAGGCTTTCTGCACACCGCGCCTCTGCCACCACGCGATGGCGCCCACCAGCCTCGATCACGATGCGCGTACCAAGCAGGATCAGAGGATGGTCGTCCGCGATGGCAATTCGAGTGAGCATGCTGATTACCCGTAAATAGTCACGCCGCAATGCGCAGCAAAAACCCTAGTAATCATTCCGGGCAACGTCAACTTAACAATGATCCACTGCAATTGATTTCATTCAAGCAGAATCGCCAGCCCGTTTCCATTATTTGCATTCGCGATCATAAACAAACGCCGCGCGTGAAATTTCCCAATAGTTTCATTCCAGAAATCCGGAAAGGCCGCTTACATATCCATCTCCGATTACTCGCTGCGCTGGACACCCCATGGTCCGATTCCGTCGTCAATCGTTTGAGGATCTGCAAGGACCACTTGAACCAACGCCGCTGGCACCGGCAACACTGCCGACGGCAGCATTGCCGTTCGTACAGCAGTTGCGCCTGCACCTAGCAAGCGACAGCACGCCGTCACGGCGGCCGGCCCATGCCGCGATCATCCACGGCGAGGCCACGGTGTGCTGGCTGGATGCCAGGAACGACCGGATGATGACCACTGCGCCAGCGCCGATCACCCTGACGCTGCTGCAGAGGCTGTTGCGCGATGAGGATCCCCCGCTGAGTCTGGTGCCGGTGACCCAGGATGTGTTCATGCAGCGCGCGACAGTGTCCAGCAACATCCCGCTACGCCCGACCCTGTGGAACGTCGGCCTGTCCACGGCTGATCACAACGCGCCGATGCCTACCCTGCACGAGAGCGCGAAGCTGCGCCTTCGTCGCTGGCCGGATTTCCGCATCCTGGCCCATCGGCCGGATCATTTCCGGCTGTGCGCGCTGCTGATCAAGCAAGGCGCATCCGTGCAGGCGTGCTGCGACCTCCTCGACCTGCCGCGCCGTACCGTGCAGTCGTTCTTCAATGCGGCGTTTCTCACCGCCTATGCCTTTCCCGTCGTAGGCGAGGACGCACCCGTGCGCCCCTCGCCCACCGATGGCCTCGTCAACCTGTGGCGACAACTTCGCATCCGCTGGAGTGCATGACCGTGCGTGAGCACAAGATCGTAGTGATGGGCCCACTTGGCGCGGGCAAGTCCACCCTCGTGCAGACCCTGACCCGGGGCAAGGCCGTAGTGACCGAGGCCCGCAATACCGACCCTGCCGTGGGCAAGCAGTACACCACCGTAGCCATGGACTATGGCGACATCGACCTGCCGGGTGGCGACCGCCTGCGCCTGTATGGATCGCCCGGACAGGAGCGCTTCTCGTACATCTGGCCGATCCTGCTGGCCGGTGCCGAAGGCGCCATCGTCCTGATCGATGGCAGCGCCAGCAAGGACAGTACGCTGGCGGGGCAGCACCTGAAGGCCATCGCAGACAACGCGCCGGGCCTGCCCGTGGTCATCGGTTTCACCCGGTGCGGCAGCACCGATGACCCGGTACAGCCGCACTGGCAGGACTGGTTGCAGGACCACGCACCGCACCTGCCGGCGTTGCCGCTGGACCCACGCGACATGGCGCAGGCCATCACCACGATGGATCTGCTGATGAGCCAGATCGAATGCAATGCCATGGCGGCCGCCCATGAATGACATCGGCCACGCTTCGGCACTGAATGCCCTGGCACGCGACGTCACCGGCATCCAGGCCCTCGTCGTTGCCAGCACCGATGGTTTTGCACTGGCCCAGGCCGGCCCGCAAGGCCATGTCGCCGATCGTCTGGCCGCGATGACCAGCTCGATGCTCGGCCTGGCCAGTGCGCTGGGTCGCGAACTGCACTTTGGTGAACTCGACACACTCATCCTCGATGCCGCCAACGGCAAGGTTCTGATGCTTGCCATTCCCGGAGCACAGCCCCGCCTATTGATGACCGCATGCGACCACAGCTGTGTCATCGGCAACGTGCTGTGGCATGCCAAGCAGTGCGTACGTGCCCTGACCGACAACCCGAACTGATGCATGCCCCTCTCGCTGATCAGACGGCTCTTCAACTCTTCACACCCGCAACGGACCACTGAAATGAATATCGCCATCAACAAATGCCTGGACACACTCATGCAGATCAACGGCGCACAAGCCGTTGCCCTGGTCGACTACGAAAGCGGCATGCTGCTCGGTGAAGCCGGCTCAGGCGTGGACATGGAACTGGCGGCCGCTGGAAACACCGAGGTGCTGCGCGCCAAGATGAAAGCGGCTGAAGCGCTGAAGCTCAACGACAGCATCGAGGACGTGCTGATCACCCTGGGTCGTGCGTACCACGTGCTGCGCCCGGTGTCGGCCAAGAAGGGCCTGTTCTTCTATGTGGTACTGGATCGGCAGAAGGCCAATCTTGCTCTCGCCCGGCGCATGGTGCTGGACGTGGAAACCTCGCTGGCGCTGTAGCGCACGACAACGATAGCCAGGGGATGCGAATGCCGGGGCTGCTCTGGGGAGAGCGGCCCCGGCCTGTGGTTGCACCGCGCGCCCTTCTCGACAACGGGAGCCGCCCTCCATGCGCCCTCGATCAACCACACAGGCGGCACGTCGCCCCCGCCACTACCGGCCCTGGGTGTCGGTCTGCATCGTCGCCGGACTGACAGCCGTCTACGCGCTACTGTTGTGCGCGCCCTCGGCAGATGACGCTACCGGCCGCACCCGGCCGCGCGACGCGGCCAGCGTGCTGGGCGGCGCCATCGCCGCCGTGGAAAGCAGTTACGCCAAAGGTGATCTCACCGTGACCGACCAGCATCTGGGTCTGCCTGCCAGCGCCGCGCATTGCGCGCACCTGCGCGCCGCGCTCCCCGACACCGGCCGCGCAGTGCTGACCTGTGATCTGCGCCAGGACGGCCGCCTGCAATGGTGGCGAACCCCTGCCGGAGAATGGCGATGCAATGCGGGCATGGCCGATGTGCAGGCAGCGCCTGTGCCATGCCCAACGCAATTGCGGCGCACTTTCTGATTATTCGCAAAACAGTCGCGCTGCCATTCAACACGTTCAACTTTACCAGTTCTTGAATATACCCACTGCCGTGCACGTGATTTCCTATGACTGCGCCACGAATGCTTGTTTCGGGGCCAGACCAACGAAACCACCACGCCACAGAGGATTGTCATGAATACCGAAATCGGCCGTACACGCCACGCAGGCAAAAGCGCATCCCGGCAGAAGGGCTTTTCCCTTATTGAACTCATGGTGGTGGTGGCGATCATCGGTATTCTGGGGATGATTGCCCTGCCGCAGTATCAGCGGTTCTCGGCCAAGGCAAAGCTGGCCGCTGCCCTCGCAGAAGTCGCCGGTGGAAAAGTCGGCGTTGAATCACTCCTCGCCGAAGGCAGCACGATCACCTCGCCGGAATCGATTGGCTTGCCCGAGTCAAGCTCCCGCTGTACCTGGATTACGGTGACAAGCGATGTCACGAATGGAGCTACGAGCATCAACTGCGAGCTCAAGAGCGACGCTGCAATCGGCAGTGGCAGCCTGACCCTGGATCGCGACTGGCAGGGAGCCTGGCTCTGCAAGGGCGACATTCCGGACCGGAGCCTCCTTCCCCAGGCCTGCATGAACTGATCGCACGCGTAAGCCCCTACATAGATCGCCGGGCCTGTATCCAGTTGCGCGCGTCTCTCCCATTGTGTGCGCCGGCCGCGATTCAAAGTTGATTTCCTCATGGAGGATCCTATGAAAAAGAAAATCTCAAGGGCCGGCCACGCGGTGAGGCGTACACATCGGCAACGAGGGTTTTCTCTGGTCGAACTCATGGTGGTCGTAGCCATCATTGCAGTTCTTTCCCTGATCGCAGTTTCGCAATACAAGAAGTTCTCTACCAAAGCCAAGCTGGCGGCGGCGTTGGCCGAACTGGCCGGTGGGAAGGCGGGAGTGGAGGCGTGGTTGGCCGAAGGAGGTGATCTCCTTGGATCAGACAACCGCAAGCTGGGCCTGCCGGAGAGCAGCGAGCGCTGTGAAACCATCACGACGAGAATTGGTCCAGATGGCGACCTGGAAATCGATTGCCTGCTGCGGTTCGATACCGGCTACAACGTGGGGACATGGCGAAACAACCTGATGCTGATCAGGGATTCGGGCAGCCATGAATGGCGCTGCTGGACTGCCATCCCCTATTACGACCTCCTGCCCAAAGGCTGTGGCCCCGGCAATCCATAGCCTGCCATGCAGATACTTCAAGCTGTTCACGCTTTGCCGCTCCAGTCAGGCAGTGGCGCCTGCGAAAGCCGGCCGTCCCCCCTCCCCTCCCTCGTCATCGCCGATGCAAACCCCTGGATCCGACGCGAACTGATACGCAGACTCCGGCCCCATCTGGACGGCAGAACCCTCGGCGAAGCGCGCTCGCCCGCAGAGGCTCTGACCCAGATCGCCAGCCCGCGCTGCAACGTACTGATCATCGATCCCTGCATGCCGACTGTGGGCCAGGCCGACGGCATGCCCCTGCTGCGCCGCATCTGCTGCCTGCGCGGGGATCTGCTCATCCTCGTGCTGGTCCAACAGCCCTTGCGCGTACTGCAGGATCGCGCCCTGCCGGCACAGATCGGTCATGTCTATGCCAAAACGGTGAATCCATCGTGGCTGTGCCATGTCGTAAGCCAGGCACTGCGCGGGGGATCCTCCGGCGTTACGCCACCGGCGCAGGACGCAAACCGGTAACCGGCCCGGAGGCGGTCGCCATCGCCTCGAAATGCACGGCATCCACGCTACTGCCCAGCGCCTCCACGCGCACCGTGCTGCCCTGGCCGGTCCGGCGATGGTGGGCGCTGGCCAGGCCAACCGCGGCATCGAACGCTGCGGCCCCGGAGTTGAATGCTTCGGCGACGCCTGCGGCCGGATCCAACAGGGACCACTGCGCGGCACTGCACTTGACGGTAATGACCATGGGACGCTCCTTCTGGGATAGGCGCAGGGGGCACCAGAGCCTCTGCTGATGCCGTCACCCTAGCCATGCCATCAGGGTGGTCCCATCAGAAAAGTACGAAAAGTCCGCGCCAATGCGTCAGAACCCCACCCTCATCACATCCCTGAGTCCGTTTAGCTCGTTCATTCCGTGATCCTTGTCACGGAGTCAGCTGGGCTTCACACTACCATCATCAACAGGGGCCCCTTCCACATGCGCACCTTCTTCTCGCACCAGCGTTCGACGTTGCTGAAGTTCTATTTCGTGGCCAGCTATCTGATTCTGATCGAAGAGTTGGTCCGCGCCGCCGTGCATTGAGCGCTTGCTGACGGGCTATTTGCGACAGAAAATGTTGCTTTACGCACGGAGCTCGCGCATGAAGGTGCTTCTTCTGATTCCAGCGCTGCTGGTTCTGGTCGCATGCGCGAGCCCGGACAATGCAGCCCCGCGTGCCGACGGCAAGCCTTCGACCACCATGCCCAAGGTAGGCGGCGATCGCGACGCGCACGGCTGCATCGGCTCGGCCGGCTACCAGTGGTGCGAGCACAGCCAGCGCTGCGAGCGGCCTTGGGAGCTGGCACAGGCACACGGCCTGGCCAACAGCGCCGAGGCCATCGACGCGTACTGCGCCACGCCCGCCAGCCCGGCGCGCAAGTGAGCACGACCCGTCATGGCTGAGCTGAGTCCCCTGCCCGACCTCGCCCGTGGCCGGTATCGCCACTTCAAGGGCGGCGAGTACGAAGTGATCGACATCGTCCGCAGCAGCGAGACGCTGGAACCATTGGTGCTGTACCGCGCACTCTACGGCGAAGGTGGCCTGTGGGTACGCCCCTACCCGATGTTCGTCGAGCAGGTCCCAGGCAAACACGGCCCGCAGGCGCGTTTCGCACGCATCGACGATTGATCCGGCTCCCACCGGGCGGTGGCCGATGGTCGCGCCGGTGACGCGATCCGGCTGCGCTACAATCATACCGTCCAGTCGGTTTCTTCCCATCATGTCCTCGCCCCCTCCCCGCTCGCGGCGCAAAGCGCCCGACAGCGTGCGCCAGTCATTGCTGCACGCCACCATTGCCGTGATTGGCCAGCACGGGCTGGCGGCACTGACCGTGCAGGATGTCGCGCGCGTGGCCGGGGTCAGCAAGGGCGCGTTGTTCCACCATTTCAGCAGCAAGCAGGCACTGGTCGATGAAGCCATCGGCGCACTCATCGGCGAATTCGAGGCGCGTGTGCGCGCGCTCCTGCAGGACGGCACGCCCGGCCACGGCTGCTTCAGCCGCGCCTATGTGCGGGCCAACTTCGAGCACCTGCTGCAGCAGGAACAGGACAACGACATCGGCCTGACCCTGGGCAACCTGATGGAGCCGGCCCTGCTGGCGCACTGGCGCGACTGGAAGCGCGCGATGCTGGCCGAGTTCCCCGGCGAAGCCGGCGATCCGCGCCTGTACGCGGCACGCTGCGCGGCCGATGGCTATTGGGCCACCGCCTATGGTCGGCCGCTGGACGAAGCAGAGCGCCTCAATGCGCTGGCGATGGCCGAGCAGGCCCTCAAGCTGTGCGACCCGCAGTGACCCGGAGCCCGCGATGAACCCCTATATCTACCTGGCCGCCGCCATCGTGCTGGAAGTGATTGCCACGTCGCTGCTGAAGGCCTCGGACGGCATGAGCCGGCTGTGGCCGACACTGGGCGCGCTGGTCGGCTACGGGCTGTGCTTCTACCTGCTGTCGGTCACCATGAAGTCGGTGCCGACCGGCATCGCCTATGCGATCTGGTCCGGCGTCGGCATCGTGCTGATCTCGCTGATCGGCCTGGTGGTGTTCAAGCAGCGGCTGGATGCAGCTGCGCTGGCCGGCATCGCGCTGATCTGCGCCGGCGTGCTGGTGATCAACCTGTTCTCGCGCAGCAGCGCGCACTGAACACGCTGCTGCGCGACAGGTGCTAGCTGACCTTCTTCGCCACGCTCATGCCGATCAGGAACAGCACCACGGCAATGATGATGCCGGCCCAGAACAGGAACTTGGCGATGCCCACAGCGGCACCGGCGATGCCGCCGAAGCCCAGCACGCCGGCGATGATGCCGATGATGGCGAAAATGATGGCCCACTTGATCATGTCAGTCCTTACCCCGCAGGGAACGCAAACGGTGTGATCAGGCTAGGCCGCAGCCGATGCGGCAATCGTGAAAAGGCCGCGTGTGCGGCGTGAATCAGCGCGGCCGGAAGCGCAGCAGCGCCACCGCGAAGGCCAGGAACACGCTTCCCACCAGCCGCTCGAACCAGCGCCGTGCGAACGGCTTTGCAAGCCAACGGCGCAGACCGTGGCCACCGGCGGCGTACATCACGTACCAGAACAGTTCGCAGGCCGCGAAGGTCGCCACCAGCACGCTGTACTGCACGGCCTGGCTACGCGACGGATCAACGAACTGCGGCAGGAACGCCGCGGCGAACAACAACAGCTTGGGGTTGCTCAGGCCAACCCACAGGCCGCCACGGAATACCGTCGCTGCGCCATGTACCGGCGCCAGTGTGACCTCGGCAGCATCGGCCACCGCGTGTGCCGGGCGGCAACTGTCACGCCACGCCTTGATGCCAAGCCAGGCCAGGTAGGCCACACCGAGATAGCGCAGCACTTCGAACAGCATCGGCGAGGAGTGCAGCAACGCGCTCAGGCCCGCAGCGGATGCGGCCAGCACCAGCAGCATCGCCAGCAGGCAGCCGGCCATGGCCGGCACGCTGCCACGGAACCCCAGCCCGACGCTGCGCCCGAGGATGTGCAGCATGTTCGGCCCGGGCGTCCCGCACAGCACGAAGACCGTGGCCAGGAACCACCACCAGGTATGCAGGGCCATTGCCGGTTTCCACTTCAGAAGACGGCACCAGCATAGGGCACCCATGCAGGACGCGGCACATACAGCGGGCGGTGGATGCGACGGTTACAGATGCCGGCGCCCGTGCACGGCAGCGCCACTGCCATCTGTGCTGCAATGGCCGTCTCTGGCTTGGAGCAGTGCATGAAGACCCTTGGCCTGATCGGCGGCATGAGCTGGGAAAGCTCGGCGCAGTACTACCGGCTCATCAACGAGGCTGTGCGGCATCGCCTCGGTGGCGCGCATTCGGCGCAACTGCTGCTGTGGTCGGTGGATTTCGCCGGCATCAAGCAGCTGCAGCACGACGGCCAATGGGATCTGCTGGGCAACCACATGCTCGATGCTGCACGGCGGCTGCAGGCCGGTGGCGCCGAGCTGCTGGTGATCTGCACCAACACCATGCACACGCTGGCCGGCCGGATCGAAGCCGGATGCCCGCTGCCCCTGCTGCATATCGCCGACCCGACCGCCGCGGCGATCCTGCAGGCCGGCATCCGCAAGGTGGGACTGCTCGGCACCGCCTTCACCATGGAGCAGGCGTTCTACCGCGACCGGCTGCAGGACCGCTTCGGGCTGGAGGTACTGGTTCCGGAGGCCGATGATCGCCGCAGCGTGCACGACATCATCTACCAGGAGCTGATCTGCGGCGTGGTCAGCGAGCATTCGCGGCAGGCGTACGCCGGCGTGATCGCGCGCCTGGTTGCACGCGGCGCCGAAGCGATCATCCTCGGCTGTACCGAAATCATGTTGCTGGTCCGCGCCGAGGACAGCCCGGTGCCGCTGTTCGACACCACCACCCTGCACGCCCTGGCGGCGGTGGATGCGGCACTGGCCTGACCCTGCGCGCTGTCAGTCTTCGCCCTGCACTTCCAGTGCGGTGATCAACCAGTCGACCACGGCCTGCGAATCACACAGGAAGAAGATGGCATCGCCCGAACGCGCCTCGGTCAGCAGCCGATAGACGGTAATCGCCACTGCCGACTGGTTGGCGATGAACACCTCCGGGCTGCGCGGTCCCTCGCTGTGGCCGGCCACGGCATGCAGCGCCTTGCGCGCAGCCACGGTGGCGGGCGGGTCCGCGCTGCGGGCCAGTTCCGGCCCGCGCAGGCCCCACGCAATGAACACATGCTTGCCCTTGAACGTGGTGTCCAGGACACGCACCTGCCCGGCCTCTGCGCCAGCCGAGCGATGAATGACGGTACTGCTGATCAACGCAACCCCCTGTGGTCGTCGTGGTCCGCGCATCCTCCTCCACACGCCGGCTGCACGCCAGTGACGGCAGCCACAGGCTGGGCCGGCAAGCGTGGGAGAGATGTAAGAAGGTGTAAGCCGATGCGATCGGATGTGCCGCGATGATAAGGGATGTAAGGCTCTGCATGGGCCGGTGCACACTACTAAATCCCCACTGAGCCAACGCCGGAACGATCCGTTCCGATGGCCCCGGGCTGGTCCATTCTTGCGGCCCGTTCCCCTGCCGAGGCCCCCCATGACCCATCGCCTGCTGCTGCCGATTGCCCTCCCCACCCTGGCCCTGCTGCTGGCCGCCACCACGGTGGCCGCCCAGGATTACGGCGGCGATCCCATTGCGCCGCTGCGCTGCGAATCGCAGTTCAACAAGACCCAGCAGTGCCCGATCGAAGGCCGCATGCGCCTGGCCAGGCAGCTGTCGGTCACCCGCTGCGTAGAGGACCAGAACTGGGGCCAGAGCCGCCGCATGCTCTGGGTCACCGACGGCTGTCGCGCCGAGTTCGTGGCCGACGGACAGGGACGCGGCCGCTGGCCGGGGCGCGGCCGGGACCGTGACCGCGATGACGATGGCGAGCGCCTGGTCTGCGAGTCCTACGAGCAGAAGGACAAGGAATGCCGCATCCGTGTGCGCCACGAGGTACGCCTGGTCAAGCAGAAGTCGGTGACACCGTGCGTCGAGGATCGCAACTGGGGCTGGGACCGCCGCGGCGTGTGGGTCAGCGACGGCTGCCGTGCCGAGTTCCGTGTGTATTGACTGCCGACCACACGCTGGCTGTGGCGGATGCGCAGACGCGGCCGACGCGATCGATAGACTGGGCGCACCCAGCCCAGGAGCCTTCGATGGTGCCGCCCGATCCCTCCTCGACGATGTTGCACATCCGCGAGGCAATGCCCGCCGACGTTTCCGCGTTGATCGCGCTCGACAGCGTTGCGGTCCACGATCCGCAACGCGCACGGCAGATCAGCGACTGGCAGGCCCGTGGTGGCATGCACGTGGCCGAATGGGCCGGCCAGCTGGCCGGTTACCTGGTCATCCACCATCACTTCTTCGGCGAAGCCTTCGTCGAGATGCTGATGGTGGCGCGCGAACAACGCAGCCAGGGCGTCGGCGCCGCCCTGCTGCGCCATGCCATCGCGCTGCACGGCCACGGCAGGCTGTTCACTTCGACCAATGCTTCCAATACCGGCATGCAACGCCTGCTCGCCGCTTCGGGTTTCATCGACAGCGGCATCGTGCACGGATTGGACGAAGGCGATCCGGAGCTGCTCTACCGCTTTGCCGGCAGCTGATCGAGATACGTGGTCACCTTTGCATCCAGCAGGTCCATCAACAGCGGATCCATGCAGCGATAGTCGTCGGGGATATCCAGGCAATGCAGGCGCTTGTATTCCAGCAGGCGCGCATAGGCGGCCTGCAGGCGATGCTGGTGCTTGGCCTCCATCACGAAGATGACATCGGCCCAGCGGATATCCGCCGGGCCGATGGGGCGTCGTGCATGCGGACTGGTGCCGGCCGACAGCGCAGCGAAGCCGGGTCGCCGTCGCCACATGGCTTCGGCGGTCGGGCTGCGCAGCTGGTTGCGGCTGCAGACGAACAGCAGGTTGATCATTCCTGTTCTTGCAGTTGGCGGGCGCTGAGGACCGGATAGGTGAAGCCCAGCTGGCGTGCGCGCGCGAGCTTGGCGTCGCGCGTATACAGCAGCTTCCAGTTCTTCTCGGGCTTGTAGCTGTAGGCGGTCGTGGCGCGGTCGCCACCACGGTTGCGAGCCTGGCTGCGACGCCAGGCACGGCTTCTTGCAGAATCCATGATGTGTTCTCGTGAGTACCGGGTTCAGCAGCCGCGGTAGTACGAGTGGCGCGCAGCATACACCGCACGCACAAAAAAGCCCACGCATCGCTGCGCGGGCTTCTTGATTCATCACAGTGGTCGGGACGGCCGGATTCGAACCGACGACCCTCTGCCCCCCAGGCAGATGCGCTACCAGGCTGCGCTACGCCCCGACTGATGCTGCGATGTGCCCGCCACTGCGGCGGGCCGTGAAGTATAGCGGATTACGATGGAAATGGGATCAGCGGCGCAGCAACTGCAGCACTTCTTCCAGCTCCATGCGCACCTGCTTGATGATCTGGTTGCTCAGCGCCGATTCCTCGCGGGCATCGGGGCCGTCCAGACGCAGGCGTGCACCACCGATCGTGTAGCCCTGTTCGTACAGCAGGCTGCGGATCTGCCGCACCATCAGCACGTCGTGGCGCTGGTAGTAGCGGCGGTTGCCTCGGCGCTTGGCCGGCTCAAGGCTGGGAAACTCGGTTTCCCAGTAGCGCAGGACATGCGGCTTGACGTCGCACAGCTCGCTGACTTCACCGATGGTGAAGTAGCGCTTGGCCGGGATCGGCGGTAGTTCGCGGTTACTGCCCGGATCCAGCATAAGCTTCCACCCTCTCCTTGAGCTTCTGGCCCGGACGGAAGGTGACCACCGTACGGGCGGAAATCGGAATTTCCTCGCCGGTCTTGGGGTTGCGACCCGGGCGCTGGTTCTTGCGCCGCAGATCGAAATTGCCGAAGCCCGACAGCTTCACCTGACGTCCCTGTTCCAATGCTTCACGCAGCACATCGAAAAACGCGTCGACGAATTCCTTGGCTTCCCGCTTGTTCAGACCGACTTCGTCGAACAGCTTTTCCGCCATCTCCGCCTTGGTCAATGCCATTGCCTGCTACCCCCGAGTGCTGCCCGCTCAGCCGCGGATCCGGGCGTGGTGTTCACGCTCGATGGCAGTGACCGCCTCGGCCACCACCGCATCCACGTCGCGGTCCGTCAGAGTGCGCGACTTGTCCTGCAAAATCAAGCCCATAGCGAGACTCTTGAATCCCGGCTCGACGCCCTGGCCGACGTAACGGTCGAACAGGTTCAGGTCGCGCAGCAGCGGGCCGGCGGCCTGGCGGACGGTGGCCGCCAGATCGGCCCAGGCCACCTGTTCAGGCACCAGGAACGCCAGGTCGCGACGCACCGCCGGGAAGCGCGACAGCTCGCCGGCGCGCGGCAGTCGGCGGGCGGTCAGCGGCTCCAGGTCCAGCTCGAAGGCGTAGACGTCGGCTTCGATATCCATCGCCCGGGTCAGTCGCGGGTGGATCTGGCCGATCCAGCCGATCGCCACGCCATCGCGGAACACCTCGGCCGAACGCGCCGGGTGGCCGTAGGCGCGGACGGACGGGCGGAACTCCAGTTGCGCGCCACTGGCGGCCGCCAGCGATTCCAGGTCGCCCTTCAGGTCATGGAAGTCGACCTTGCGGGTCGGCAGGCCCCACTGCACCGCCTGCGCCTCACCGCAGACCGCAGCGGCCACGCGCGGGGTTTCCAGCGGTGCCGGCTGGCCGTCTCCGGCCTGCTGGGCGAACACGCGGCCGAGCTCGAACAGACGCACGCGGCCCAACTGGCGGGCGGCGTTGCGGCCCAACGTGGCGACCAGGCCCGGCAGCAGCGACGGGCGCATCACCGCCAGTTCGGCCGACAGCGGGTTGGCCAGCGGCACCAGGCCGTCGCGCAGCTGCCACTGGGTCAGCAGCGCGTCGTCGACGAAGGCGAAATTGACGGTTTCCTGCTGGTCACGGGCGATCAGCTGGCGGCGCACGCTCAGCGCGTCCAGCTGGGTCTCGCTCGGCATCGCCACGCGCGAGGCACCGCCCGGCAGCGTGGTCGGGATCTGCTCGTAACCGTGGATGCGGGCCAGCTCTTCGATCAGGTCTTCTTCGATGGCGATGTCGAAGCGGCGGCTCGGCGCGACCACCTGCCAGCCGTCGGCGGCGGCGACCACGTCCATGCCCAGCGCGCGCAGGATGCGCTCGACTTCCGCATCGTCGATGGTGATGCCGAGCACGCGGGTGATGCGGGCGCGGCGCAGCACGATGGTCGCTGGCTGCGGCAGATCGGCTTCACGCACGGCCTCGGTGACCGGTGCCGGGGTACCGCCGGCCAGGTCCAGCACCAGGCGGGTGGCGTACTCGATCGCGGTGCGCGGCAGCGCCGGATCGACGCCGCGCTCGAAGCGATGGCCGGCATCGGTGTGCAGGCCCAGCTTGCGGCCACGGCCCATGATGGCGGCCGGCGCGAAGTGCGCGGCTTCCAGGAACACGGCGGTGGTCGCGTCGGTGACGCGGGTGTCGAAGCCGCCCATCAGGCCGGCCAGGCCGACCGCGCGGTCAGCGTCGGTGACCACCAGGAAGCTGTCGTCCAGCGCAGCATCGCGGCCGTCCAGCAGCTTCAGCGTCTCGCCCGCGCGCGAACGGCGCACGGCGATGCTGCCCTGCAGGGTGCCCAGGTCGTAGGCGTGCATCGGCTGGCCCAGCTCCAGCATCACATACTGGGTGATGTCGACCAGCAGCGAGACCGGACGCACGCCACTGCGGCGCAGGCGCTCGGCCATCCACAACGGGGTCTTGGCGGCAGCATTGACGCCTTCGATGACACGGCCCAGGTAACGCGGCGCTTCGGCGCCGGCGTCGAGCTGGATGCCCAGCTCACGGCTGCCGACTGCCGGAATGGCGTCGGCAGCGAAGTCCAGCACTTCACTGCGGGTGGCGGCGGCGACGTCGTAGGCGATGCCGCGCAGGCCGAAGCAGTCGGCGCGGTTCGGGGTCAGCTTGATCTCGATGCTGGCATCCGGCAGGCCCAGGTACTCGACCAGGGTCTGGCCGACCGGTGCGTCGTCGGGCAGTTCCAGCAGGCCGGAAGCATCGTTGTCCAGGCCCAGTTCCTTGGCCGAGCACAGCATGCCGTTGGACTCGACGCCACGCAGCTTGGCCGGCTTGATCTTCAGCTCGCCGATCTGCGCACCGACCATCGCCAGCGGCGCGACCAGGCCCGGGCGCGCGTTCGGGGCGCCGCACACGATCTGCAGCAGTTCGCCCTGCCCGGCATCAACCCTGCACACCTGCAGGCGATCCGCTTCCGGATGGCGCACCGCATCGACGATGCGTGCCACGACCACGTGGTCGAGGCCTTCGCCCAGCGCGGTCACGTCTTCCACTTCCAGGCCGATGGCGGTCAGCACTGCACTCAGTTCATCGCGCGAAGCGCCGGTCGGGACGTGGCTGCGCAGCCAGTTTTCGGAGAATTTCATGGTGTCATCCTGGTGGGCCCGGCGCATGCGCCTGGGCCTGCGAATTTGGGAGCAGCCGAGCATGGCTCGGCCCTACACGGTTGCGGCTTACGCGAACTGTTTCAGGAACCGCACGTCGTTCTCGAAGAACGCACGCAGGTCGTTGACGCCGTAGCGCAGCATTGCAAAGCGCTCCACGCCCATGCCGAAGGCGAAGCCGGTGTAGCGCTCCGGATCGATGCCGACGTTGCGCAGCACGTTCGGATGGACCATGCCGCAGCCCAGCACTTCCAGCCAGCGGGTGCTGCCATCGGGCTGCTGCCAGGCGATGTCCACTTCCGCGCCCGGCTCAACGAACGGGAAATAGCTGGGGCGGAAGCGCATTTCGAAATCGCGCTCGAAGAAGGCGCGCACGAACTCGGCCAGCGTGCCCTTCAGGTCGGCGAAGGTCGAATGCTCGTCCACCAGCAGGCCTTCCACCTGATGGAACATCGGCGAATGGGTCTGGTCGCTGTCGCTGCGGTACACCTTGCCGGCGGCGATCATGCGCAGCGGCGGTGCGTGGTCACCCATGTAGCGCACCTGCACGCCGGAGGTGTGCGTGCGCAGCAGGCGGCCGTCGCCGAAGTAGAAGGTGTCGTGCATGGCGCGCGCCGGATGGTGCGGCGGGAAGTTCAGCGCCTCGAAGTTGTGCCAGTCGTCCTCGATCTCCGGCCCTTCCGACAGCTCGTAGCCCAGCCGGCCGAAGATGCCGGTGATGCGCTCCAGGGTGCGGGTGATCGGATGCAGGCCGGCGCGGTCGCCGTTGCGACCCGGCAGGGTGATGTCGATGGCTTCGGCGGCCAGGCGTGCATCCAGTGCCGCGTCCTCCAGCAGCGCCTTGCGCTCGCCGAGCGCGCGGGTCAGCGCGTCGCGGGCCTGGTTGATCGCTTCACCGGCGGCCTTGCGCTCGTCGGCCGGCAGGGCGCCGAGCTGCTTGAGCTGCGAGGTGATGCTGCCACTCTTGCCAAGCAGGGCCACGCGCAGCTGTTCCAGCACGTCGGGGCTCTGTGCGGCGGCCACATCGGCCAGCGCCTGGGTGGTGAGGGATTGGATGTCGCTCATGGGGGGCCGGAACTCCAGTCGATCTGCCATCGCGATGCGCGAAGGGCCGACCCCTGTCGCCACCGCCGTCCCCGCGCTGCCGCCATGGCCTCGCCGGGACCCAAAAAAGAATGGGGAAGGACTTGCGCCCTTCCCCATGCATTGCCTTGACCTGACACCGTTCCGGATGAACGGTTACGGCATCGGGAAGGACTTATGCCGCCAGCGCGCCCTTGGCCTTTTCGGCCAGCGCAGCAAAACCGGCTGCGTCGTGCACGGCGATGTCAGCCAGGACCTTGCGGTCCAGGGTGATGCCGGCCTTCAGCAGACCGTTCATGAAGCGGCTGTAGCTCAGGCCGTTGATGCGGGCAGCCGCATTGATACGGGTGATCCAAAGCGAACGGAAGTTGCGCTTCTTCTGCTTACGGCCGATGTAGGCGTACTGCTGTGCCTTGATGACCGCCTGCTTGGCGACGCGGAAGACCTTGCGGCGGGCGTTGTAATAGCCCTTGGCGAGATCCAGAATCTTCTTGTGGCGGCGACGCGCCTGTACGCCACGCTTAACTCGTGCCATTTTTCAGTTCCTCAGAGGTAAGGGAGCATGCGGTCCAGACGGCCTGCGTCTTCTGCACGGACATGGCCCGTCTGACGCAGATTACGCTTACGCTTGGTCGCTTTCTTCGTGAGGATGTGGCTACGGTTGGCGTGGCCGCACTTGTACTTGCCCGAGGCGGTCTTGCGGAAACGCTTGGCCGCTGCCCGGTTGGTCTTGATCTTGGGCATTGCAATGTCCTTGATGGGATTTGACCCTGGTTTCTGACTGATCTGGCGGCGGCCTGGGCCGCTCTTTCCGTCCTGCCATGATCGGCGTACGACCCGTCCTGGGTGGGTCGAGCCGGGCATGATACAGGCAAAACCGCCCTGCCACCAGCCCCAGCACCCCTTGCGCCGGCATTTCACCGGCGTCCTGCAAAAGCAAAGGGACGCCAGTGGCGTCCCCTTACCCTGAACCATTCAGCCAGGCGCCCCGGAAGGCGGCCCGTCAGGCCTCAGGTCTTCTTCTTCGGCGCGATCATCATGACCATCTGACGCCCTTCCAGGCGCGGACGGGATTCAATGACGATGTCCTCGCCCAGATCGGTCTCGATCCGGTTGGCCATTTCGCGACCCAGTTCCTGGTGGCTCATTTCACGGCCACGGAAACGGATGTTGACCTTGATCTTGTCGCCTTCTTCAAGGAACCCGCGCATCTTGCGCAGCTTGATCTGGTAGTCGCCCTCGTCCGTGACCGGACGGAACTTCACTTCCTTGATCTCGACCTGCTTGGTCTTCTTCTTGGCCTCGCTGGCCTTCTTCTGCGCTTCGAACTTGAACTTGCCGAAGTCCATGATCTTGCAGACCGGCGGATCGGCCTGCGGCTGGATTTCGACCAGGTCCAGGCCTTCATCTTCGGCCATGGACAGCGCTTCGTCGCGCGACAACACGCCGATCATTTCTCCGTCACTGCCGATCACGCGGACGCGCGGCACACGGATTTCCTGATTCTTGCGGTTCTGTTTGTTGTCAGGGGTGCTGATATTACGTTCTCCCAAGGGTATCGAACCGGTCCGGGTGCCTGTGCCCCCGGACCGGACCTTTGCTTACGCGCCCTCGGCCTGGAGCCGCTCGATGAAGGCCTGCAGGCTCATGCTGCCCAGGTCTTCGCCAGAACGCGTACGCACCGCCACAGCCCCATTTTCCTTCTCGCGGTCACCAATGACCAGCAGGTAGGGCACGCGCTGCAACGTATGCTCGCGGATTTTATAGCCGATCTTCTCGTTACGCAAATCCGAGCTGACGCGGAAGCCTTGCTCCGCAAGGGTTTTGGTCACGCCCGAGACGTAGTCGGCCTGGGCGTCGGTGATGTTGGCCACCACCACCTGGGTCGGCGCCAGCCAGGCCGGGAACTGGCCGGCGTGGTGCTCGATCAGGATGCCCAGGAAGCGCTCCATCGAGCCGACGATGGCGCGGTGCAGCATGACCGGATGCTTCTTCTGGCTGTTCTCATCCACGTACTCGGCGCCCAGGCGGCCCGGCATCATGAAGTCGACCTGCATGGTGCCCAGCTGCCAGGTACGGCCGATGGCATCCTTCAGGTGGTACTCGATCTTCGGGCCGTAGAAGGCGCCCTCGCCCGGCAGCTCCTGCCATTCCACGCCACAGGCGGACAGCGCCGAACGCAGTGCGCCCTCGGCCTTGTCCCAGGTGGCGTCGTCGCCCAGGCGCGATTCCGGACGCAGCGCGATCTTGATCTGGATCTCGTCGAAGCCGAAGTGCTGGTAGACCGCCAGCGCCTGCTGGTGGAACGCGGTCACTTCCGATTCGATCTGGCTCTCGGTGCAGAACACATGGCCGTCGTCCTGGGTGAAACCACGCACGCGCAGGATGCCGTGCAGCGCGCCGGACGGCTCGTTGCGGTGGCAGGAACCGAACTCACCGTAGCGGATCGGCAGGTCGCGGTAGCTGTGCAGGCCTTGGTTGAACACCTGGATATGGCCCGGGCAGTTCATCGGCTTGACCGCGTAGGTGCGCTTCTCCGACTCGGTGAAGAACATGTTGTCCTGGTAGTTGTCCCAGTGGCCGGACTTCTTCCACAGGCTCACGTCCAGGATCTGCGGGCAGCGCACTTCGCCGTAGCCGCTGCTGCGGTAGACCTTGCGCATGTACTGCTCGACCACCTGCCACAACGCCCAGCCCTTCGGGTGCCAGAACACCAGGCCCGGCGCCTCTTCCTGCAGGTGGAACAGGTCCTGCTGCTTGCCGATGCGGCGGTGGTCGCGCATCTCGGCTTCCTCGATGCGCTTGATGTACGCCTCGAGCTGCTTCTTGTCGGCCCAGGCGGTGCCGTAGATGCGCTGCAGCTGTTCGTTCTGCGCATCGCCGCGCCAGTAGGCGCCGGAGATGCGGGTCAGCTTGAAGGCCTTCAGGAAGCGCGTGTTCGGCACGTGCGGGCCGCGGCACATGTCCACGTATTCCTGGTGGTAGTACATGCCCATCGCCTGGATGTCGTCGGACATGTCCTCGATCAGGCGCAGCTTGTAGTCCTCGCCACGGGCCTTGAAGATCTCGATCACTTCGGCGCGCGGCGTCATCTTCTTGATGACGTCGTAATCCTGGGCGATCAGCTCACCCATGCGCTTCTCGATCGCGGCCATGTCGTCCGGGGTGAACGGGCGCTCGGAATAGATGTCGTAGTAGAAGCCCTCGGCGATCACCGGGCCGATCACCATCTTCACGTCCGGGTACAGCTGCTTGACGGCGTGGCCGACCAGATGGGCGCAGGAGTGGCGGATGATCTCCACGCCCTCCTCGTCCTTGGCGGTGATGATGCGCAGGCTGGCATCGTGGTCGATGACGTCACTGGCATCGACCAGCACGCCATCGACCGAACCGGCGATGGTGGCCTTGGCCAGGCCGGCACCGATCGACTGGGCGACGTCCATGACGCTGACGGGGTTTTCGAACTCGCGGCGGCTGCCGTCGGGAAGGGTAATGTTGATCATCGCATTGGCTTCGTGCGGGGCCCGCTGGGCGGGCTGGAAAGCGTTCCCGGGCCATTGCCCGGGCAATAAAAAAGCGCCGCGAGGGCGCCTGGAATACAGGGCCTTCGGGGGCAGGTCAACAGTGGGCGGTGGTAGTGCTCATGTCGCACGCTCGGCCGGCGCTGGGCGCGGGCCACCTTGTTCCAGTCAGGGTTCTGCGACGATCTTAAACCAGCACACCGGAAAGCCCAAGGCCTACCGTACGGTCCGCTGAATGGCCCTCGCTGGCGGCGTGAAAACGCAATGATTACCATGTCCGCGCAGCCCGCCCCGTGCCAGCCTGCCCGCTTCCCCCCAGGACCTCGTGATGCGCCACCCGCTCCGACCGGCTCCCGCCGGCCCCGCCCGTGCCCCGCGTTCGCTGGCCCGCTGCCATGGCGGCCGCCCGCAATGATCACCGTCGGCCTTTCCACGCTGGGCTTCTGCAGCCTGGGCATGCTGGCAGCGATGTTCTCGGCACTGGCCTTCTATGCCGCCTCGCCGCACTGCCGCTGGCCCCGCCTGCGCCGCGCCGGCCGCCTCGGCCGCCAGATCGGCCTGGTCGCCGCGGCTGCCGCATTGTGGCTGTGGATGGCCGAACTCGGCTTTGCCGCTGGCCTGGTGGCGATGCTGTGCACCTGGATGCTGGCCGCGATGCTGCTGCCGGCACTGGCCGCCTGGCATCGCCCGGGCACGGAGTCGCCCTGATGTGGCCGCGCGCCTTCGCCGGCATCGTGGCCGGCTTCTTGCTGGCCGCCGCCGCGACCGGGCTGGTGACGTGGTTGCCGCCGGGCCCCTGGCAGAACGCGCTGGTGCCCAGCCTGATCACGTTCATCCCGCTGTGGATGCTGGCTGCCCTGTGGGCGTTCAGCTTCCGCAGCGCGCTGCGCGCCTGGGTGACACTGGCCGGCAGCGCTGCGGCCGGCTTCGCCGTGCTGACGCTGCTGCGCCTGACCGGCGCGGTGCAATGAGACTCCCCCCATGAAGTTCAGCTCGCAGACCCTGCGTACGTTCACCACCCTGCACACCTGGGTCGGCCTGGTTGCCGGCTTCGGCCTGTTCGTGGCCTTCTACGCGGGTGCGCTGACCCTGTTCCACCACGACCTGCCGCTGTGGCAGACGCCCGGTGCAGCCACCGCGTTGCCGGCGGGCCTGGACGACGCACAGTACCTGCTGGAAGACGTGCTGGCGGCACACCCGGAGGCCCGCCGCCACGTCGGCATGACGTTCCCCGGCGCCGAACATCCGCAACCCCTGGCCTACTGGCAGGCCGACGACGGCAGCTGGCGCTATGCCTGGCCGGGCCAGATCGCCGGCAGCCCGACGCCGCCACAGACCGGGCTGGCCGAACTGGTCAACGAACTGCACTACAGCCTCGGCCTGCCGGTGGCCGGCATCTACGTGATGGGCATCGTCAGCCTGCTGTATGGCATGGCGCTGCTGAGCGGCCTGGTGATCCACCTGCCGAAGCTGTTCGGCGACCTGTTCGCGCTGCGTCCGGGCCGCAACCTGAAACAACTGTGGCAGGACGCGCACAACGTGATCGGCGTGCTCAGCCTGCCCTTTCACCTGATGTTCGCGGTCACTGGCGCCCTGCTCTGCCTGGTGTTCGTGCAGATGGCCCTGCTCAATCCACTGATCTACGACGGCAAGGCCCTGCAGGCGGTACCGACTGCAATGGACACCGCGCCGGTGCGCGACGCCAGTGGCATCCCGGCACCGCCGGGCAGCCTGCGCCTGCTGCATGCGCGCGCGCTTGAAGTAGCCCGCGCACAGGGCGTGGCCAACTTCGAGCCGGCCTACCTGAAGCTGGCCAACGCCGGCGATGCCAGCGCCACGATCGAGATCACGGGCGAATCCACCGGCACACTCGGGCCGCTCGGTTCGGTGGCCCTGGACGTGGCCACTGGCAACGTCCTGGCCTCCCAGCTGCCGGGCCAGCGCGATGCCAACCACGCCACGCTCAGCGCCGCCTATGCCCTGCACTTCGGCGAGTTCGGCAACGGCGTGGTGGTCTGGCTGTACTTCCTGCTCGGCCTCGGCGGTGCGTTCCTGTTCTACTCCGGCAACCTGTTGTGGATCGAGTCGCGGCGCAAGCGTCGCCAGCCGCAACAGCCACGCGCCGGGGTGAACATGGCGCGGGCCACGGTCGGCGTGTGCATCGGCCTGTGCGTGGCGATCTCGGTCGCTTTCATCACCGCGCTGGTGCTGGAGCGGTTGGCACCGTCGGCGGTCGACCATGGCATCCGCTGGGCCTGCTTCGGCAGCTGGGCAGCCTGTGCGCTGTGGGCTGCACTGCGCCGCCCCGCGCAGGCGGCGCGCGAGCTGCTGTGGGCCGCAGCGCTCAGCACTGCACTGGTGCCGGTCCTGCACGGCGCACTCAATGGTGACTGGCTGTGGCGCGCCGCCGCGCGTGGCCATTGGCCGCTGTTCTGGGTCGATGCCATCGCGCTGGCCATGGCCTTCGGCTTCGCTCGCCTGGCCGTCGCCAGCCAGCGCCGCGCCCGCAACGGCGACCCCAACAGCGTCTGGGCCAACTGAGTCTTCGCCGGGCATGGCCCGGCGCTACCGCTGCGGGTGTTCTTCGCCCGGGTAACGACTCACTTCGATCAGGTTGCCATCCGGGTCGCGGAAGTACACCGATTCGATCGGTCCCAGCGCACCGGTACGTGTGGCCGGCCCCTCCTCCACCACGATGGCCTGCGCCTGCAGGTGCGCCAGCACATCGACCATTGCCGTATGCGTGACCAGGCACAGATCGGCACTGCCCGGCGTGGGTCGCAGCGCATGCGGCTGCAGTGGCGCGCTGGCCGGATGCAGGTTGATCTTCTGCTGGCCGAACTGCAGCGCGGTACGGCCAGCGCCGAAGCGCACGACCTGCATGCCGAGCACGCGCTGGTAGAAGTCACAGCTGCGTTCGATGTCGGCGACGGTGAGGACCAGGTGGTCCAGGCGTTCGAGATGGATCATGCCCAAAGCGTAGCGCCGCCGGCGTCGTCGCAATGTGCGGTGTCGGGTCGATGGCGTTGCCGCCTGGCGCCGGGCATGGCCCGGCGCCACCAGTGACTCAATCGCCGATGCGCGCCTTCTGCCACGGGCCGAGCATCGCGTTGAGCAGGCTGGCCTGCTCGTCGTCGCCGGTCAGCTCCCACATGAACACCCCGGCCAGGCCCTGCTCACGGGCGAACCGGGCACGCAGGCCGATCGAGCGCGGGTCTTCATAGCTGATGAAGATCTTCTGCACGGCGTTGTACAGCCACGGGCTCTGCGCCTGCGGCTGCCAGTGCTTCACCCAACCCGGCTGGTCGAGATAGCGCGCCTTGATCACCCGCCAGTCGCCGGCGTCGGCCGGTGCGCTGTAGGGCTGATACAGGCCATCCGGCGCATCGCCGGTGACCTTGAAGCCGCGCCCATAGAACGGCACGCCCAGCACCAGCTTGTCGGCCGGCACACCGTGCTCGCGGTAGTACTGCACCGCGCCGGCCACGTTGTTCCAGCGCCGCAGCTCCGGCGCCAGCGGATCGGCCGGCACTTCATGCAGGGGCGCATTGAAGGTCGACACCGATGAGAAGCCGGTGCCCATGTCATAGCTCATCAGGTTGATGAAATCGAACACCTTGGCCAGCGCCGGCAGGTCGTAGCTCGCCGCCGGATCATAGGGGCCATCGGTCTGCAGGCGACCGGCGGCCAGCGCGGCGCTCAGCAGCATTGGCTGCCCCACCTTGCGCCCGTGCGCGTCGAGTGCCACGCGGAACGCCTGCGCGAGCCTGGTCAGGTTGGCGCGATCCTGCGGGCGATGCGCCAGCTCCTTCGGCCCGCCACTGACCGGGAACTCCCAGTCGATATCCACGCCATCGAAGCTGCCGGCATGGTGATCGAAGAACAGTGCCATGCATGAGCCCACCAGGCGCTTGCGGCTGGCCTCGGTCAACGCTGCATCGGAGAACCCACCCGCACCCCAGCCACCGATCGAAATCAGCGTGCGCAGGTGCGGATGCGCCTTCTTGAGCTCGGCCAGCGCGGCGAAGTTCTTCGGCGCTTCCGCGCCGACCGCGCAGCGGCCGTCCTCGATGGTGGAGAACGCATAGAACAGATGGGTCAGGCGCTCGGCGGGAATGCTCGACACCGGATAGCGCTCGGCCGAGCCGCCGGGGTAGTAGGCACCGAAGATCGGCGGCGGCGCCGGCGCGGCGCGCGCAGCGATGGGCACGGCACCGGCAATCAGCACGGCAAGGACGGCCACGGTCTGGCGGAACATGGGATCTCCCGGTTCGAAGGCGCCGCCACGTTAGCAAACCGATGTGGCTGCGGGACGGTTGTCGCGGCATGTCGTCCCGTGGACAGGCGTGATCCGCGCAACCGTGACAGAACGATGGCCACGTGGCGGCGCTCACGCACTGCAGCAGGACATGCAGCGACCTGGATGAGCGGCACTGCATGACATCAAGGCAAAGAAAAAGCGGGCCGAAGCCCGCTTTTTCATTTGCGGAAGCGTGAGGACCAACGGTCCTCACCCACCGCACAATCAGCAGTACCGATTATTCGGCGCTGACGGCGTCGCCTTCTTCCACGGCCTTCATCGACAGGCGGATACGGCCCTGCTTGTCGACTTCCAGCACCTTGACCTTGACCACATCGCCTTCCTTCAGCACGTCGCCGACCTTCTCGACGCGATCGCTGGAGATCTGCGACACGTGGACCAGACCGTCCTTGCCCGGCAGGATCGTGACGAACGCACCGAAGTCCATGATCTTGGCGACCTTGCCTTCGTAGATGCGGCCCGGCTCGACGTCCGAGGTGATCTGCTCGATGCGGGCCTTGGCGGCCTGGGCAGCGATGGCATTGACCGAAGCGATGACGATGGTGCCGTCATCCTGGATGTCGATCTGGGTGCCGGTTTCCTTGGTGATGGCCTGGATGGTCGAGCCACCCTTGCCGATCACTTCGCGGATCTTGTCCGGGTGGATCTTGATGGTCAGCAGGCGCGGCGCGTAGTCCGACAGCTCTTCACGCGGAGCGGTCAGGCCGTGGGCCATTTCGCCCAGGATGTGCAGACGACCAGCCTTGGCCTGCTGCAGAGCCTGCTTCATGATCTCTTCGGTGATGCCTTCGATCTTGATGTCCATCTGCAGGGCGGAAATGCCCTCAGCGGTACCGGCCACCTTGAAGTCCATGTCGCCCAGGTGATCTTCGTCACCCAGGATGTCGGACAGGACGACGAAGCGCTCGCCTTCCTTGACCAGGCCCATGGCGATACCGGCCACCGGCGCCTTCACCGGCACGCCGGCGTCCATCAGGGCCAGCGACGAGCCGCAGACCGATGCCATCGACGAGGAACCGTTCGACTCGGTGATTTCCGAGACGACGCGGATGGTGTACGGGAAGGATTCCAGCGACGGCATGACAGCCAGCACGCCGCGCTTGGCCAGGCGACCGTGGCCGATTTCGCGGCGCTTCGGGCCCATCATGCGGCCGCACTCACCCACCGAGAACGGAGGGAAGTTGTAGTGGAACAGGAAGTTTTCCTTGTACTCACCGGCAACGGCGTCAATAACCTGGCCGTCACGGGCGGTGCCCAGGGTGATGGTCACGATGGCCTGGGTTTCGCCACGGGTGAACAGCGAGGAACCGTGGGTACGCGGCAGCACGCCGGTCTTCACGGTGATCGGGCGGACGGTGTCCAGCGCACGGCCGTCGATACGGACCTTGGTGTCCAGCACCGAGTCACGCATGGTGCGGTATTCCAGCTCGCCGAATTCCTTCGACAGCTCGGCCGGGTTCCAGCCTTCAGCGGCCACGCGACCAGCCAGGGCTTCGAACACGTCCTTCTTGATCGCCGAGATGGCGTCGCGGCGCTGCAGCTTGTCACGCACCTGGAAGGCTTCGCCCAGGCGCGGGCCGATGGCTTCCTTCAGGGCGGAGATCAGCGCTTCGTTCTTGGCCGGGGCTTCCCAGGTCGACGGCTTGGTGCCGGCTTCGACGGTCAGCTCGTTGATCGCGTTGATGACCTTCTGCATTTCGCGGTGACCGAAGGTCACGGCGCCCAGCATCACTTCTTCGGACAGCAGCGCGGCTTCGGATTCAACCATCAGCACGGCGTTGGAGGTACCGGCGACGACCAGCTCCAGCTGCGAGTCAGCCAGTTCGCTGACGGTCGGGTTCAGGATGTACTCGCCGTTCTTGTAACCGACCTTGGCCGCGCCGATCGGACCCATGAACGGGGTGCCAGCCAGGGCCAGGGCAGCCGAAGCACCGATCAGGGCCGGGATGTCACCGTCCACGTCCGGGTTCAGCGACATCACCGTGGCGATGATCTGCACTTCGTTCTTGTAGTCTTCCGGGAACAGCGGGCGGATCGGACGGTCGATCAGACGCGAGATCAGGGTTTCCTTCTCGGTCGCACGGCCTTCGCGCTTGAAGAAACCACCCGGGATACGGCCGCCGGCGTAGAACTTTTCCTGATAATCGACGGTCAGCGGGAAGAAGTCCTGGCCTTCGCGCGCGCTCTTGGCGGCGACGGCGGTGACCAGCAGTACGGTGTCGTCCATCTTGACGATGACGGCGCCGCTGGCCTGACGGGCGACTTCGCCGGTCTCAAGCGTGACGGTGTGCTTGCCGTACTGGAAGGTTTTGGTGATTTTTGCCACGGAGGGTGTCCTTGGGGATGCTGTCTGCGAATTTGGACCGTCGGCGACCCTTGCCGCCAGCGGGTGGCCGGATCGTTCCGGCCTGAATCGGGGATTGCGGTACTACAAAACAAAACCGCGGCGCATCGCTGCGCCGCGGGGGATTCGTTGCTTAGCGACGCAGGCCAAGCTTCTCGATCAGGGCCTTGTAGCGCTCGACGTCCTTCTTCTTCAGGTAGTCGAGCAGGCTGCGACGGCGGTTGACCATCTGCAGCAGGCCGCGGCGGCTGTGGTGGTCCTTCTTGTGGGTCTTGAAGTGGCCGGTCAGCAGTTCGATGCGGGCGGTCAGCAGTGCAACCTGGACTTCCGGGGAGCCGGTGTCAGCCGCGCTGCGCTTGTTGTCTTCAATGACCTTCTGGGTGTCGATCGACATTTCTTTTTTCTCTGTGATGCGTGGCCGGCAGGAACGCGCTTCGCGCACCGCCAGGCTCGCCGTGGACTACGAGGATGAAACCTGCGCGAGGCAGGTTGCCGGAAAACGGCCGCGAAATTGTAACGGCCGGGGGCGTCCGGGACAAGGACCGGGGCTGAACCGGCAGGCCCCGGTCAGAGGTTGAAACGGCGCTGCGGGGCCAGCAGGCCACTCTCGTCGACCTGGCCCAGGCCCTGGACAGCATCGTCCGGACCGAACACGGCCACCAGGCCGCGCGGCCAGGACAGGTCGCGCTGGCGCTGGCCCACGCAGAACCGGTGGGCCTGGTCGGCGTCCAGGTCGACCCTCGGGTATTCAGCCAGGCCGGCCGCCAGCGGCAGCAGCAACGCGTCCATGCCAGCCTCGTCACCGGCCTCGACCATCGCCCGCAGCTGGTCCAGGGTGACCATGGCAGGCTCGCGGAACGGCTCGACCCAGAGCCGGCGCAGCGCGCTGATGTGGGCGCCACAGCCCAGGCGTTCGCCGAGGTCGCGGGCCAGGCTGCGGATATAGGTGCCGGAACCACAGGTCACGCGCAGCCGCAGCCGTTCCGGCTGCTGCTCCAGCACCTCGATGGCGTGTACCTGCACCTCGCGTTCGGGCGCTTCGATGACGTCACCGCGGCGGGCCTTCACATACAGCGGTTCACCGCCCTGCTTCAGCGCCGAATAGATCGGGGCACGCTGGCGGATGGTGCCGGTCAGCGGCGCCAGCGCAGCCTGCAGGGCCTGGGCACTGATTGCCGGCACCGGGCGCTGCAGCAGTACCTGGCCTTCGGCATCGTCGGTATCGGTGGTCTGGCCGAGCACGATCTCGGCGTCGTAGGCCTTGGCCGAACCCAGCAGCAGGCCGGCGATCTTGGTCGCCTCGCCGAAACACAGCGGCAGCAGGCCGGTGGCCAGCGGGTCGAGGCTGCCGGTATGCCCCCCCTTCTCGGCGCGGAACAGGCGGCGCGCCACCTGCAGGGCGGCGTTGGAGCTCATGCCGGTCGACTTGTCGAGCAGCAGGATGCCATCCAGGCGACGGAACTGAATTCGGGTCATGACAGGAAAGTGTTGGGACGGGCCATGCTCGGCTGCCGCAGCGCGGCCTGCATCAGACATCGCGCAGCCGGAATGCAGCAACGCCGGGCATGCCCGGCGTCGCGCGGTTATTCTTCGTCGCTCTCGCGACGCTTCTCGGCGGCCAGCGTATCGGGCAGGTCGCGCAGGATGTTGTCGATGTGCTCACCACGGTCGACCGAGTCGTCGTAGTGGAAATGCAGCTCCGGCACGTGGCGCAGCTTCATCGCGCGGGCCAGGTCCATGCGAAGGCGGTAGCCCAGTTCCTTCAGGCCGGCCACGGCTTCAGCCGAACGTTCCGGCATCAGCGCGGTGACGAACACCTTGGCATGGGCCATGTCGCGGGTGATTTCCACGTCGGACACGCTCACCGAGGGCAACCCGTGCTCGCGCACGGCGTTGTGCACCAGGGTGCCGAGTTCACGGCGCAGCTGGGCGGAGACACGGTCGGTTCGATGGAAAGTCTTGGGCACGAGGAGCTCTTGGTTCAGTTGTCGCCCGACCAACGGTCGGGCACTACCTTTGATTCGATTGTCGCCCGACCAACGGTCGGGCGCTACAGGTACATGGTGGGGCCCGACCGTTGGCCGGGCCACCTTGCAGCATTACAGGGTGCGCGGCACTTCGATACGTTCGAAGCACTCGATCTGGTCACCCGGCTTGACGTCGTTGTAGGCCTTCACCGCGATACCGCATTCGGTACCGTTGCGGACTTCCTCGACGTTCTCCTTGAAGCGACGCAGCGATTCCAGCTCGCCCTCGAAGATCACCACGCTGTCGCGCAGCACGCGGATCGGCTTGTTGCGCTTGACCACACCCTCGATGACCATGCAGCCGGCGACGGCACCCAGCTTCGAGCTGCGGAAGACGTCGCGGACCTCGGCGATACCGATGATCTCTTCGCGGATCTCCACGCCCAGCAGACCGGAGGCCACCTGCTTCACCTGGTCGATCACGTCATAGATGATCGAGAAGTAACGCAGGTCGACACCATTGGATTCGATGATGCGACGGGCCGAAGCGTCCGCACGCACGTTGAAGCCGATGACGGTGGCCTTCGAAGCGGCGGCCGAGTTGGCGTCCGACTCGGTGATGCCACCCACGCCGGAGTGGATCACGTTGATGCGGATGTCTTCGTTGGACAGCGCGACCAGTGCCTGGCTCAGCGCCTGCACCGAACCCTGCACGTCGGCCTTGATGACCAGGTTGAGGACCTGCTGGCCCTCGCCCTTGCCCAGGGTCGCCATGATGTCTTCCATGCGGCTGCCAGCGGTGGCCACCAGGCGCGATTCACGGCGCTTGGTCTCGCGCTGCTGGGCAACGTCCTTGGCCAGGCGCTCGTCCTCGACGACCACGAAGTCGTCACCAGCTTCCGGCACGCCGGACAGGCCCAGGACCTGCACCGGGATGGACGGGCCGGCGAACTCCGGCTGCTTGCCGGTTTCGTCGAACAGCGCACGCACGCGGCCGTACTGGATGCCGCACACCAGGTAGTCGCCCTTCTTCAGGCGGCCCTGCTGCACCAGCACCGTCGCGACCGGGCCGCGGCCCTTGTCCAGCGACGATTCGATCACCACGCCCGAGGCGCGGCCTTCATCGACCGCCTTCAGTTCCAGCAGTTCGGCCTGGATCGAGATGGCGTCCAGCAGGTCGTCGATGCCCAGGCCGGTCTTGGCCGAGATCTCCACCATCTGGGTGTCACCACCGAAGTCTTCGGCCACGACCTGCTCGGACAGCAGTTCGTTCTTGACCCGCATCGGATCCGCGTCGGACTTGTCGATCTTGTTGATCGCCACGATCAGCGGCACACCCGCCGAACGGGCGTGCTGGATCGCTTCCTTGGTCTGCGGCATGACGCCGTCATCGGCGGCCACGACCAGCACCACGATGTCGGTCAGCTTGGCGCCGCGCGCACGCATCGAGGTGAAGGCGGCGTGGCCCGGGGTGTCCAGGAAGCTGATCACGCCCTTCGGCGTATCGACGTGGTAAGCGCCGATGTGCTGGGTGATGCCACCCGCTTCGCCGGTGGCGACCTTGGTGCGGCGGATGTAATCCAGCAGCGAGGTCTTGCCGTGGTCGACGTGGCCCATGATGGTGACCACCGGCGGACGCTGGGTGGCTTCGCCCTGGTTTTCACCGGTCGAGGCCAGCAGTGCGTCTTCGGCGTCGTTGTCGTTGGCGCGGATCGCCTTGTGGCCGAGTTCTTCGGTCACCAGCGCGGCGGTGTCGTGGTCGATGGACTGGGTGATGGTCGCCATCACGCCCATCTTGAACAGCGCCTTGACCACCTCGCCGCCCTTCAGCGCCAGCTTCTGCGCCAGGTCGGCCACGGTGATGGTGTCGCCGATCGCCACTTCACGCACCACCGGTGCAGTCGGACGCTCGAAGGCGTGCGGGCCGGCATTGTTGCCACCGCGCGACATGTCGCGACGGCCACCGGCCTGGTTGCGCCCGCCCGGACGACCCCGGGTGTTGCTGTTGTTGCTGTTGCCACGACGCGCACGGTCGGCGGCCGACAGGTGCATCTGGCCAGCGAAACGGTCACCCGGGCCACGCTCGTTGCGCGGCGCGCTGCGGTTGTTGCGGTCGTCGTTGCGCGGCGGCGGCGGTGCACCACGCGGCGCAGCCGGGGCTGCGGCCGGGGTGCGCGGCGGGCGCGGCGCGGTTTCGTCGATCGGAGCACGCTTGGGCTTGCTGGCAGCCAGCGTCTCGGCCGCCTTGGCGGCAGCCGCAGCTTCCTCGGCAGCCTTCTTCTCGGCCTCGGCGCGTTCCTTGGCGGCGGCCTCTTCCTCACGGGCACGGACGATGGCTTCGTCGCGCAGACGATCCTTCTCGGCCAGGGCCTGCTGTTCGGCAAGGTTGCGGGCACGCGACTCTTCCAGCTTGCGCAGGATGTCGGCGCGCTCTTCGTCCGGGGTCATGGCGCGAGCACCATCCTTGACGTAGGTACGCTTCTGGCGCACCTCGACATTCACGGTCGTCTTGCTGCGACCGGAATTGACCGTCACTTCCTGCTGCTTCCGGCGGTTGAGCGTGATCTTCTTCGCAGACTGATCGGTCTCTTCCGGGGCCTGCTCGGGCTTGCCGTGCGAACGACGAAGGAAGCCCAGGAGCTTCACCTTCTCGGAGCTGGTCACGACCTGGTCGGGACCGCTGAACTTCATGCCGGCACCGGCCAGCTGTTCCAGCAGTTTTTCGACCGGCGTGTTGACCAGTTCGGCAAGCTTGCGGATGGTGGTTTGCTGCGACATTCGGATCCTATGATCTTGTGGGCGCCCCCCCGCATGTGGAGGTGGCGCGGATTCTACGCCCTGAGCGGCTCAGGGCCCTGTTCATTGCCGGCTCATTCGCCGCGTTCCAGTCGGGCGATCTCCTCGGCACGGGCGGCCAGGATCAGCGCAGCGGCGCGCGCCTGATCCAGTCCTTCGATGCCGAAGTCCATGACCTCGTCGGCGGCCAGGTCGGACAGATCCTCGCTGGTACGCACGCCGTGGCCGGCCAGCGCGTACGCGGTGGCTTCGTCCATGCCCTTCAGGGACAGCAGGTCCTGCGCCGGCTGGCCGTCTTCAAGGCCTTCCTCGACTGCCAGGGCCTCATTGAGCAGCGCATCGCGGGCACGAGCGCGCAGCTCTTCGACGATGTCCTCGTCGAAACCTTCCACGGCCAGCAGTTCGCCGACCGGGACATATGCGATTTCCTCGACGGTGCCGAAGCCTTCGCTGACCAGGATGCCGGCGATTTCCTCGTCCACTTCCAGCTTGTCCATGAACAGCTGGCGGGCCGCAGCCTGCTCGGCTTCCGACTTGGCGGTGACCTGGTCCTGGGTCATCACGTTGAGCTGCCAGCCGGTCAGGCGGCTGGCCAGGCGCACGTTCTGGCCGCCCTTGCCGATCGCCTGGGCCAGGCGGTCTTCGGCAACGGCCAGGTCCATCGAGTGCTTGTCTTCATCGACGATGATCGACTGCACTTCGGCCGGCGCCATCGCGTTGATGACGAAGTTGGCCGGGTTGTCGTTCCACAGCACGATGTCCACGCGCTCGCCATTGAGCTCGTTGGACACGGCCTGCACGCGCGAACCGCGCATGCCGATGCAGGCGCCGATCGGATCGGTGCGCTGGTCGTGGGCCAGCACGGCGATCTTGGCGCGGTCGCCCGGGTCACGTGCACAGGCCTTGATTTCCACCAGGCCCTGGCCGACTTCCGGCACTTCCAGCTTGAACAGCTCGATCATGAATTCCGGGGCGGCACGGCTGATGAACAGCTGCGGGCCACGCGGCTCCGAGCGCACTTCGGCCAGGTAGCCGCGCACGCGGTCACCGGCGCGCAGCACGTCGCGCGGGATGCCCTTGTCCTTCGGGATGAAGCCTTCGGCGTTGCCGCCGAGGTCGACATAGATGTTGCCGCGCTCGGCGCGCTTGACCACGCCGGTGATCAGCTCACCCACGCGATCCTTCCACGCATCCACGACCTGCTGGCGCTCGGCTTCGCGCACGCGCTGGACGATGACCTGCTTGGCGGCCTGGGCAGCGATGCGGCCGAAATCCGGGTTCTCGATCTGCTCTTCGATGTAGTCACCGACCTCGACGCCTTCGGCTTCATCGACGGCGTCCATCAGGCGGATCTGGCGGTCCGGCGATTCCATGACCACGTCATCGGCCACCACTTCCCAGCGGCGGAAGGTTTCGTAGCTGCCGTCCTTGTGGTCGATGACCACGCGGGTCAGTACTTCCTCGTCGGGATAGCGCTTCTTCGCTGCCGAGGCCAGGGCGGCCTCGATGGCATCGAAGATCACTTCACGCGGCACGCCCTTCTCGTTGGCGACTGCGTCGACTACCAGCAACAGTTCCTTGCTCATTGGCTCACTCCGCGCGCGGCTTCTTTGCCGCCGGCTCGTTGGAAGAAGAATTCGTGTTCGGCTTCGGACGCTTCGGTGCCGGACCGGTCGGCTTGCTCGGGGCCAGCCCCAGCGCCACCCAGTCGGGCATGATCCGTGCCTTGTCGATGTTGTCGGCCGACACGACCACTTCGGCCTTGTCGACGATGAAAGTGATGGTCCCCGCCGCCTCGTCGGTCGCCTCGATACGACCCTGCAGGCGACGACGGTTGTCCTGCGGCAGCTTCAGCGTGACCTTGGCCGATTCGCCGAGGTGACGGCCGAACTGCTCCAGGCTGAACAGCGGACGGTCGACGCCCGGCGAGGACACTTCCAGCGTGTAATTGCCGCTGATCGGGTCCTCGACGTCCAGCTGCGCCGACACTTCGCGGCTGACCCGCTCGCAGTCGTCGACATTGATGATGCGCTCGGGCTGTTCAGCCAGCGGCACGTCGATGTAAAGGCGCAGGGTCGCACCGCCGGGGGCCGGCAGATACTCAACGCCCAGCAGCTCCAGGCCCAGCGACACAACGGTCGGGGCGAGCAGATTCGCGATGTCGGTTGCCTTGTCGCTCACAGCCTGCCTTGATCTCTATGGTTGGGTGCCGGCCTTGGCCGGCGTGGAAACGTGACGCCCCGGAAACGACAAAGGGCCCGTTGGGCCCCTTTTCCGGAAAGACTCCGGTGACTGGATTCCGGTTGCAACCTGCATTGCCTGCCGGTTGCGGCCCTCCTTCCGGGTCCGGACTCCCGCTGGGAGGCCGCCTTCAGGGGTACTGCTAGGCCGCTGATGATAGCGACTGCACCGCGCTGGTGCAAGGTGCGGACCCGGGTCAGATCCCTTTTCCCGTGGATAAGGGATCTGACCCCGATCACGCAGAAACAACGCAGACCCCAAAGAAAAACGCCCTCGAAGCAGGACTTCGAAGGCGATCTCTTTACTTGGTAGCGGGGGCAGGATTTGAACCTGCGACCTTCGGGTTATGAGCCCGACGAGCTGCCAGACTGCTCCACCCCGCATCAGAAGCGGAATCATGAGGCATTGCTGCGAAAAATGCAAGCTTTCCCTCATTCATCGAACCGGTTGGCGCCGATCCGACGTTGGTAGCGGGGGCAGGATTTGAACCTGCGACCTTCGGGTTATGAGCCCGACGAGCTGCCAGACTGCTCCACCCCGCACCGGAAGTGTTTGAACTGCTGCCCTGCTCTTTCGAGGAGGACTACCGCAACGATGTTCTGGCTGAACCGCTGCAGTGACAACTCAGGCTGCGCATATTACACGAATCGCGCAGCTTTGTGTCAACTTTCATGCAAGATGCGCAAATGCCTGCTGGCACCAGACCATGATCGGGCTCCAGGCCAGGCCCAGCGCGAGCAGCGCCAGGGCATTCACGCCCAGCACCACGCCCAGCACGCGGTCGTTGCTGCGCGGCATGGCCTCGCCCACCGGCTCATCGAAGTACATGACCTTGATGACGCGCAGGTAGTAGAAGCAGCCGACCACGGCGCACAGCACGCCGAGGATGGCCAGCCACAGCAGGCCGCCGTTGACGGCCGCGCCCAGCACCGCCAGCTTGGTCCAGAAGCCCAGGAACGGCGGGATGCCGGCCAGCGACGCCATGATGCACAGCACCAGGCCGGCCATCCACGGGTTGCGGGCGTTCAGGCCCTTGAAGTCCTCGATGTTCTCGGCTTCAAAGCCGGCACGCGACAGCGCGATGATCGCGCCGAAGGCGGCGGTGGACATGATCGCGTAGGCCAGTGCGTAGAACAGCGCGGCGGCGTAGCCCTGCGAACCGCCACCGGCGATGCCCATCAGCAGGAAGCCGATGTGCGAGACGGTGGAGAACGCCAGCATGCGCTTGAGGTTGCTCTGCGCGATGGCCATCAGGTTGCCGATGACCAGCGATACCGCGGCCAGGCCGGCAATCAGCAGCTGCAGTTCGGTCGACAGCGGGCCCACGCCCATTTCCAGCAGGCGGTAGGCCATGCCGAACGCGGCCAGCTTCGGCGCCGAGCTGATGAACAGTGCGATCGGTGCCGGGGCACCCTGGTACACGTCCGGCAGCCACATGTGGAACGGCGCGGCACCCAGCTTGAAGGCGACGCCGGCGATCATGAACACCGCACCGGTGATCAGCAGCACGCGCTCTTCCGAGTGCGGGATGGCCTCGCGGATCACATCCAGGTGCAGGCTGCCGGTGGCGCCGTAGATCAGCGACATGCCGTAGAGCAGCAGGCCCGAGGCCAGCGAACCCAGCACGATGTACTTCATCGCCGCTTCCGAGGCCAGGCCGCTTTCGCGGTTGCTGGCGACCAGGGCGTAGGAGCACAGCGCCAGCAGTTCCAGGCCCAGGTAGACCATCAGCAGGCTGCCGGCCGAGACCAGGATCATCATGCCGGCGGTGCCGAACAGGATCAGCACCGGGATCTCGCCCTGGAACAGGTCGCGATCACGCAGGTAGCGCCAGCCGTAGACCAGGGTCAGGCCGCTGAGCAGCACGATCCCGGTCTTCATCACGTCCGCGGCGGTATCGCGCACGAACATGCCATGGAAGACCTCCCCCTGCCCGCCCACGCCGGTGGCCAGCATGAACAGCACCACGGCCAGCGCAGCGAGCGAGAACAGGTGGGTGACGATCTTGTTCCGGTTGCTGACGAACAGGTCGAGGATCATCAGGGCGAAGGCGCTGCCGATCAGCACCAGCTCGGGAGCGAGCGGTGGCAGGTCAGCGGCGGTCAATGGCAGCAGCGGCGAGGTGGTCATCATCAAATCCTGGAATTACAGCAGCTTGCTGGATGCGATCTGCATCGCCAGCTTCGCGATCGAGGGCTCCATCAGGTCGGTCAGCGGCTTGGGGTAGATGCCCAGGGCCAGCACGCCGATGGCGAACACGCCCAGCACCAGCCATTCGCGGCCGTTGATGTCCTTCAGTTCGGCAACATGGCTGTTGGCCACTTCACCGAAGAAGATGCGCTTGTACAGCCACAGGGTGTAGGCGGCGCCGATGATCAAGGTGGTGGCCGCGCCCAGGGCGATCCACGGATTACGCTGGAAGGCCGAGAGGATGACCATGAACTCGCCAACGAAACCGCTGGTACCCGGCAGGCCCGCGTTGGCCATGAAGAACAGCATCGCGAAGGTGGCGAACCACGGCATCACGTTGACCACGCCGCCGTAATCGGCGATGCGGCGGCTGTGCATGCGGTCGTACAGCACGCCGACGCAGGAGAACATCGCGCCGGACACGAAGCCGTGCGAGATCATCTGCACCATGGCGCCCTGCAGGCCCAGGCGGGCGGCATCGGCGTTGCCGGCTTCGCGCACCAGCCACAGGGCGATGAAGGTGCCCAGGGTGACAAAGCCCATGTGCGCGATCGACGAATAGGCGATCAGCTTCTTCATGTCGTCCTGCACCAGGGCGACCAGGCCGACGTAGATCACCGCGATCAGCGACAGCGCGATCACCAGCCAGGCCCATTCCTGCGACGCGTCCGGGACGATCGGCAGGTTGAAGCGCAGGAAGCCGTAGCCACCGATCTTCAGGGCGATCGCGGCCAGGATCACCGAACCGGCGGTCGGCGCTTCCACGTGGGCGTCCGGCAGCCAGGTGTGGACCGGGAACATCGGCACCTTGACCGCGAAGGCGATCAGGAAGGCGAAGAAGATCCAGGTCTGCTCCTTGGCCGACAGCGGCAGCGCGTACAGGTCGGCCAGCTGGAAGCTGCCGCCCTTCATGTACAGGTAGATCAGCGCCACCAGCATCAGCACCGAGCCGAGGAAGGTGTACAGGAAGAACTTCAGCGCGGCGTAGATGCGGCGCGGACCGCCCCAGACACCGATGATCAGGAACATCGGGATCAGCATCGCTTCGAAGAACACGTAGAACAGCATCGCGTCCGTCGCGGCGAAGATGCCGACGGTGACACCTTCAAGGATCAGGAAGGCCGCCACGTACTGGTTCACGCGCTTGTCGATGGCGCTCCAGGCGCCGATCAGGGCAAGCACGCTGACCAGGGTGGTCAGCAGGATCAGCGCCACGGCAATGCCGTCCACGCCCAGGTTGTAGCCGATCTTGTACGCCGGGATCCAGGCATGGGTCTCGACGAACTGCAGACCATCGACGCCTGCGTTGTAGCCGCTCAGCAGCGAGAGGCTCGCCACGAAGGTCAGCACCGCTACGCCCAGCGACGCCCAGCGGGCGGTCTGCGCATCACGGATCGCAAGGATCAGGGCACCACCGATGATCGGCAGCCAGATGAGGACACTGAGTAGAGGCCAGTTCGACACGTCTTCTTATTCCGTACAGGTCATCAACGCAGGTAATGCATCAGCACGCCCAGCAGGGCAATCAGGCCGATGATCATCGCGAAGGCGTAGTGATAGAGGAAACCGGATTGGGTACGACGCAGCACGCCGGCTGCGACGTCCACAACACGTGCCGAGAGATTGACCACGCCGTCGACGATGTTGCTGTCGATCCAGCGCGAGACCTTGCCCAGCTTGACGCTGCCACCGGCAAAGCCATCGATCCACAGCTTGTCGAAGCCGTACTTGTTTTCAAGCACCGACACCAGCGGAGCAAAGGTCTTGCGGGCCTTGCCCGACAGGTCCGGCTTCCACAGGTAGAACAGTGCGGCCAGCAGGAAGCCCGCAACGGTCAGCATGAACGCCGGAGCCATCATGCCATGCAGCGCGAAGGCGACCGGGCCATGGAACTCTTCACCCAGGAAGCCGATGGTGTTCTTGGCCGGATCGTAGAAGTCGACGATGCCGGTGAAGAACGTGTGCGCCTGGCCCTTGATGGCATCGTGCGCGTGGTTGCCGGCCCAGTCGGTGCCGTACAGCATCGGGCCGATGCTGAAGAAACCGATGGCGATCGACGGGATGGCCAGCAGGATCAGCGGTAGGGTCACCACCCACGGGGTTTCGTGCGGCTCGTGCGGACCGTGGCCATGGCCGTGGTCGTCGTGGCCATCACCATGGTGTGCATCGCCGTGGTGGGCGTCGGCGGCGTGGTGATCGTCATGGCCGTGGCCGTGATCGTCATGCGCGTCGCGGAAACGCTCCTTGCCGTGGAAGGTCAGGAACAGCAGGCGGAAGCTGTAGAAGCTGGTGACGATCACGCCACCCAGCACCGCCCAGTAGCCATAGGTGGCCACCCAGTTGTTGGACAGGTGCGCGTGCAGCTCGGCCGCCTCGATGATGGTGTCCTTCGAGTAGAAGCCGGAGAAGAACGGCGTGCCGACCAGCGCCAGGGTACCGATCCACATGGTGATGAAGGTGATCGGCATGTACTTGCGCAGGCCGCCCATCTTGCGCATGTCCTGCTCGTGGTGCATCGCGATGATGACCGAGCCGGCGCCCAGGAACAGCAGGGCCTTGAAGAAGGCGTGGGTCATCAGGTGGAACACGGCAGCCGAATAGGCCGACACGCCCAGTGCAACCGTCATGTAGCCCAGCTGCGACAGGGTCGAGTACGCGACCACGCGCTTGATGTCGTTCTGCACGATGCCGATCAGGCCAGTGAAGAACGCGGTGGTGGCACCGATGAACAGCACGAAGTTCAGCGCGGTCTGCGACAGCTCGAACAGCGGCGACATGCGGGTGACCATGAAGATACCGGCGGTCACCATCGTCGCGGCGTGGATCAGTGCCGAGATCGGGGTCGGGCCTTCCATCGAGTCCGGCAGCCACACGTGCAGCGGGACCTGGGCCGACTTGCCCATGGCACCGATGAACAGGCAGATGCAGATGACGGTGGCGATCGACCAGATCACCGGCTCGTTCAGCAGCTGCATGCCCAGCAGCGTGCCGTCCCAGATCTGCAGCTGGGCGCGCGGGTCGGCCAGCATGCCGGCCTGCGAGAACACCTGCGAGTAATCCAGGGTGCCGAACACCCACAGCACGCCGGCGATGCCCAGCAGGAAGCCGAAGTCACCGACGCGGTTGACCAGGAACGCCTTCATGTTGGCGAAGATCGCGGTCGGGCGCTTGAACCAGAAGCCGATCAGCAGGTACGACACCAGGCCCACCGCTTCCCAGCCGAAGAACAGCTGCAGGAAGTTGTTGCTCATCACCAGGGTGAGCATCGAGAAGGTGAACAGCGAGATGTAGCTGAAGAACCGCTGGTAGCCCGGATCGTCCTGCATGTAGCCGATCGTGTAGATGTGGACCAGCAGCGACACGAAGGTCACCACCACCATCATCATCGCGGTCAGCTTGTCGACCATGAAGCCGACGTGGGCCGAGTACTGGCCGACTTCGAAGAACGTGTAGATGTTCTGGTTGAACGGCTGCGCCCCGCCCCACAGCAGCTGGTAGAGCGTATACATCGACAGGCCGCAGGCCACCGCGACGCCGAGGATGGTGATGGTCTGCGCGCCGAAGCGCTTGACCTGGCGACCGAACAGGCCGGCGATGATGCTGCCGAACAGCGGTGCGAGCACCACTGCGATCAACAGACTCTTGGAGAGAGTGATTTCCATCTGTGGATCAGCCCTTCAACGAATCGACTTCGCCGACATTGATCGTGCGGCGTGTACGGAACAGGGTCACCAGGATCGCCAGGCCGATGGCGGCTTCCGCGGCGGCGACGGTCAGGATGAAGAACACGAACAGCTGGCCGGACGGATCGCCCAGCTGACGCGAGAAGCCGACGAAATTGATGTTCACCGACAGCAGCATCAGCTCGATCGACATCAGCAGGACGATGACGTTCTTCCGGTTGAGGAAGATACCGGCCAGGCTGATGGCGAACAGCACCGCGCCCAGCGCGAGGATATGGCCAAGGGTGATCACGGCTGGGTCTCCTCGCCGGCGACCGGCTTGCTGTTGCTGTGCACGACCGGTGCTTCGGCACCCATCTTGACCATGCGCAGGCGCTGGCCGGCCTTGACCATGGTCTGCTGGCCCGGGTTCTGGCTCTTCACGCCGGTACGGCGACGCAGGGTCAGCATCACGGCGGCTACCACGGCCACGGTCAGGATGACGGCGGCGAACTCGAACGGCAGCAGGTACTCGGTGAACAGCGTGCGTGCCAGCCAGGTGATGTTGGAGCTGTCGGCGGCGACCGCAGCGGCGTTGTCGGCCGGGAGCGGCGTGAACGAACGCGCCTTGACCCCGATCAGGATCAGCATCTGCGCCAGCATCGCGACCGCGACAATCAGGCCGACCGGCAGGTAGCGCACCCAGCCCTCACGCAGCTTGGTGGGGTCGATGTCCAGCATCATCACCACGAACAGGAACAGCACCATCACCGCACCCACGTAGACCAGCACCAGCGCCACACCGAGGAACTCGGCGCCCACCAGCAGCCACACGCAGGCGATGGAGAAGAAGGTCAGCACCAGGCAGAGCACGGCGTGAACCGGGTTGCGCACGCTGATCACCGCACCGGCCGAAACCGTTGCCGCGATGGCGAACACCCAGAAAGCGATATTTACCCAATCCATCTCTCGACCTCAGCGGTAAGCGGCATCGGCGGCGCGACGCTCGGCGATCTCGTTTTCGAGACGGTCGCCCAGGGCCAGCAGCTGCGGCTTGGTAACGATGTTTTCGCCACGATTCTCGAAGTGGTACTCGAGGATGTGGGTTTCGACGATCGAGTCCACCGGGCAGCTTTCCTCACAGAAGCCACAGAAGATGCACTTGAACAGGTCGATGTCATAACGCGTGGTGCGGCGGGTGCCGTCCTCGCGCTTGGCCGAGTCGATGGTGATGGCCAGCGCCGGGCACACCGCTTCGCACAGCTTGCAGGCGATGCAGCGCTCTTCGCCGTTGGGATAACGGCGCAGCGCATGCAGGCCACGGAAGCGCGGCGACTGCGGGAACTTCTCCATCGGGTACATCATCGTGTACTTCGGCTTGAAGCTGTACTTCAGCGTCAGCCAGAGGCCCGCCAGCAGTTCGAGCAGCAGCAGGCTCTTGAAGTAATGGGTAATCCTGTTCATCACTTTAGACGCCCTTTTGAATCACGCCGAAGAACACCATGACGGCGGTAACCGCGATCCACAGAATGGCCAGCGGGATGAAGACCTTCCAGCCCAGGCGCATGATCTGGTCGTAGCGGAAGCGCGGGAAGCTGGCACGGAACCAGATGTAGGCACTGGCGAAGAAGAACACCTTGACGAACAGCCACGGCGCGCCCCCCTTCCAGATCCAGTCGACCAGCGGCGAGACATCGCCGAAGTTGACCCAGCCCTGGACCGGGCTCAGCCAGCCGCCGAGGAAGAAGATCGAGATCAGGAAGCTGATCAGGATCATGTTCGCGTATTCGGCCAGGAAGAACAGGGCGAAGGCACCGCCGGAGTATTCGACCATGTGGCCGGCGACGATTTCCGATTCGCCTTCCACCACGTCGAACGGCGCGCGGTTGGTTTCAGCCACGCCCGAGACCCAGTAGATGACGAACAGCGGGAACAGCGGCAGCAGGAACCAGTCGAAGAAGCCGGAACTGCCGGCCTGCGCCATCACGATGTTGCTCAGGTTCAGGCTGCCCGAGGCGATCATCACGCCGACCAGGGCGAAGCCCATGGCGATTTCGTAGCTGATCATCTGCGCCGAGGCGCGCATCGCACCCAGGAACGCATACTTCGAGTTGGACGCCCAACCGGCCAGGATGATGCCGTAGATGCCCAGCGAGGTCATCGCCAGCAGGTACAGCAGGCCGGCATTGGCATTGGACAGCACGATCTGCGAATCGAAGGGCACCACCGACCAGGCCGCGAAGGCCGGGGCCAGGGTGATCAGCGGGGCCAGCAGGTAGATCGCCTTGTTGGCGCTGCTCGGCTGGACCACTTCCTTGAACAGCAGCTTGAAGACGTCGGCGAAGGCCTGGAAGATGCCCATGCCCACGTACATCGGGCCGTGGCGGACGTGCATCCAGCCGATCAGCTTGCGTTCCCAGACCACGTAGAAGGCCACCGAGATGATCACCGGAACGGCGATCACCAGGATCTTCAGGATGATCCAGATCAGCGCGCCGATGTCACCGAGGCCCAGCAGCCACTGGTGCAGCGGGTCGACCGCGTTCAACAGCAATTCGTTCATGCAGCCACCACCGATACGCGAGCGGCACCCAGCGGCGCGGTCGCGCCGTGGCCCGATTCAATCCAGACCGAACCCGCAGCGACGCGGGCGTCGACCACCACCGGCAGGGTGGCCTTGCCGGCATCGGTGCCGACCTTGGCCATCTGCCCTTCCTGCAGCTGCAGGCGAGCGGCATCTTCAGCGTTCAGCACGATGCGCGGGGCGTTGTTGAGCGGATGCGACTGCAGCGCCGGGGCGCGACGGACCACCGCATCGGTGCGGTAGATCGCGGCGGTCGAAGCCACTTCCAGGCCTTCGCCGGCAACCACCGGCTGCGCCGAAGCGGCAACGGTGACCGGTACCGAGGCCAGGCTGGCGCGCAGGCCGGCCAGGTCGGTGAAGTCGAAACCGGCCACGGCCAGCTCGCCGCCCAGGGCGCGCAGCACGCGCCAGCCTTCACGGGCCTCGCCCGGCAGCTTGCCGCCGGCACGGGCCGACTGCTCGCGACCATCAAGGTTGGTCAGGGTGGCGTCGATTTCCGGCAGCGCACCGATCGGCAGGATCACGTCGGCGATGTCGCGGGTCGAGGCACAGGCGAACTGGCTGAAAGCCACCACCTGGGCACCGGCCAGCGCCTTGCGCGCGGCAGGTGCATCGGCGAAGTCCAGGCCCGGCTCCAGGCCGTACACCACATAGGCCTGGCGCGGCTGCGCCAGCATCGCGGCGACGTCCCTGCCGGCCGGCAGCACACCGGCGCGGGTCAGGCCAACGGCGTTGGCGCCCTGCGGGATGCGGCACAACTTGGCACCGGTGGCGGCGGCGAACTCACGCGCAGCAGCGCGGATCGCGGCAGCCTGCGGGTGGTTTTCGGCGATGCCACCGACGATCAGCACGGTGTTGTTGCCGCCCTGCACTGCCGAATGCAGCTCGGCGTTGGCCAGCGCGTCGACGAACTTCGACGGTGCGACGATCTGCTTGCCGGCGATGCTGAAGGCGAAGTCGAAGTCCACCGGGTTGACGACATGGATCTTCGCGCCCTTGGTGGTCTGCGCCTTGCGCAGGCGGGCGTGCAGCAGCGGCAGTTCGTGGCGGATGTTGCTGCCCAGAACGACGATGCGGTCAGCGCCTTCGATTTCGGCCAGCGGCAGGCCGAACACTTCGGCGGTTGCGGCGTCGGAGAAATCGCGGTTGTTGATGCGGTGGTCGATGTTGCCCGTGCCCAGGCCCTTGGCCAGGCGGGCCAGCAACGCGCCTTCCTCGTTCGAGGTGGACGGGTGCACCAGCACGCCCAGGTTGTCGCCCTGGTTGGCCTTGAGGATCTCGGCGGCCGCGGCCAGGCCTTCAGCCCAGCTCACTTCCTTCCACTCGCCATTGACCTTGCGCAGCGGCTTGACCGCACGGTCTTCGCTGTACAGGCCCTGGTGCGAGTAGCGGTCACGGTCGGACAGCCAGCACTCGTTCACGGCTTCGTTGTCGCGCGGCACGGTGCGCAGCACTTCACCGCGACGCACGTGCAGGAACAGGTTCGAACCCATCGCGTCGTGGTAGCCCAGCGATTCGCGCGCGGTCAGTTCCCACGGACGGGCGCGGAACTGGAACACCTTGTTGGTCAGCGCGCCGACCGGGCAGACGTCGACGACGTTGCCGGACAGCTCGGTGGTCAGCGGCTTGCCGTCGAAGGTGCCGATCTGCAGGTTCTCACCGCGGTACATGCCACCCAGTTCGTAGGTACCGGCAACGTCGGCGGTAAAGCGGACGCAGCGGGTGCACTGGATGCAGCGGGTCATCTCGGTGGCGACCAGCGGGCCCATGTCCTCGTCCGGCACCACGCGCTTGCGCTCGTTGAAGCGGCTGACCGAACGGCCATAGCCCAACGACACGTCCTGCAGCTCGCACTCGCCGCCCTGATCGCAGATCGGGCAGTCCAGCGGGTGGTTGATGAGCAGGAACTCCATCACCGAGCGCTGGAACTTCAGTGCCTTCTCGCTGCGGGTGGCGACCTTCATGCCGTCCATCACCGGGGTGGCGCAGGCCGGCGCCGGCTTCGGCGACTTCTCCACGTCCACCAGGCACATGCGGCAGTTGGCGGCGATCGGCAGCTTCTCGTGGTAGCAGAAGCGCGGAATCGGAATACCGGCCTTGTCGGCCGCCTGGATGATCATCGAACCCTTGGGCACGACCAGCGACTTGCCATCGATCTCGATGGTCACGTGATCCGGTGGCACGTTCGGGTTTACGGGTTGCGCGCTCATGCGGCGGCTGCCTCCACCTTCTTGCCGTCAACCATCGAATGACCGTTGACGATGTAGTACTCGAATTCGTCCCAGAACTGGCGCAGGAAGCCCTGGATGGGCCATGCAGCCGCTTCACCGAACGCACAGATGGTGTGGCCTTCGATCTGCCCGGCCACCGCCTTCAGCTGGTGCAGGTCTTCCATCGTGGCCTTGCCGGCGACGATGCGCTCCAGCACGCGGTGCATCCAGCCGGTACCTTCACGGCACGGGGTGCACTGGCCGCAGGATTCCTTGTGGAAGAACTGGCTGATGCGGCAGGCGAACTTGACGCAGCAGACGCTGTCGTCGAGCACCACGATCGCGCCCGAACCCAGGCCGGAGCCCAGTGCACGGATGGTGTCGTAGTCCATCGGCAGGTCCTCCAGCTCGGCCGCGGTCAGCACCGGCATCGACACGCCGCCCGGGATCGCGCCCTTCAGCGTGCGGCCCGGTCGCAGGCCACCTGCCATTTCCAGCAGGTCGTGGAATTTGGTGCCGAGCGGCACTTCGAAGTTGCCGCCGTTCTGCACGCAGCCGGACACCGAGAAGCACTTCGGACCGCCGTTGGCGGTCAGGCTCAGGCCCTTGAACCACTCCGGACCGTTGCGGATGATCGCCGGCACCGAACCGTAGGTTTCGGTGTTGTTGATCGTCGACGGCTTGCCATACAGGCCGAAATTGGCCGGGAACGGCGGCTTGTAGCGCGGCTGGCCCTTCTTGCCTTCCAGCGATTCCATCAGCGCGGTTTCTTCGCCGCAGATGTAGGCGCCGGCGCCCAGCGCACCGTAGATGTCGATGTCCACGCCGCTGCCGAGGATGTTCTTGCCCAGCCAGCCGTTCGCATAGGCGTCGGCCAGGGCCTGCTCGAAGTGCTCGAACGGCTCGTGGTGGAACTCACCGCGCAGGTAGTTGTAACCCACGGTCGAACCGGTGGCGTAGCAGGCGATCGCCATGCCTTCCACCACCGAATGCGGGTTGTAGCGCAGGATGTCGCGGTCCTTGCAGGTGCCCGGCTCGGATTCGTCCGAGTTGCAGAGGATGTACTTCTGCATGTTGCCCTTGGGCATGAAGGACCACTTCAGGCCGGTCGGGAAGCCTGCGCCACCGCGGCCGCGCAGGCCCGAGGCCTTGACCATCTCGATGACCTGCTCCGGCGGGATCTTCTCTTCGAGGATCTTGCGCAGGGCGGCGTAGCCACCGGTCTTCAGGTAGCTTTCGTACGACCACGGGGTGTCGTAATGCAGGGTGGTGTAGACCACCTGGTGCGGCAGCGGCGCGGGGCCGACCGGACCCTTGGATTCGTGGTGATGTGCCATGCCCTTACTCCAGCCCGTCCAGCAGCTCGTCGACCTTTTCCAGGGTCAGACGCTCATGGTAGTGACCGTTGATGACCATCATCGGCGCGCCGCCACAACCGGCCAGGCACTCTTCCTCGCGCTTGAGGTAGACGCGGCCGTCCGGGGTCGATTCACCGTGCTTGATGCCCAGCTTCTTCTCGCAATGGCGGACGATGTCCTCGGCGCCATTGAGCCAGCAGCTGATGTTGGTGCAGATGGCCACGTTGTTGCGGCCCACCTTCTCGGTCTCGAACATCGAGTAGAAGCTGGCGACCTCGTAGGCCCACACCGGCGGCAGGTCGAGGTACTTGGCGACGGCGGCGATCAGCTCGTCGGTCAGCCAGCCCTGGTTCTGCTCCTGGGCCGCATGCAGGCCCTGCAGCACGGCAGAGCGCTTGCGGTCCGGCGGGAACTTGGACAGCCAGTGATCGATGTGAGCGCGGGTCTTGTCGCTCAGCACCACCATCGGGTCGACGTCGCGCGCCGCCTCGAAATTACCTGTCGCCTTCATCGGCCGACCTCAGCGAAATGCATAACGTGAAATTCCAGAAACTGCGGCGCCGGCTTGCGCCGGCTGCCTGCAGCGGGCGTTGGCGTGGCGGACGGCATTACCGGTCAACCTCGCCGAACACCAGGTCATAGGTACCGATCATCGCCACCACGTCGGCCAGCATGTGACCGCGCACGATCGAATCGATCGAGGACAGGTGGGCGAAGCCCGGTGCGCGCAGGTGCACGCGGAAGGGCTTGTTGGCGCCATCGGAGACCAGGTAGCAGCCGAATTCGCCCTTGGGCGCTTCCACGGCCGCATAGGTTTCACCCGCCGGTACGCAATAGCCTTCGCTGAACAGCTTGAAGTGGTGGATCAGCGCTTCCATGTCGTCCTTCATGTCCTCGCGCTTGGGCGGAGCGACCTTGAAGTTCTTGACCATGACCGGGCCGGGGTTGGCCTTCAGCCACGCCACGCACTGCTTGATGATGCGGTTGGATTCGCGCATTTCGGCGACGCGGACCAGGTAGCGGTCGTAGCAGTCGCCTTCCTTGCCCAGCGGGATGTCGAAATCGACAGCATCGTACTTGGCGTACGGGCGCTTCTTGCGCAGGTCCCAGGCCACGCCCGAGCCACGCAGCATCACGCCGGTCATGCCCCACTGGTGCGCCAGTTCCGGAGTGACCACGCCGATGCCGACGGTACGCTGCTTCCAGATGCGGTTGTCGGTCAGCAGGGTTTCGTATTCGTCGACGCGCTTGGGGAACTCGACGGTGAAGTTCTCCAGGAAGTCCAGCAGCGAGCCTTCGCGTGAAGCATTGAGCTGCTTCAGCGCCTTGCCCTTGTGCCAGCGCGATTCCTTGTACTTCGGCATGTGGTCCGGCAGGTCGCGGTAGACACCGCCCGGGCGGTAGTACGCCGCGTGCATGCGCGCGCCGGAGACCGCTTCATAGCAGTCCATCAGCTCTTCGCGCTCACGGAAGGCATACAGCATCACGGCCATCGCACCCAGGTCGAGCGCGTTGGAGCCCAGCCACATCAGGTGGTTGAGGATGCGGGTGATCTCGTCGTACATGGTGCGGATGTACTGCGCACGCTCCGGCGCCTCGATGCCCATCAGGGTCTCGATCGCGCGCACGTAGGCGTGCTCGTTGCACATCATCGACACGTAGTCGAGGCGATCCATGTAGCCGATCGACTGGTTGAACGGCTTGGACTCGGCCAGCTTCTCGGTGCCACGGTGCAGCAGACCCACGTGCGGGTCGGCACGCATGATGGTTTCGCCGTCCATTTCCAGGATCAGGCGCAGCACACCATGAGCGGCCGGATGCTGCGGGCCGAAGTTCATGGTGTAGTTGCGGATTTCCTGCCGGCTTTCGGCGGCGTTGCTGGCGAACGCTTCGCCGGCCTGGTGTACGTGGCTCACTTCACTGCCTCCTGCGCGCGCTCACCGGCTGCGGTCTGCAGACGGGCGTCGTCACGGATCACGCGCGGCACGCCGACACGCGGCTCCACCGAGGTGACCGGTTCGTAGATCACGCGCTTCTTTTCTTCGTCGTAGCGGACTTCGACATTGCCGATCAGCGGGAAGTCCTTGCGGAACGGATGGCCGACGAAACCGTAGTCGGTCAGGATCCGGCGCAGGTCCGGGTGGCCTTCGAAGATCACGCCGTACAGGTCGAACGCTTCGCGCTCGAACCAGTTCAGGCCCGGCCACACGCTGGTCAGCGAGGACACCACCGGCAGCGCTTCGTCAGGGGCGAAGCAGCGCAGGTGCATCATCAGGTTGTGCTGGTACGAGCGCAGCTGGGCGACCACGGCGAAACGCTGGGTCGGCATGTGCTGCGGGCGGGCACCGTCGGCACCGTTTTCCTCGGTGGGGAACTCGCCCCACGCGAAGCGGCCCTGGGCCTTGCCTTCGACACCACGGCTGAAGCCCTGCGAGGACACGTCGGCGGTGTCCCATTCGTCGGAGCCATAACCGAGGTAGTCGACGCCGCACAGATCCACGGCCTGCTCGAAACCAAACTCGTCACGCAGCGCCAGGGCGGTGGCGTGCCACTCGGCGGCAGGCACTTCCAGCGTCACTTCGCCGCGGGGTTCGACCACGATGACCTTCGCACCAGCGAAACGTGCGGAGAGTCGGTCGATGAAGGATGCTTGCTCTGCCATGGGGGCTTGGCGCGCTCTTGTCAGGTGAAGGGGTCAGCGGGCGATGGTCTGTGTACGCCAGATCTTCTTCTGCAGCTGCAGGATCCCGTACACCAGCGCCTCGGCGGTCGGCGGGCAGCCCGGGACGTAGACGTCCACCGGCACCACGCGATCACAGCCGCGCACGACAGAATAGGAGTAGTGGTAATAGCCACCACCGTTGGCACAGCTACCCATCGAGATGACCCACTTCGGGTCCGGCATCTGGTCGTAGACCTTGCGCAGCGCCGGGGCCATCTTGTTGACCAGGGTACCGGCCACGATCATCACGTCGGACTGACGCGGCGACGGGCGGAACACCACGCCGTAACGGTCAAGGTCCAGGCGCGCGGCGCCGGCGTGCATCATCTCGACCGCGCAGCAGGCCAGGCCGAAGGTCATCGGCCACATCGAGCCGGTGCGCGCCCAGTTCAGCAGTGCGTCGACGCTGGTGGTGACGAAGCCCTTTTCCAGCAGCGGGTTGTCGCCTTCCGGCCGCAGGATGTCATCAACCCGGCCTTCCGGCGACGGGTTGTTCATCAGGCCATCGAGAGTCTGAATCACTCCCATTCCAGCGCTCCCTTCTTCCAGACGTAAATGAAACCGAGGAACAGCATGCCGACGAACAGGCCCATGGTGATGAGCGAACGGGCGCCCAGCTCCATGAAGACCTGGGTCCACGGCACGATGAAGATGATTTCCAGGTCGAAGACGATGAACTGGATCGCGATCAGGTAGTAGCGCACGTCAAACTTCATGCGCGCGTCTTCGAAGGCCTCGAAGCCGCACTCGTACGGCGACAGCTTTTCCAGATCGGGGCGGCGGGGACCGAGGAATCGACCAACCAGCATCAGCGTAATGCCGATACCGGTGGCAACGATCAGAAACAGCAGAGAAGGCAAATATTCGGCCAGCACAGCGATTCTCTCTTGCCTCTGCCGCCGCGCCTGCAGGCGCTTTGGCATGGGGGAGTGGACGGGAACCTGCCTGGCGCCTTGCGCGCCAGACGAACCCGCTTTACTTACAAATGGTGCCCAAGAGGGGACTCGAACCCCTACGACTTGCGTCGCTACCACCTCAAGGTAGTGCGTCTACCAATTCCGCCACCTGGGCAAACGATCACATCAGACTATCTTCCCGATGCGCCGCGTATTGTAACCGGCTTCAGTGTTTCTGGGAGCCTTCCGAAGGCTTTTCTTCACCAGAAACCGAAGATTCCGCCTGAGCCGGCACATTCGCCGCCGGAACCGGGGCGGCCGGGACCGGATCGGCCTTCGGAACGGCCGGCAGTTCGCCCGCCGGAGCCGCCGGCGCGCTGGCCGCCGGGGCGGACATCAGGCCCAGGTCCTGGTCGGCCGCCGGACGGGCGCCGTGACCGGCATACCAGGCCATGAAGAGACTGATGCCGAAGAACACGACGGCCAGCCACTTGGTCGACTTGGACAGGAAATTCGAGGCGCCACGCGCACCGAACACCGTACCCGAGGCGCCGGCGCCAAAGCCCGAACCCGCCGCCGCACCCGAGCCACGCTGCATCAGGATCAGCGCGATCATGGCCACAGCGACCAGCACGTAGACGACATTGAGGATCAACATCAGCATTGGAAACCGCCCTCGGACAATACTTCTAGGATTAGTTCGCGGCCGCCGCCCGTGCGATGGCCAGGAAGTCCGCGGCCACCAGGGAGGCGCCGCCGACCAGCCCACCATCGACATCCGGCTGCGCGAACAGTTCCCCGGCATTGTCGGGCTTCACGCTACCGCCGTAAACAATGGGCAGTGAATCAGCAATTCTAGCATCGAAGCGCGCAACTTCGCCACGGATGAACGCGTGCACCTGCTGTGCCTGCTCCTTTGTAGCAGTACGGCCGGTACCGATGGCCCAGACCGGCTCGTAGGCGACCACGGCCTGGGCAAAGCCGGCCGCGCCGACCAGTTCCAGCACCGGCGCCAGCTGGCTGGCGATGACCGCTTCGGTCTGTCCGGCCTCGCGCTGCTCCAGGGTCTCGCCCACGCACAGCACCGGCACCAGGCCGGCATGCTGGGCGGCGGCGAACTTGCGCGCGACCAGCTCGCTGCTTTCATGGTGATACTGGCGGCGCTCGGAATGGCCGACCAGGCCATAGCGGGCCCCGACCTCGACCAGCATGGCCGCGCAGACCTCGCCGGTATAGGCGCCCTTCTCGTTGCTGCTCACGTCCTGCGCGCCGAAGGCCAGGCCGGTCTCGCCGAAGTCCTCGACCAGCTCGCCCAGGTACGGCAGCGGCGGCAGGATCACCACGTCCACCCCCTCCAGCGGCAGCCCGGCAGCCACCTGCCCCAGCAGTTCATTGGCGAATTGACGGCTGCCATGCAGCTTCCAGTTTCCGGCGACGATCTTGCGGCGCATGAGCGGGTGGCTCCTGTGTGAAGTCAGCCGGTCATGATACCCGTTGCGGCAAAAATCCGTTTCCTTGTAAGCGGTTACATGGGTTTTCAGCCAACGGCGCAGCCCCTCGTGGCGGGAGTTTGTTTGGGTTGGTCGCGGAAAGCCCGGTTGGATTGGTGGGCTTGGCCGGGCGGGTGGGGATGGCGGGGGACGCCGTAAACCCGTCCGTGGGGGCTTGGCCGCGGCATCCAT